>CAYJNX010000184.1:0-4556 GCA_964371525.1 uncultured Akkermansia sp. | reverse complement strand
AAATGATGCTACGATGACTAGGTTAATTTCCTAAACAGCGAGATCTGGCGCAGTCCTGCGATGATCAGTGCCGAGATGGGGAAGCTGACGAGGACGACGACAAAGAGCTGGAAGAATGGAGGAATGATGATGACGCGCGAGACGAACTCGTAGCAGGCGTGCACGATCACGAAGTGGATGAGGAAGATGCCGTAGCTGTACTCGGCGAGCTTCGTGATGAGGGCGCAGGGGCGCAGGTTCATCTTCTGGATGAGCAGGAAGATGGGCACGGTCATGATGACGACATTGAAGCTCGTGTAGGACCAGGGGATCTCTAGCATGTTGAAGTTATCGGGATAGGTATTGCGCACGTAGTGGAAGCCTCCGAAGGAGATGGCGTAGCCGACGACCCAGCCGAGGATGCAGAGCGCGACTGTCTTCTTCATGCTCCACTGCACAGGGTACTTCACGAGGTAGTGGGCGAGTAAGACGTAGCCGATGAAGCCGCCGACATACTGGAAGGTGGTGTAGATATTCCAAGAGCAGTTCCCGAAGATACCGAAGCTGCCGTAGTTCCCCTGATAGCCGATGAAGGGGAGGATGATTTCGATGTACTGGATGAATGTGGTGAAGAACCAGAGTTTTAAAACCATCTTGAGTTCTTGCTGTGTCGCTTGCTTCACCCATACAGAGATGATGGGGATGATGAGGTACACGCCTACCATCATGTAGACATACCAGTAAGGAATCGTGCTGTAGTTGAAGCTAAAGATCCACAGCCACACATTGTTCAGCACAGCGGTGATTGTGTGGTGGTCAGGGTTAATCGTCGGATTAAGCATCGTGACACTCGATACGAGGATGTAGAAGAGGAAGGGGGAGAGGATGCTCCAGAAGGCGAAGGGGATGAGCACGCGCTTCAGGCGGCGTGAGTAAAACTCAGCGATGCGCATGGACGTAGGCATGAGCAGCACGCCTGTGATCATGATGAAGAGGGGGACGGAGGGACGGTAGAAGGTGCCCCAGATAGAGCCAGCCATGAAGCTCTCGGCAGAGGATGCGGAGACGTAGGCATCGCAGCAGTGGGCGAGGACGACGAGGAAACACGCGATGACGCGCAGGTAGTCGACCCAGGTGAGGTCGTGCTTAGTGGTAGTGGTGTTCATGAAGTATTTAGTTTGTGTTTTTATTAAGATTCGCTCGCACACGGCTGAGGCTCTGTGGGGTCACGCCTAGATGAGATGCGATGTACTTCAGCGGAATGCGCTGCATGAGTTTAGGCTGCTCGGCGAGGAGTTTTAGATAACGTTCTTCAGCGGAGAGGCTGAGCTGCGCGAGGCGCGAGCACTGGGTGCGGTGTAGGTGATGCTGGTGGCAGATGCGCGACCAGTTGCAGATTTCGAGGTTCACTTCTTGTAGTTCGTTGAATTCCTTGATGGGGACGGCATACAAGAGGCTGTCTTCTAATAGCTCTACCGACTCGAAACCAGCCGTGCCGAAGTAGAGCTCATTCAGGCTGAATGTCATGTCACCTTCGTAGGAGAACCAGCTATTCACCTCATTTCCATTGATGATACAGAAGGAGCGCGAGAGACCTTTCTCGATAAAGTAGAGATAGCCAGCGAGTTTTCCCGCTTCGATGAGCAGATGCCCCTGTGGTCTTTCCTGAACGATAGTCAATTGTCGTAATTCGTCTATAGCCTCTTCGGATAGAGGGTAGTACTGACGCATTCTCTTGATGATATTCTTCATTCCGTACTTGGTAAAATGTTAGATGATAGCAAATAACCAATCTATCCTAGCAGAATCTATCTCTAAGTCAAGTTAGATAGCCGTAGTGCTCAATCGAATTACCATAGGGTAATTAATGCTTGCCAGATCATGAATCCAGCGTGAACTCGATTTTCGTCGTCACGCGTGACGCGATGGCGTGTCCGTTCTCCGTCGCGGGGAAGAAGCTCCAGCGGCTGAGTATCCAGCTGCGTGCCGTGCTGTCGAGTTCATGATGCCCGCTAGAGTTCACGATGGAGACATCTGTCGGCTTACCCGAGGCGTCGACTGAGATGCGTACGCGCACAGTGCCTTCGGCTTGGCGTGAGCGGAGACTGGGGGGGAAGGGGGGCTTCGGTGCGGAACGGTAGCTGGGGCGCGTCTTGGCGATGAGTCCTGCGGAGGCTGCTGGCTGTGGTGTCTGCTGCGCCTTTTTCTTAGGTGAGCCTGCGAGTCGCTGTGCCTGTGTGCTCTTCGTTCTGCTCGTCTTGGAGTTAGATTTCTTCGCGATTTTCGCTTCTTCTTTCTGCTCGGGCTGCTCCACGGGATCTGGGGCGAACTCTGCCTCAGCCATGGCGAAGGCATCCTTCTCGTGGGGGGGAAGGGTGGGGAGCTGTAGATCATGCACCACTATGGGCTCGATGCTGATGTGCTGACGTGTGACGAGCGGGGGAGTGGGTGCGAGTGGAGGGGGCTCGACGGGGTTGTTAAACTCCTGCTGCTTTTCCTGACTGATGACGGGGACAGGTTCAGGGCTGCTGACGAGAGTCATTTCTAGCGCACTCATATTTTCTGAGTTCTGCTGCTTCCAAGAAAAATGTCGCCCCGTTGTCGCGAGCCATGGCAACTGGAGACCGACGGCGAGGCCTCCTAGAATGATGGCGAGGCAAGGAAGGATCTTCCACGCTAGCTTCTCCTGAGCATGTACAGCTGCTGAGCTCGGTGAGGAGGGCTGCTTTTTCTGAATGCGGCGTGCTATGCCGCGCTGACTGGGGGAACTCATGGATACTCGCATGATCGGTGTGCGCCGATGCTGGTGGATGTTGCGATGTACTCAGCTTGGTTTTCCGACTTTGTAAGAGCGTTTTATGCTCCTAGCTTCACGGTTGCGACACAGTGATGGAATGACACCATTCTTGCCCATTGATGAGTGCAGCCTGCACCCATCGCCGAATACAAGCCCATCTTGTCATAAGATGCTGACTCTGGCAAGCAAAATCTCTGCCTGCTTAGCTATCTGTCCGAGCTTAGCTAGATAATTTTCTTGATTTTGCCTGTGAGTTCCTATATAGATGCTTTAATGATACGAGCTCTCTTACTATTGATGCTTTTTATGCTGCCATCTCTCGCGCAGCAAATGCCCGCGCCCGATATGGAAGCGATGGAGCAGCGTGCCATGCAAAGAATCTCTGAGGAATACCAGCGCAATGCACGACGTGCTGAGGGCGGCGGCGGCGGACGCTATCGCCACTATAGCAGTAATATGACAGAGGAAGAGAAGCGCGCCTACGCAGAGTCGCCTTGGTATGCGAAGTTCTGGCGTGCGGTGAAGGGCGTGCTCGTACAGGCTGGATTCCTTTTTCTTATATTCGTCCCAGCCTCACTTATACTCATGGTTATATTCTTCGTCTATAAGGGGATCTTGCAAAATTAGCAGCTCCAGATTTTGCATGCACTTTGGATGATAATTTACGGCGTTTGGGCGCGCATAGCGAGCTATGTAAGCCCAAAAAGCTGTAAATTCTCGCCAAAATGCGGCAAAAGGTGTGCTGTTTCGCTCAAATTCGAGATTCCCATTCTGCTCGGACTAATTTTGCAAGGTCCCCATAAGAGGCTACCACCTTCAAAAAATAGCCCTGATTAGCAAGACTAATCAGGGCTGAGTCTTTATTATGCTGAGAAACTAGGACTCTTCCTCGCATCCATCCACGCGTGCTTGGAGCTCTTCGAGCTGGCGTTGGAGCTTTTTGAGTTCCTTCAGGGCTGCGGGGAGCTGGCGTGCTGCGACCATCTGACGCTTCGCATTCAGGTATGTATCTGTAGGATAGCCCCAGTAGGTGACTCCCTCTTTTAAGTGTGTAAGTACACCAGACTTCGGTCCTAGAACGACTTTGTCTTCAATATTAAGATGACCAGATATACCGCACTGCGCCGCGATGGTGACATAATCCCCGACGACGGTGCTACCGGCTATGCCTGTTTGCGCGACGATGATCGTATGCTTGCCGATGCGCACATTGTGCCCGATCTGCACGAGGTTATCAATCTTGCACCCATCGCCAATGACGGTGCGTCCGAAGCGAGCCCTGTCTATGGTGGTGTTTGCGCCGATGTCTACATGATTACCTATCACGACGATACCGACCTGATCAATAGTGTCGTAGCTACCAGTTGCCTTATTCAGGAGGAAGCCGAAGCCATCTGATCCGATGACTGCCCCTGGCTGGATGACGACATGATGACCGAGTTCGCAGCGTTCACGAATGGTGACGCGAGCGAAAAGTTTGCAATTCTCACCTAGCACAGTACCGCGACCGATGGAGCAGCCAGACCCTATGTCGCAGCCGTCACCGATGACAGCTCCTGCCTCTATCACGCAGCCTGCGGCTATGCGTACCTTGTCAGCATTGTACACCACGCCATCTTCGATGACTGTTTGTGGGGATATACTAGGAGTGAACTCCTGAGATGCTTTCATGAAATGAGAGACCAGAGCATTAAAAGCAAGCGAGGGATTCTCTACCTCTATATAGGCCGGTCCTTCTGGGTACTCTGGTAATGAGGGGGGCACGAGGACTAGTCCAGCC
>CAYJNX010000183.1:0-4644 GCA_964371525.1 uncultured Akkermansia sp. | reverse complement strand
CAAATCGCATCATCAAAGTAGACTTAGGCGGGCAGGAAGAACAGCCCCAGTTCCCAGCGTACCTTGAAGAGCCGCCTGACATCTTCACGAGGCTATATCGCAGCATCAAGGAGTATTTTCAAAAACCCGTTGGTCACGCAGAGTCTCAGTGGCTGCTCATGCTCGTCATAGACGTACAGTTACACGCTGCCTGCTTCACATGGGGCTACAAGCTCGACCCCTACATCGAGTCCAAGTGGCTGGAAGAAGCCATCAGGGACAAGCGGCTGAAATTCCGAGAATCAACACTCCTCGCCAGCATCAAGGCGGTACTCAAAAAAACCGTCGCCACCCTCGCCTCACATGCCGTGGACATCAATGCGGAACTGAAGCTGACAGATAAACCGAAGAGCCTCCCCATGCGCCTCCCTGAGCCGTCGCTGAAAAAGCCACGAGACTTCAGCACGCTCATCAGAAATGCGGAATTGCGCGGGCGCGTCATCAGAACGGAAGCCAGCAGCGAAAGCAGTGCTGCGAAGGGCACGACACCCAATCACGGAAAGAAAAACACCGCGCGCCGAAAGCGCGGCTTCTTCTTCCTCCCCTTCTTACCCTTTCTTCTGCTAGGTTTACTCCCTGAACCCACCTCTGCGCAAGTCAGCGAAACGATGCCTCCTCTCATAGGCTCGCCAGCCACGGACGAGTATGCTCCTAGCTGGACTCCCAGCGATGTCACCCAATTGGAACGCGCGGGACAGGCAGAGCTCTACAGGCAGGGGCTACCGCTGAATGCGAATCGCCCCACGCCAGCCCCTCCCGAGGCTCAGAGCTCTGAACCCATCAAGGCACACGAGCTCATCGACCAAGCTCGTCATAGTTTCAGCCTCCTGCTAGACCCGCGAGGCTTACTAACGAAACAGGAGCGACAAGAGCTCACAGATCGCCTGCGACTTCTACAAGCAGAGACCCCCTACACTGTCTACCTCTGCATCCTGCAAGCGGAGCAAGAGATGTCAAGTGAGCTCGAACCTGAGACCCTGCTAGGCTTCGTTGGAAAATCGGGTGAATTCAGCCTCATGCTCCAATACCGAGTAGGTAAGGCACAGTCACTCTACCTCGGGTATCACGCGCAGATAGATCTACCGAGTGCGATCACGACAGGCATCAACGAGAAGCTGCAGCACTGCATACTCAACCAGTCGGGACACACCGCCACACTTCTAGCTGCGCTCGATATTTTACGAGATGAACTCGAAGAGCCATCGCGCTACTGGGACAGCGACATGCTGTATGGAGCAGAGCGTGTGAAAAAAATAGAGATCGAATGGGAAGATGACCCTGCGGCAGCAGCGCGTGCTCGCTTCTCATTGCTAGAGTTCATCATGAGTGTCAAGATAGGGGCTGAGGTATGGGTAGCTATATCCTTCATCGGCTGCACGAGCCTCTACTTGCTAGGTCGATTCTGGAGAAGAAGACGCGTGCAGTTATATGACACGGATGTGGACGAGAGGTTAAGCTCTCCCGTGGGTGCGGCGGTGAGTCGCCCCGTGCTGTACATGGAGGCGAAAGTGATCGCGAAGGCGAGCTCGCCCGCGATGGGACCACATCGGCATTCGTGACACTTGTGACACTCGTAGTGGGACTTTGCAAAAGAAACAATTGAGCTTGTTTTCGCGTCTTCTCTGCACGGACGCTATCGCGTTCGCCACGGAAGAGAAGAGTCGCGCTTCGCGCGCAGTGGTCGGAGCGTCAGTTTCGGGTGTGGTGGTGATGCTGGGTTTGCATTGCGGGCGCGTGTGACTTCAGATTATGAGGAAACTGACGCTGCTGTGCTCTGTGAGCACAGCTTTTCTGCGAGGGCTTTGCCCTCACACTCCCAGCAAGGACGCCGTCCTTGCATCCTGCCAGAGGAACGTGTCCCTCTGGACTCCCATTTAGGTGTCGCTTATGGGGATTGCGTCACCCATCCTTTCTCCTTCTCTACTAGGATAACATGTAAGAAAATGTGCTGTGCTTGTACTGTCGATGTATCACTGCGCCGTCTGTCTGTAGCCGCTGCCCTTGAGCAGTGCCATGAGCTCGCCTAGCAGGAAGAATGAGCCGCAGGCCAGCGAGGGAGTGTCTGTAGAATCTAAAGCCGCAAGCCCCTCTTTCAGGCTCGTGTGATCATGGATGACTTTCTCACTGCGTGTGGCGATGAGCACGCCTAGCTCGCTGCGATCCATGATGCGCGGTGAGTCCACTGGCGCAAGATGCCATTCCGAGACGATCTCGTCGAGCAGCTCGATGACCTGCCCCAGTTCCTTGTCCGCCGAGCAAGCGAAGAGACAGGGGGTAGTGGTGCTATAGTTTTCTTTCCAGCTCGCGACAAGTGCCGCCATCGCATGCGGGTTATGCGCACCATCGAGGATGAGTGAGCGTCCGTTTTCCAGAGCGATGCGCTCGAATCGCCCTGCCCAGCGCACGTCGAGCAGAGCCGCCGCTACGCCTTCCTCGGCTAGTCTGCCGTCCCAGTCAGGCAGAGCCCTCAGGGCAGCTAGTGCCAGTGCGCTGTTCTCACGCTGATGCTGCCCTGTGAGACTGAGCACCCATGTAGGCGGTAGGGCAGGTGGAGGCGTGCACAGACTGGCATTCATCTCCACACAGCGGCTGTGTAGCACTGCGGCTGCCTCTTCGTCCTGCTGGGCTGAGATTACGGGGATGTTTGAGGTGATAATCCCCGCCTTTTCCCCTGCAATAGCTGCGAGCGTCTCTCCGAGGTACCGGGTGTGGTCGAGTCCTATGGGGGTGATGACGGCCACGTCCTTGGCGATCGCATTTGTCGCGTCCAGTCGTCCGCCCATGCCTGTCTCTAGGATGAGAAGTTCACATGATTGCTCACAAAAGTGAATCATCGCAAGCGCGAATACGAGCTCAAAGAAGGTGGGCGCGTAGTCCCAGTCTGCGATCAGGTCGCGTAAGGAGCGTATGTGGCGCAGAAGGGAGGCATCGTCTATCATCTCGCCCTGCACCCTGATGCGCTCGTGAAAGCACAGCAGGTGCGGGGAGGTGAAGAGTCCTGTGCGGTAGCCCGCCGCGCGTGCGACGCGCTCGATGGTCGCACAGGTAGAGCCCTTCCCATTCGTGCCAGCGACATGGATGACGCGCATGCCAGCTGGTAGCGTCGCGACGCCACAGGCATGCAAGAGGCGCGTGATGCCATCGAGCCCCAGCTTCATGCCAAAGAGCTGCGTGCCGTAGAGCCAGTCGAGCTCTCGATCTAGTTCGCTTTGATTCGTCTCTGGCATGGGACTTATAGCTTTAGTAGCGGTAGGTATCAGGCTTGTAAGGACCTTCTACGGCGACTCCGATGTAGTCGGCCTGATCCTGCTTGAGGACAGTGAGCTTCACACCTAGCTTCTGGAGGTGGAGGCGTGCGACTTCTTCATCAAGCTGCTTGGGCAGCACCTCGACGCGTGGTGTCGGTGTCTCGCGCTGTTCCCAGAGAGCGATCTGCGCGAGTACTTGGTTCGTAAAGCTGTTACTCATGACGAAGGACGCGTGCCCCGTCGCGCAGCCGAGGTTCACAAGGCGGCCTTCGGCGAGCAGGTAGATGCTGTGACCATCGGGGAAGCTGTACTTGTCCACCTGCGGCTTGATGTTCGTGCGCACGATGCCGTCGAGTGACTGTAGGCGGCTCACCTGAATCTCATTGTCGAAGTGTCCGATGTTGCAGACGATGGCCTGATCCTTCATGCCCTGCATGTGCTCCAGCGTGATGATGTCGCGGTTCCCCGTCGTGGTGACATAGAGGTCGGCCATAGGGAGTGCGTCTTCTACTGTCAAGACACGGTAGCCTTCCATGGCGGCCTGTAGCGCGCAGATGGGGTCTATCTCGGTGACGATGACCTGTGCTCCCTGACCACGCATGGCCTGAGCGCAGCCCTTGCCCACGTCGCCGTATCCGCAGACGACGGCTACCTTGCCAGCAAGCATGACATCTGTCGCGCGCTTGATGCCGTCGGTGAGGCTCTCGCGGCAGCCGTAGAGATTATCAAACTTACTCTTCGTGACGGAGTCATTCACATTAATAGCTGGGATGAGCAGCTTGCCCTCGCGCTCCATCTGGTAGAGGCGGTGTACGCCAGTTGTCGTCTCTTCGGACACGCCCTTGAGCTCAGGAATCCAGCGATGGAAGACTCCCGGCTGCTCGCTGGCTATGCGCTTGAGCAGAGCCTTAATGATCGCCTCCTCTTCGCTGTCGGAGGGGCTATCGACCCATGTGTCGCCCTCTTCCATCTCATAACCCTTGTGGAGTAGAAGGGTGGCATCACCGCCGTCATCGACGATGAGCTGAGGTCCGAGTCCGTCACGGTGGCTAAGAGCCTTCCATGTGCAGTCCCAGTACTCTTCCAGTGTCTCACCCTTCCACGCGAAGACAGGCACACCTGCGGCAGCGATAGCGGCGGCTGCATGATCCTGTGTGGAGAATATATTGCAACTAGCCCAGCGCACGTCCGCCCCGAGATCAACGAGCGTCTCGATGAGAATAGCCGTCTGAATCGTCATGTGCAGTGAGCCCATGATGCGCACACCCGCGAGTGGCTTCGCGTCACCGTACTTCTCACGGCAAGCCATGAGACCGGGCATTTCGTATTCGGAGACTTGAATTTCTTTGCGTCCCCA
>CAYJNX010000182.1:0-4782 GCA_964371525.1 uncultured Akkermansia sp. | reverse complement strand
TGGCGGTGATGTTCGCACTTATCATCGGGCATACATTCACCATTTTCCTGAAGTTCAAGGGTGGAAAGGGTGTCGCGACGACGGCTGGCTGCCTCTTCGCGCTTTCTCCTCTAGTCGCTTGCCTGACGCTGGTCGCCTGGGTGATCTGCATGGCCATCACGCGCTTTGTGTCGCTCTCCAGCATGGTCGCGGGGGTGGTCATGGTGCTACTCGCGGTGTATGAGCTCATCATCGCGGATGGTGCTACTAGCACTTCTGACATACTTATTGTTTCTCTTTTGGGCTTGATTTGCGTTCTAGTAATAGTAAAGCACCGCAGCAATATCTCTCGCATCATCGCAGGAACAGAACCAAAAGCCTTCAGCAAGAAATAAAAAACTATGCAAGACCAATTTGATAAAATAGCCGTCATCGGCGCTGGTGCTTGGGGCACAGCCCTCGCGCTCACCGCGAGTCACTCGGGTAAGCCTGTCGTCCTGTGGACGAACAGCGAGGCAGAGGCAGAAGTCATCCGCAACACCCGCAAGAGTCTCGCCCCTGTGGAAGGCGCACGCGACCTTCCACAGCATGTCGTCGTGACCAGTGATTGGAAGGAAGTCGAAGGGGCGAATCTCGTCATCATCGTCGTGCCCAGCGTCGTCATGCGCTCCGTCGCCGAGCAACTGGGCAAGATACAGCTCGATGAAAACGCCGTGATCCTCAGCTGCACAAAGGGCATCGAACAGGGCACGATGAAGCTCATGAGTGAGATTCTCAGCGAATCCCTCCCCTACCCCGTCGGTGCGCTTTCTGGACCGAATCACGCAGAGGACATCATGCTAGAGTCCCCTAGCCTCACGCTCGTCGGCTTCGAAGATATCGAAATCGCGAATGCAGTACAGGCTCGCCTCAGCACGCCTTATCTACGCATCTACACGACGGATGATGTCGTAGGCATGCAGCTCGGTGGCGCGATGAAGAATGTCTTCGCTCTCGCCAGTGGTATCTGCGCAGGGCTGGGTCTCGGGGATAATGCACGCGCGGCTCTCGCGACACGTGGTCTCGCTGAGATGGCACGCATAGGTGAAGCCTGCGGTGGACGCTGCGATACCTTCATGGGGCTCTCAGGTATGGGCGATCTCGTCGTCACCTGTTACTCTGAGCACAGCCGCAATCTGCGGGCGGGACGTCTCCTCGCGCAGGGCGTGAGTATGGAAGACTGCATCTCCCAGATCAAGCAGGTAGTTGAAGGGATTCCTAACACGCTTTCCACCTACCAGCTCGCGCGAAAGCTCGATGCACGCACTCCCATCACGGATGCCATGTATGAGATTCTACATGATGGGAAGCCAGCCTTGCAGGCTCTCAACGAACTCATGACGCGCAGCCTCCGCGAGGAGCATGTCATCGACTAGGATTTTCTTTATCCCTCCCTACCCCACCTTTCCCCCATGTCTGACGACTCTCACATCCCCGAGGAATCCCTCGAAGCGGAAAAAAACTCCCATCTTTGGCTCGCCGATGAGTGGGTGCAGAATCGCAGCCGCCTCCAGTCGCTCCTAGGCTCGCGCATACCGCCAGTACTACAGCGCAGACTGGGTATAGACGACCTCTTGCAGGAATGCTACCTCGCCTGCGGTAAGCGCATCTCCTTCTTCCTCGACCAGCCTGAAGTACCTATTTATGTAAAGTTCCGCCGCATCGCGCTCCAGACGCTAGCGGACATGGAGCGACACCACCTCGGAGCTGCGAAGCGCGACGCGATGAAGGAGGTTCACATGACGGATAAGGACGATGCTAACTCCTCAAACCTCGACGCATGGGAACGCTTCGCTGACACGATGACGAGCCCTCGCACGCGCCTCGTGAAGCTGGAGCGGCAGAGCATCACACGCCGTGTTCTTGAAGAGCTCAGTGACAATGACAGGAAGATACTAGAGCTCCGCCACTTTGAAGAGCTCACGAATACCGAATGCGCCGCCATCCTTGAGATCGAAGCGAAGACAGCCAGTATACGCTACGTGCGCGCATTAAAAAGATTCCAAGAACTCATCATGCAGTTCAGCGTCTTCCAAGATTAATTGTTAACACGACCGACCATGACTGCATCTGATAAGAGCGCGACAGATCCCGTAAGTGAAGAAGATCTCGCCGACCTCGTCGAGCTCTATCTGGAGCAGACGCGCACCGGCAATCAGAAGCAGAGCATAGAAGAGTTCGCCGCCGAGCATCCAGCATCCGAGCAGGAACTCCTCGAACTCCTCAGCGCGGTGCAAGCAGTAGAAAAGCTCGGCCGCAGTAACGCGCACAAGCACCACGTCGCCCCATCAGTCAGCTTCCCCGAGACCCTCGGTGGCTACACGCTCATCGAGAAGATAGGACGCGGCGGCATGGGCACGGTCTACAAGGCACGCCAAGAGTCCCTACAGCGCGAGGTCGCGATCAAGATTCTAGCCCCCTCGTGGAGTGATGACGAGGAGCACTGCGCCGCTTTTGAAAAAGAAGCACGCCTCATCGCACAGCTGCGCCACACGAACATTGTAGAAATCTACGGCGCGGGTCACGAGCAGGGTTACCGCTACTACGTCATGGGTCTCGTGCGAGGAAAGGTGCTTTCACCGAAGGGCGTCCGCGAGGTGTACCGAGGCATGGTCTACGAACGCGCCATTGCAAAGATAGGCGTGCAGGCGGCGAAGGCTCTGAGCTTCGCCCATGAGCATGGCATTCTCCACCGAGATATTAAGCCCGGTAATCTCATGCTCGACACGGAGAAGACCCTGCATATCACGGACTTCGGCATAGCCACGGTGCTGAATGACGGCGAGGCTGCGCCACTCGTCACACAGAGCAACGACGGCACACTGCGCTACATGGCACCCGAGCGACTACTGCACGGAAAGAGCAGCTACGCGACAGATCAGTACGCGCTCGGACTCACTCTCTACGAACTACTCCAGCAGAAGCCAGCCTTCCAAGAAAATGAAGCTGGCAGCCTCATTCGCCGCATCTGCGAGACACCGCTCAGCCCCTTGGTCGATCATGGGGATCTCGGCGCTATTGTGAACAAGAGCATCCGCTTCGAGCCCAGCGAGCGTTACCCCAGCATGCAAGCCATGCTTGATGACCTGAACCGCTACCTGAATGGCGAGGCCATCCACGCGAAGGCTGTAAGCCCACTACGCCGATACAACCTATGGATCAGGCGCAAGAAGGCGATCGCTCTCTGGGTACACATCGCGTGCCTCCTCGTCGTAGCCCTGCTCAGCACAGCTGGCATCGCCTACACGCGCATCTTGAATGCGCTGAATGAAGCAGATGAGGAGCGAGACCGCGCACAACGTAATGCGAGCATTGCCGGAGAAGCGATCAGCAGCATCATTAAGAATCTCACCACGAGCGAGCAGCAGGCCTACGATAACGAAGAATTAGACCTGCCGACGAAGGCTGACATCCGCCTCGTTCAGGAACTCATCCCCTACTACTCGGAGCTCCTGCATCAGGGCGCAGGAGATGGGAAGCATCTCGCGCAAGCGGGTGAAGCTATCGCGATGATTGCGATGCGCGCGGGGGATTTCAAGGCGGCGGAAGAGCAGCTAAAAGCCGCCCTCGCCTACTATCCGAATAATTCCTTCCAGCAGATCCACCTGCGAAACAAGCTCAGCTTCGCCATGCTCCTCCAGCGAGCACCTTCGAAGATAAAAGAAGCTGTCGCCCTCATGCAGAAGAATCTGGAGCTGCATGACGATAGTAGCCTGAGCTTTGAGACTCGCCTAGAGCTGTTCAACACCTTGCAACTCGCTCTTCGCATGCAACGCGGCTCTGGCAATCGACAGAATGGCAATCAGACGGCAAAGCGCAAGCCCTACTTCCAAATGGAACTACTCCGCGCCTACGCCCCTCTTTTAGAAGAGCTGAAAAATCAGCAGCCTGACAATCTAGAACTCAAGCTCATCCAAGCAAACCTCATCAACGAGCTACGTTACTCTCCACTCAGACAGCTCTTTACGCCGAATAACGAGAGCCCCTATGATCTCATCACGGCAGTCTTGGAAGAAGATCCAGACTCACTTAAAGCGAAGCGAGCCTATATACACCAGACACTACACGCTAAGACTCCGAAAAGGAGACCTGCGAATCAGGCAAACGCAAGAACGGATCAAGCCGCACCCTCTCCAGCAGCTCTCGATGAGAAGCAGCCCTACGAGCTAGAAAAAGCAGTTCGCTATGCGCAGGAGCTTCTTGCTACGAACCCCGCTGACACCATGCTTATCCTCCAGTACCTCACGACACGCCTACATTATGTGAATGAGATCGAGCGCGAGGGCGACAGCTTCGCCGCTGAGCTGGAGCATGAAAGAACGCTAGGCGTACTAGACCTGATACTCAGTCGCTCCGATATCAGCTCTGAGGCGCGCAGTCAACTCCTCATTCTCCTCAGCGAACGTCCCGATGATGAAAGCATCGCCGCGCAGAGACGCGAATGGCAGCAGCTCATGACGACTCAGGATGAAAAGCGACTGCGAAACCTGCGTGCACGCATGGACAATATCAAGAAGAAAAATGAGCGTCAGCGTAGGAGAAACACGGAAAACAGGAAAACGCTCTAAAAATTTAAAAAATACAATCACGAAATAGCCTCGCTCCTGTGACAAGGAGCGAGGCTATTTCGTGATTGCTTTTTATAGCTATTTTAGAAGCTCAGGCGATAGCCTACGCTGGCATTGCAGTTCTGCTGGCCGTCTCGTAGATCGACTGAGGCATCGAAGAAGAGGGCGGAGCTTTCACCCACTGGCATGCTTGCGC
>CAYJNX010000181.1:0-4812 GCA_964371525.1 uncultured Akkermansia sp. | reverse complement strand
TTTTCAGCATGACTTAGCAAAGAATACAGTAAACAAGGGTGCTCGCGGAGTCTTTCCGTGAGCCCTCCTTGCGAATTGCGAGAACTTACCTAAAGCAGTAACTTGCCTTGACTCACAGGGCTGATTTCTGTAAACTAGCCCGCATGAACACGCTAGCCTCACCTGCAAAGATCAACCTCTCACTGCGCATCCTCGGAAAAAGCGAAGATAGCTACCACCAGCTGGATACCCTCATGGCCAACCTCGATCTCTGCGACGAGCTCCATTTTCATAACTCACGCACGACCACCATCATCTGCGACGATGAGCGCATCCCTACAGGGGAAGAAAACCTCATCATGAAGGCCATCCGCGTCTTCGAAGCCTCGTACGGACGTAAAGCGAAGCAAAAAATCACCCTCACAAAGCGCATTCCCCACGGCGCAGGGCTCGGAGGAGGCAGCAGTAACGCCATCAGCACCCTGCTCTACGTCGACAAGCAGCTGAACACAAACTACGATGACGCGACCCTGCAAGCCATGGCCGCTCAGCTAGGAAGCGATACAAACTTCTTCCTGACCCCCGTCCCTAGCCGCTGCACAGGCCGAGGCGAAATCGTCACCCCAGTCCCCGAGCTAAAGAACTGGACATCGCCCATCGTGCTGCTGAAGCCCGACTTCGCCGTCTCCACCGCGCTCGCCTACAAGGCATTCCTCGACTCGAAGCCAGTTGACGGCTTCCACTACGACGCGCAAGAAGTAGACGGCATCGAGCTCTTCAATGACCTCGAACGCCCCGCCTTTGAAAAATTCCCCATCCTCGGCTTCATGAAAAACTGGCTGCTCGAACAGACAGGCACACGCGCCGCCCTCATGAGTGGATCAGGCTCTACCATGTACGCGCTCACTGAAAACCTCGAACAGGCAGAAGCCATCGCCGCCGCCGCAAAGGAAAAATACGGAGCGAGCCTCTTCACGCACTGCGGATACATCAATCCACAATAAGCAGCACAACCTTAAAGAAACTCTCATGAGTCACCCCCCCCTGCCTGACGAAGACATCATTGACAATATCGACCTCAGTGATGAGCGCAACCGCCGCATCCTCAGCGTCGCAGAAGACCAGCTGACAGGCTTTCACCGCCACCCCTTCGCCCTCATCGCCGAGCGCACGGGGCTGAGTGAAGAATTCGTCCTTGCACGCCTCCGAGCCATGCTCGCAGCAGGCATGCTGCGCCGCATACGCCAGACCCTGCTCTCCACCAGCCTCGCAGAAGGAGCACTCGTCGCGTGGCAGCTCCCCGAGGAAAAACTCGAAAGCGCCTACGCATGGCTGCGAGACAACGACCCCTTCTCAGGACATATCGTACTACGCCACTGCGAAGACGCGCAAGCCCCCGGTGCCGACTACCGCCTCTGGACGACACTG
The DNA here is from genome assembly GCA_964371525.1 of uncultured Akkermansia sp. Lineage (GTDB taxonomy): Bacteria > Verrucomicrobiota > Verrucomicrobiia > Verrucomicrobiales > Akkermansiaceae > Akkermansia. Next base: position 3,405 of record CAYJNX010000181.1, on the reverse strand, counting down.
AAAGTCCCCATCGGCATAGGCACGATGAAAGAACACTGCGCCCTGCTCATGGACATCATCGGAGCGACCGATGTCGTCCCCCTCCCCGTCGTTGGCATGTTCGCCCTCGCCGTTGGTCACGTACGCCGCGCGGGACTGAAACCGGGCGACAAGCTCCCCGACCTGCCCCACATGCAAGCGCCAGCCCAGCCCACACTCGACGAGCAGGAATGGAACGTGCTACTCAGCCTGAAAGAAAGCCTCCTCCCCGAAGAACTCTGCCATGACCCATGGGCACGCCGCGCCGCAGAACTGGGACTGAGCACAGAAGAATTCTGCGCCCGCGCGCAAGCACTCGATGCGAAACGCGTCATCGGACGCTTCGCCTGCTTCCTCGACCATCAGGGACGCAGCAGCCGACACACAGGCACAGGAGCGAGCGGACTATTCCACTGGACAGTACCAGAAGGCTGTGAAGAACGCGCTGGCGCGCTGTGCGGACAGCACATATGTATGACACACTGCTACTGGCGCAGCGGAGGAGAAGCCTTCGGCGGCGCACAGATCATGGGCGTCGTACACTCCACGTCGCGCGAACGCGTCCTCGAACACAAGGTCGCCATTGACGCTTACCTCGCAGAAAAGAACGTCCCCGTGCTACACACCGCCGTATTCTGGAGCGACAGATCCGAAGTACGGCCCAGCGAACTACACCCCCAGATCTACCGTGAATGGTGGAACAAATGGTCGCATAAATAAAAATCAAACCACTCATAATAAACACCAAAAATGCGTAGAGAAATGTGACAATCCCTGCGCGCGGCCGCGAGTGAAGTGAGTGAAATTCCTTGATCTCACTGCCTCCACTCACCAGTTCCCTCAGGGAGCTTTCCTTCCATGAGGCTCTGGTAACGTGTCTTCTTCGTATTCCCCCACAGAGGGATGCCAAGTGCCGCCTTCCACTTCTGACTCATGCTCTCACCCGTATGACAGCCGTAGCTATACGCCACTGCGTCAGGCGCGAATATATCACGTCGTATCAACGTGCCTAGATCATTCTCATGTATCCACGCGCGCGATGCGCCACAGAGGGAATTACTATAATCCAACATGAAGGCATGCGCATTCGAATGCCCATAGTATGTCAGCCTCGTCACCTTCTTTCCACGGCGAGGCGCATTGTTAATGGCGCGTATAGCCTCCTGCGAGCTATCGACCCAGACGAGACGCACCTTGTACTTCACCGCATGCTCCGCTATCCATGTCGTGTAGGGCTTCCCATCTTCCGCCTGTCGCGTGAGGTAAGAGGGGCGGTAGACGATCCAGAGAATATCAGCGTCGGGCTTCTCATGCTTTCTTAGGGCAAAATGCAGTGTCGAAGCACGAATGAAGTTCGCCCACCAGCGATCATGCACCTCATCAGGGGCTCGATTGCTCTCCCATGAACGCAGGGCGACTCCCCCAGCTATTACAATCTCAACAGCCGAGACAAAGGGGACTAGCAATATACTCCAAAGAAATGAAATGATGAAAAACGCCCTCATAGATCCGTGAAATATAGTAGCCTAGCCCGAAATTGTCAAGTATATATCGCTTTCGTGAACACACGTGCAAACGCTCGCTACGAGCTCGCCAAAGAAAAAAATCAACAAGAATGCCCTGAATCCGTCGCTTTTTCTTGACAGATGAGCAGGGACTTGCTAATGTCCTATCGTATCACCTTATTACGTAGATCCATGAAACGTTTCCTCCTCACTCCCGTATGTGCCCTTCTTACTCTGGTTAGCTTCACGTCTTGCCAAAAGGAGGATATGAATGCCACCGACCTCGCTCGCGAACTTACAACTGAGCTTCAAAAGGTAACTGACTACAAATCCGCTCAGGAAGCAGTGCCACGTGTCGAGGCTATTAACAAGCGCTACCAAGACGCCTCCGTGCGCCTCTTCGCGCTGAACGACACCGCCCTGCTGAAAGCTACTGAGAACAGCGACCAGTACGTCGAAAGCGTCCTCCTTCTCGTGAAGGAAATCGGTCGTGTCCGTGGCAGTAAGCCTGTCACCGATTACGCATCCGATATCGACCGCGACGAGATTCTCAAGTCCATCGGTCAGAATCAAGCTTCCGAGCGTCACAGCCTCAGTGATGAAGACAGCCTCGCTTCTGGTACCGCTTACATGAAGAACGATGAGAATAAGACTCATGAGACACCTGGCACCATCGACGAATACTACGGCTCTGAAGAGCTCGGTGCAGCGATCGAGTATGTAGCTGCTCCTACGAAGTTCGGCATCGCTGCCATCGACGAAGACGTACCTGCTGCTATCCCAGCCGCTGGTTCTGGCGAAGAGATGGAAGAAGACATGGCTGACGGCGAAGAGGAAGAAGCTCCTGCTGACGAAGAAGTCGAAGAAGAAGAGCTCGTAGAAGAAATCTAAGCTTTTAACTCATTCATTTAATTTTAGCTTAGGGCGAAACTCACCGCGGTTTCGTCCTTTGCTGTGTCTATACCCCATCCACGATTCATTATGCCTCGTCTACTCTTTACATGCAGTTATCTCGGGCACGCCTTCCGCGGCTGGCAGAGCCAGGTCTGCGGTAAGGGCGCGCAGGACTACATGGAACGTGCCTTTTCGCGCATCCTCGGCGAGGAGATGGGCATGGGGGTGACGAAGCGCGTCTCCGCCTCTGGGCGCACCGATGCGGGTGTACATGCGAAGAAGCAGTACTTCCATCTAGACATACCTGAGAGCTCTAAGCTAGGCATGGACGCATGGAGGAATGCGCTTAATGCACATCTACCTAGCAGCCTGCGCGTGCATGAGGTGAGGGCGGTAGCAGCGGACTTCCACGCTCGCTTTAGCGCGGAGTCAAAGACGTACGAGTACCTCATGGAGACAGGTGCGGTGCTTTCCCCCTTCGATGCGGATAGAATCTGGCATGTGCAGAGCCGCCACTTTAGCCGGGAGAGGCTGCGTGATGCACTCGCCTGTTATGAGGGTGAGCATGATTTTCGCCTGCTCTGTGCGAAGCGCGGGAATGAGCCAGAGCCCGCACCAGAGGATTATTACAGGCGAGCCATCTACAAGAGCTCGCTGGAGACGGATGGTTCGCTGCTGAAAATCAGCTTCACTGGAAATGGCTTCCTCTACCGCATGGTGAGGCTCATGGTCGGGACCGCTCATGCCGTCGCAAGAGGACGCTTCAGCACGGAGCACCTGACAGGCATGCTGACTGAGCCTGAGAAATACGAGAAGGCGCGCGACTGCGCACCTTCCTGTGGATTATACCTCGCTGACGTGCATTACGGCAGCGCATTAGAAGAGTAAGATCTAGCTTACTGGGCTTATCTGGCCTTGCGGTAGCCCTTCACCAGACGCGCGATGTAACGCTCCATGTCAGGCAGGTTCTCCCTGATACTACGCGCGA
>CAYJNX010000180.1:0-4833 GCA_964371525.1 uncultured Akkermansia sp. | reverse complement strand
GGCGCGCATAGCGAGCTATGTAAGCCCAAAAAGCTGTCAATTCTCGCCAAAATGCTACAAAAGGCGTGCTGTTTCGCTCATTTTCGTGATCACCATTCTGCTCAGACTAATTTTGCAAGAGGTGCCCATATGGCAACGAGGTCATTCGAGGCAAAGTCTGTGTCGTAACGTGCAAATCCTATTGTGGTATCATTAATTTGCGTCGTGACATTGGGGATGCCCGCGGGCGGGAGCTGATTGCCAGTGACCGCTCCACCATAGGAAAAGTTCGTGTGCCCTGCCGCAGCTGTATCCTCTGCGCTGTGGAGGGGTGACTTAGTGGGGACGCTCATACCGAGCATGGTGGCGAGGTACTCATTCCAGATCAGCCCATTGGAGTAGCGATCATCATCATTAAGTGTGTCGGTATTAGGCTTATTGCCAGCATCAGAGAGTGAGTCGCCGAAGATATAAAAATTCCCATAATCGGCAGCGAAGCCTTGTGCGAGTCCCAGAACGATGCAGCTGAGGCTGAGGAGTGTGTGATGTAGTAATTTTTTCGGCACTGCGTAAGAATCGCTGCGTGAGCTCGGGGCATGTTTTCTGCCGTAATTTTAAGAATAAGTACTTTATAGAGTAAATTTCTCTCATTTTGCGAGAGAAAAGTCCGATCGTCGAATTTAAGTCACTTTATTTCTAAAGTGATTACATGAAAGAGGGATGAGTTTAGTTTCCAAAGATTCATGGTGCGAACGTCGAAACTCAGGGCATTGTCAAGTCTCGCTTGCATCTGCACGATGGCTGTGCTAGAATGCTTTCACGATGATGATTTCATTTTACAAAATGACAGGAGCAGGCAATGACTTTGTGATGCTCGACAACAGAGACCTCTCCCTGAGCCCCATCCTCACACGCGAGATTATCGCCTCGCTCTGCGACCGTCGCTTCGGTGTCGGCGCGGACGGTCTCATCGCGGTAGAACCTGCTGAAGGGAAAGGTGACGTGCGCATGCGCTACTACAACTCCGACGGTGGCGAAGCCGAAATGTGCGGCAACGGCGCACGCTGCTTCACTGCATTCGTCGACTATCTCACCGACAGTGAGCAGACGAAATGGAAGTTCGAAACTATGGCTGGCATCGTCACAGGTCAGGTGAACGAAGACGACAGCGTCACCATCGGACTCACGAAGCCGCATGACCTGCGTATGAACGCTATTAGCAGCTGCCCAGAGCTTCCCGATGCCGTGCACTACCTGAATACAGGTGTACCTCATGCTGTGACATTCATGAAAGATCTCTCTGCTCTTGACGTGAAGGGGAAGGGCGCATTCCTTCGCTACAACGAAGCCTTCGCCCCAGCTGGCGCGAATGCGAACTTCGCAGAAATCCTCGAGCCTCAGATGCTGAAGATCCGCACCTACGAGCGCGGAGTGGAAGATGAAACCCTCGCTTGCGGCACAGGTATGACAGCCACGGCTCTCATTCATGCCCTCCTCACCGACGCACCATCCCCCGTCAGTCTGCAAGTAGCTGGTGGCGACGTGCTCTCCATCGGATTCAAGCGCAAGGGAAATGAGTTCAGCGACGTTACACTGACAGGTCCCGCACTCATCGTTTTCCGTGGCGAGGTGATCCTCGATGTTTAATTTTTACTTTAACTAAATCCGCATGCTCAATTTTACCGACTTGATGGAGTGTGATGCTTCATCGCCGGCGCATGATTTTACACGTGCGCGCGGGAAGGATATCATCCTCATCGGTATGATGGGCTGCGGCAAGTCGACTGTGGGACGCATGCTAAGCATAGACTTAGAGCGTCCCCTGCTCGACATGGATGCTCTGATAGAAGATCAGATAGGCAAGAGTATATCTGATATCTTCCGCGATGAAGGCGAGGGGCATTTTCGCTCGCTAGAGACCGCGCTGCTGCGCTTCCTCGCTGACGGTCCTCCCAGCCCTGCAGAAGGCTGCATCCTCTCCACGGGAGGTGGAGTGCCTATCAAGCCAGAGAACCGCGACTTATTGCGCAAGCTAGGTTTCGTCGTCTGGCTGCGAGTCGATGTGGATACTCTCTACGAACGCACCTGTCGCGCGAGTCACCGCCCCTTATTGAATCATGGAGGAAGTGCACGTCAGCGATTAAAAGAGCTCTGCGAGCTGCGATACCCTATCTATGAGGAGACGGCACATTACATCATTGACACAAGTGAAGTCGACGTGAATGTCGTGACCGATTGGATCAAGTCCGCCGCTGAGAAATATTTTTCTTAATCACGGCTAGAAGTAATGTCCTATCGCCATTGCTCTTTGCCCTTTATCGTTTGCCGTAGCGACGCTCGCGCTGCGAGTAGCTCTCTAGCGCTAGCTCAAAATCCTTCCTCCCGAAGTCTGGCCACAGCGTCTCCGTGACGTAGATCTCACTGTAGCTCAGCTGCCAGAGTAGATAATTCGACAAGCGCAGCTCACCCGATGTGCGTATGAGTAGATCGGGATCAGGCATGTCAGAGGTATAGAGATGCTGCGAGATGAGCTCAGGGCTGATGTCATCTGCCACTATCGTCCCCGCTGCAAGTTGCTCAGCGATGCGGCGCGTGGCATGGGCGATTTCTTGTCGGCTGCCATAGGATAGAGCGAGCACGAGATTCACCCCAGTGTTACCCTTCGTCTCCTCCATGCACTCGTCGAGGAGCTCGCGGACATCATCGGGCAGCATGTAAAGCTCTCCGATAGCGTGCAGACGTGTATTCTTCTTCATCATGTCCTTGCGTCGCTCCTTGAGGAAGCGTTTCAGCAGGTTCATGAGGCTGCTGACTTCCTTCTCGCTGCGTCCCCAGTTCTCGGTGGAGAATGCATAGAGTGTCAGCCATGGAATGCCCTTCTCGATGCAGAGATCGATGACGCGCTCCACTGTTTTCCCCCCACGCTCATGCCCTGTGGCGCGCGGGAGAAAATGATTCTTAGCCCATCTGCCATTACCATCCATGATGATGGCGATGTGTTGAGGAATTTTCATATTGAAAACTTTCAGTCCTGATGCTACTGAGAAAACTCACCGAACTCAGCAAGAATAGCCTCAACGCGCGCAATATCCTCGGGGGAGTCCACTCCGCTGCTTGTCTTGCGACCACGGTAGTCGACTTCGACCATCTTGATGCGCATGCCATGGTAGAGGTAGCGCATCTGTTCCAGCCCTTCGATGCAGCCGAGCTCATAGTCTGACTCAGCGAGCTCGAAGTAACTCTTCAGCGCATCATGGGTGTAAGCATAGAGCCCGATGTGACGGCGGACAGGGCTCTTCGCTAGCTGCTCGCGCGCTTTCTCTGGCTTTCTGATCGCGGGGATCGTATTCTTAGAAAAGGCGAGGGCGTAGTCATCCTTGTCGATGAGCACACAAGTACCGCTGTATGGCGTGACCTTCTTTGCTTCCTGAAGTCTGTCAAACTCGTCCCAACTCAGCTGAATGAAAGGAGTGAAGACATCGCCTTCGCTGCTCTTCCAGCTATTGATGAGATCCTGTATCACCCATGGTGGGCAGAGCGGGTTATCACCCTGAAGATTGATAATAAAATCAGCGGCGAACTCCTCGTCCTGCTGCACCACATCCCAGCATCGCTCTGTACCGCTGCGGCAGCTTTCCGAAGTCATGCGCGCAGGGATGGATTTTTCCGCGCAGAAGTCGAGGATACGTGTATCGTCAGTCGCCACGACATAACGGCAGTTCTCGTTCTTGTGGCATACACTCTCTGCGATGAGCGCGACACGCTGTATCATAGGAATGCCTGCGATGAGGGCAAGTGGCTTACCTGGAAGGCGGCTCGATTGGTAACGAGCAGGAATGACGATGAGGATGGAAGAAGATGACATAAATAATCGCGGTGGGCTTCGCTTGGCTCATTGTACGGACTTAATCCATTCTTGGCAATGAAAAAGCGAAATCTGAGACAGGAATGATAGAAATATATTTACGGGTGATAATTGTGACTGTTTAAGATGAATGGTGCTTTTGTGCTCGACAGCAGGGGGGCTGTTTTGGTAGGCTGTATGGATATGCGAAAACAAATATTGTTATATACGCTAATGATGGGTCTCGCAAATGCTCAGGATATACAGCAGATAGCCAATACTTTACCAGTAGGTGCTACGCTCTCTGCTGAGCAGAAGCAATTACCCATCCCGTTCGTGAAAGACGCTACCGTGAAATTATTAGGCGTGGACTACGAAGAAATCATCACCGAAGATGGTGTCATTCGTCCCGTGATTTCACCTACTCGCGTGGCAGTCAGCTTCGAAGTGACAAAGGGCAATACGAAGGTGACCACGAAGGACTACTTCATCGAAATCATGCCTGCCAGCCCCATTCCTGCAGGAGCGAATGCGAAGCCTACCGTCATTCCTGAACTTCTCCAGTGGCGTGGTGGCAAGGGCGAGTTTAGCTTCGTCGATGCACAGAATGCTGTGAAGATCGTCGGTGCTAGCCCAGAATTACTCGAAGAAATCAAAGCCATCGTCCCCCAAGACCTCAATCTGAGCGACGCGGGCACAGCGCAACTCAGCCTGACGGTGACTCCCCAGACAGTCGCACAACTAGGCGAAGAAGGCTACACGATGAAGATCAGCCCCACGGCCATCACCATCGAAGCAGGCACGGAAAAAGGCCTGTACTGGGGCACTCGCAGCCTGTTGCAGATCCTCAAGCTCAACAAGGGGAAAGTCCCCTGCGGTGAAGTTGTCGACTTCCCGCGCTTCAAGATACGCGGCTTCATGTTCGATGCGGCACGCACTCCATTCACGCTGAATACACTTGAAGAAATCGTCGATACCATGTCATGGTACAAGATGAACGATTTCCACAT
>CAYJNX010000179.1:0-4854 GCA_964371525.1 uncultured Akkermansia sp. | reverse complement strand
GTCGACTTCCTGAAGAATTTAGCATTGAACTCTGAAGTATATCTGATATCATAGAAAGCAGAGATGAGTGATTCTGTAGCAGAAAAGACGAAGGCTCCGACCATGGGCGAGCTCTTGCAGCGCGAGCGCGCTCTGCAGCGTGAGCTCAATGCTCTGCGCATGCGTCTCGCGCGCATGGCATCATCCACCTCTCCTGATAGTCAGTTATTGCGCCCTTTAGAGAAGGATAATTCACTAACGACGGAAGAAGTTAATGAAGAGTACGAGAGCGTCTCCCGCTTTGTCGTCACGGCTCCAATTGAGAAAGATTCCCCCCTTCCATCCATCCTGTTGCGCCCGCTTTCCTTGAAAGACCCTCTTCGCAGTAAATGGAATCTCGGACTAGGGCTTCCCCACCCGAAGGAAAAAAGACAACAGAAACGCCGCGTAGGAGGAGTTGCCGCCGTCATTGATCCCGATGTCTCAGAGCCCATCCCCGGCTATGTACGCATCTATGGACTCTTACCGTCAGGTGCTCCGTGCCAGTGTAAACTCCCGCTTAATACCATCGCCACAGAAGAACAGATGGTTATAGGTCGAGATCCTACCATAGCGCAGATTGTCATTCCTGAAATAGGTGTCTCGCGCGCTCATGCCATCTTAGAGTACATCAATGATCAGCTCGTTATCAGTGATAATGAGTCTACCAACGGGCTCTTTATCAATGGACATCGCCTAAGCTCATATGAAAGACGAGCTCCGCTCTACGATGGCTGCATTGTGAACTTCGGGGAAACGACGCTGCGCGTTGAAATCGTGCAATAAGGGATGCCTCTTGAGAATGAGACTGCTCTGGGCGTTAATTTCGCAAGAGATGTTCACAATAAATTCCCGCGACATGCTGCATTTTCAAGTAGACAAGAGCTGTAAAAAGTTGTAAAATACCCCACGTGCACGACATCTGTTAACGTCGTGCGATTTAACCGACAATAACAGTCCATAATCAATTTTTCTCATGTTTAAATACCCCTCTAAGCCAAAAAACAACGAAGAGCCTCCCTCTCACCCAAGTGAAATGTCCCCCTCTAAAGTAGACTGGTCTACGGCGAGCGATATGAACAGCTTCGGAGAAGCCATCCCTATGGAAAAGGATGACATGGAGATGGATAGGGAAATGCCAATGGGGACGATAGCACCTATCAGCACCATGAATGCGCGCAATGTCTTGAACTCCGACGTGAGCGTTGTCGGTATCTTGCGCTTCAGTAACGAACTACTAGTAGACGGTAACGTCGAAGGTGAAATCACCTCTGATGGTGTCCTCACGGTCGGCGCGAATGCCACCATCGTTTCGCAGAAGAAGGACACACCAGCTATCCGCACGAAGAGTGCCATCATCCATGGTAAGGTCTCGGGTAGTGTCGTCGTAGACGATCTCGTCGAGCTGGCGAAAAACTCTGAGCTTATAGGCGATATCACAGCATCACGCCTCATCGTACATGAAGGCGCCATCTTCATCGGACGTTCTGCCGTAGGGGCACCTAGTAGTCAGTTTTCTAACATGACGAAAAAAGCAGCTGCACCAGCTTCGGCACCAGCGAAGAGCGCAGCCAGTGCTCCTTCTGGAGCACCAAGCAAGTTTGAGGCACCTGCGAACTCTGTAGAGTTCGGTGACCTCCTTGCCTAAGTAGCAGCCGCTTTTTAAGCTAGCATGCCTGCTACCTCTTCCATAAAAGCACTAGTGAGCGACGAGCCCTCAGGAATACTTCCTGAGGAAGACTGGGGGAAATGGATTCCTCGCATCGAGGGGACGCGCACACTGCGCCTCCCTGTCGTGACTGAGATGCGTAGTGTAACTTGTTATAACTGCGCAAGGAAAACCACAGTACCAGCGAAGGCACTCTCTGCCCTCTGTTCACTGTGTCGCTCACATCTCACGCTGACCGATATCGTTCTGCGACAGGGCTCAGCACGATCAAACGTCAGCACGATCGGCAATATCCGCATCGCGAAAGATGCAGTACTCTCAGGTCTCAAGCTTGAATGCAAAGACCTGCTCATACAAGGAAAAGTAGATGGATACTTCCGCTGCCATGGGAAGCTGACCATGGGTTATAATAACAGCCTGACAAAAAAGCCACACGTCGCGACACTACTCGTCGAACGCGGAGTCATATTGAAACTCCCAGCAGGCATAGACGCAGAAGAAATCATCATTAAAGGTGAACTCCATGGTAACGTCAGCGCAAGCATCTCCATCAGACTAGAATCAGGCGGAAGCTTACACGGTGACTGCCACACCCCCTCGCTGGAAATAGCAGCACTCACAGCAGCCCACCATGGACGCTGGCAACAAAGCTAAGATCGCAGCCATGCACGCCCCCTTGCCATGAACATCGTCATCCGAGGAGCAAGACAGAACACGCTGAAAAACCTCAGCCTCACCCTCCCTCTCGGGAAGATCATCGCCCTCGTCGGCCCTAGCGGCAGTGGGAAAAGTACTCTCGCATACGAAACAATCTTTGCTGAATCCCGCCGCCGCTTCCTCGACTGCCTCTCCACAGGAGCACGCCGCCTCCTTGCCCGCCCCGATAAACCACAGGTAGACTCCATAGAAGGACTCCCCCCCGCCCTCTGCCTCGAACAGCAAGTCCCGACAGGACAGAGCCGCAGCATACTCGGCAGCATCACCGAGACACTCGACTACCTGCGCATCATCTACGCCGCCATAGGCACACCGCATGACCCCGTCACAGGCGAAGCCCTGCGCAAGCTCAGCTCGGGTGAGATCTCCCAGCAGCTCGCCCAGCTCCCCGAAGGCACACGCCTCACGCTGCTCGCCCCACTCCCATCTGAATTTGCCAGATGGGACGAGACACGCGAGTCCGACATCATGGACCTGCAAAAGCTCGGCTACATACGCGTACGCCTTCGAGGCGACATACTCGACCTCGAAGAGCTCCTTACCCAGCCCCCAGTTGAAGGCGAAAACTGCGAACTCGTCATCGACCGCATCATCTGTAAAGCAAGCGCAGAATCCCGCATCGCTGACTCCGTCGAAGCCGCCCTACGCGTCACAGGAGATGAACTCCGCGCCCTCGCACAGCCCCCTGACTCCGCGCCCCAGCTCCTGCATTTCTACACACGCTATAGGAACGAAGAAACAGGCTTCACGCTGCCCGACCTCAGCCCCCAGAGCTTCTCCCACTACTCCAGCCACGGCGCATGCCCTGAATGCAAAGGACTAGGAATCATCAAAAAAGAAAACCCGAAAAAAGGTGAAGACAGCTACATCCTCTGCCCCAGCTGCCACGGCATGAGGCTGAACAAAACAAGCCTCGCCGTCACCCTTGAATTTGGGTCAGAAGAATACAGCCTTGGCACGCTCTGCGCCCTCAGCATAGACAGCCTCCTCGCACTCCTCCCCCAGCTCAGCTACCCAGCCGGAATGGAAGAAATCCTCGCCACCGCCTGCGGCGACCTCAGCAAGCGGCTAAGCTGCCTCGCAGACCTCGGACTCGGCTACCTTAGCCTGAACCGCGCGACAAACACCCTCTCCGGCGGAGAACTCCAGCGCGCGCGCCTCGCCAGTCAAATAGGCGGCGGACTCTCAGGCGTGCTCTACATCCTCGACGAACCCACCATAGGACTCCATCCTGATGAATGCGACCGCCTCATACGCGCCCTCCACCAGCTCAAGGAAAAAGGAAACAGCATCCTCCTCGTCGAACATGACCCCCAAGTCCTCGCCGCCGCCGACCTCCTCATCGAAATGGGACCAGGCAGCGGACCTCTAGGAGGAGAAATCATCGCCACTGGCAGCTACGAAGAACTCTGTGCGAACCCCGACTCCCCCACAGGAGCATGGCTCAGCGGCAGGAAGAAAACCGCACTCCCCAGTGAACCCACCACACTAGACAGCCATCTCTGGGTTACACTGCGCGATGCCCACGCACGCACCCTCCAGCACATCGACTTCCACTTCCCGCTAGCAGCCTTCACCTGCATCTCAGGACACAGCGGCAGTGGGAAAAGCACCCTCATCCACGAATGCCTCATCCCCGCCATCGCGCAGGAAAAACTAGAAAGCACAGTAGAAAAGCTACGCCCCCACCTCGCACGCGCCGTACTCGTCGACCAGAGCCCCCTGAGCGGAGCTAAAGGGAAAAACTCCATGCCCGCCAGTGCCACAGGACTCCTCGACATCCTGCGAAAACTCTTCGCCGCACTCCCTCTCTCGAAACAACGAGGGTATAAGGAAAACCGATTCTCACTGAACATACGCGGAGGACGCTGCGAACGCTGTGGAGGCACAGGACACATCGACATCGACATGAGCTTCCTCGCAGACCTACACAGCACCTGTGATGCCTGCCAAGGAGCGCGGTACAACAGAGAAACACTAGAAGTCAGCTGGCGCGGGCGCAATATGGCACAACTACTTGCCATGACCGTCAGTGAAGCAGCAGATTTCCTACGCCACATCCCGCAAGCAAGCGGCATCTTGCAAGCCATGCTCGACCTCGGACTCGGCTACCTCGCACTAGACCGCGCCTCATCCAGCCTCTCGGGAGGCGAAGCCCAGCGAATTAAACTAGCCAGCTACCTCGCACGAGCGAGCGGCACACAGAGCAAACAACTACGCACGGGACAAAACGAAGAAAAACTCCTCTTCATCCTTGATGAACCCAGCACAGGACTACACTTTAACGAAGTAGAACTCCTCTTAAAAGCCCTGCTGCGCCTACGTGACCGAGGACATAGCATTCTCTGCATCGAGCACAACCAGAGTATATTGAACAGCGCGGACTACCTCGTAGAAATGGGACCAGAAAGCGGAGCCGCGGGCGGACTCATACGAGACGCACGCAGCAA
>CAYJNX010000178.1:0-4943 GCA_964371525.1 uncultured Akkermansia sp. | reverse complement strand
ACCCAAGAGTCAAGCATATCCTCTGGTATGCTTGACGAGCCGCGAGCAAGGAAACGAGATTGACATACATCTCAAAAACGAGGCTAACAAGCTAAATTGCATCTTTCGTGTGGCGCAATGAGCAACTCAACCGCCTAGCAACTCACGCGCACGCGCTGCATCTGAAGCGATCTGAGCGCGTAGCTCGTCGATCGAGGAGAACTTCTTCTCTTCTCGTATAAAATGGCGCAGGGATATATCCATCACCTGCCCATAGAGATCCCCCTCCCAGTCAAAGAAGTGAACCTCAAGGAGCACGCGCTTCACGTCCTCCTCTATCGTAGGACGTAGCCCAATATTTGCCACACCTGCGACACGCTGATTATCAATAATAGCATCCACAGCATACACGCCAGCCAAGGGGTGAATCGTGCCGTCGGGAATATGAATATTCGCCGTAGGGTAATTCCACTGACGCGCGAGATGCTGCCCATGTATCACCTCACCACGCAGACAGAAAGAATGCCCAAGTAGCTCAATAGCCTTTTCTAACTCGCCAGATTGGAGACAGAGCCTGATCTCAGTGGAGGAAATGACGTGATTCTCATCGTCCTGCAAGAGATCGGCTACAGCGACATCCCAGCCACGCGACTTGCCAGACTGTACTAAAAATGTAGAATCTCCGAGCCCGCGATGCCCGAAGTGCCAGTTTTTCCCCGAGCTCAGCCCAGTCACCTGACAGTGTGCCGCCAGCGTGTCAAGAAATGCCGAAGGACTCATCGTGGCAAGCTCAGGCGTGAAGTCGAGAAGCAGTAGCACCTCCACTCCATATTCTTGCGCGTAGGCGAGCTTCTGCTCTACGTAAGGCGTGATTAACTGAGGCGCGCGCTCGGGCGCGAGCAAACTAAGCGGATGCCTCGCAAAACTGAGCATACCACAGAGAGAGCCTTGTTTCTGGGCAGACTTAATCACCTGCTGGTGACCTCGGTGCATGCCATCAAAAAAGCCTAAGGCCCAGCTGATGGGCTCACTGAGCTCTTTCAAGTCCTCAAAACAGCGGTAAACTCTCATGCTTCCTCAGCGGCGTTCTTCTCGGCGTTCTTCTCGGCTATAATACGCTGAATATCTTCCAAGGGGATGATGGCAGCGCGTAATTCTTCGGCAGAGCAAGCCTTCAACGCAGGCACTTCGATGGCGCGACTCAGATCGAATCCCCCCGAGTGCGTGCGGCGCAGAGCCGTGAGGTGAGCACCGCAGCCGAGGCGTTGACCGATTTCATGCGCGTAGGTGCGCACATAGAACCCCTTCGTACAGTGGACGAGGAAGTCTACCTCTGCTGCCTCTAGGTCTATGCGCGTGATCTCGTAACGCAGTACCTTCACTGGACGAGACTTGCGCTCCACTTCCTGCCCCTTACGGGCGAGCTTGTAACAGGGCACACCATTGATTTTCACCGCGGAGTACATAGGCGGCACCTGATCGAAAGCACCTGTGAAGTGTTCAAAAGCAGCGCGGATCTGCGCTTCGTCTATGCCCGCGGTCGACTTCTCGGCGACGATTTCGCCGTCAGCGTCCTGACTATTCGTCTCCTGTCCGAGCTTCATCGTGCCGAGATAGACCTTATCATCGCACATGAGCGCGTCTTGGAGCTTTGTCGCCTTACCGATGACGACAAGTAGCATACCTGTCGCCATGGGGTCTAGCGTGCCACAGTGTCCCACCTTTTTCGTCTTCAGGATGCGTCGGCAAAGAGCCACAGCATTATGAGAAGTAAAGCCGGGGTCTTTATCGACGAGAAGCAGACCATGGGGTGGCTCAAGTGGTGGGGGTGTCGCTGTCATGGCTAGAGATTAGTGAATAGTTAGACTCTGTGCAAGAAAAAAACAAGAAACTAGCCTTACTCGGACTCATTATTAGAGAGGAAGACACGACGTATCTCCTGACGCAGTCCTTCGAGAACGCGCTCACGACAGTTTTCTAAGCTCCCCTTCATGCGAATGCCTGCCGCCATGAAATGACCGCCGCCGCCGAAGCTCTCCGCTACGCGTCCCACATTCATGCGTGGATCTTTTGAGCGCAGCGACATACGAATACGTCCGTCTTCGAGATCTTCAAAGATGATAGAGGCCTTCACCCCACTGACGACACGGATGATCTCGACGAGATCCTTAGAATCATCGCTGCCGAGCGCGAGACGGTTCTTCGTCACGGCATCAAGACTATAATGAGAAAGTAAGCCCTCTTCTTCGACGACCATATGATTGAGCACCTCTCTATTCACCATGAGGGTGCTGAGAGGCACTTCTTGGTACAAGCGGCGGTTGACATCCTGCACATCCACACCAGCTTCGAGAAGTCGGGCAGCGGTGCGCATCACCTCGGGACTGGTGCTACCGTACTGGAACGAGCCCGTGTCCGTATTGATACCGACATAGAGAGCAGTAGCGATAGCGGTATCGACTGTGACTCCGAGCTCGCGAATAAACTCTTCGAGCATGAAGCATGTCGCCGCTGCGTCAGGCTTCACGATGTTGAGTGATCCGTATCCTTCATTACTCGCGTGGTGATCAAAGTTCACCAGAGTCAGTCCACTGCCCTCTTCGCGTCCATGAGCGAATACCTCGATGGCACGATCTCCAAGCCTCTTCCACGCACCACAGTCCAGACAGATCAGCAGTCGCATCGTCTCTGGGCATACGCTAGGGATGGGCTCGACGAGCTCACTGCCTTGCAAAAACTCTAAGGAGGCGGGGACGAGATCTTCATTAAAGAGTCGCACCTTCTTGCCCATGGCTTTCAGGGCTAGCCCCAGAGCCAGCGTCGATCCTATGGCATCGCCATCGGGGCGAAAATGCGCCATCACACCTACTTCATCATGCTGCGCCAGTAGCGCGATCAATTCATCATACATACTTGCGGCGTATTATAAACGAGTTCACTCATAAAATCAAGCTCTCCTATCAGCATGACATAAATGCGAACAGGTGCATGGACTGAGCCGCGCACCTGTTCGACAATTTAGATATTATTTAGATCCTTAGGGGACCTCTTGCAAAATTAGCAGCTTCGGATTTTGCATGCAGTTTGTATGATAATTTACGGCGTTTGGGCGCGCATAGCGAGCTATGCAAGCCCAAAAAGCTGTAAATTCTCGCCAAATTGCGGCAAAAGGCGTGCTGTTAAGCTCATTTTCGAGATTCCCATTCTGCCTGGACTAATTTTGCAAGATTCCCCTTAGCGGGTAGTTTCAGCTTGAACTGTTGTATCATCCGCTAAGCCATTTTTAAAACGCTCGAAGACGCAGCGTGGGTCTTCGGGATTCTGCTGAAGGGCGCTGTAGATTTTGTCGCGCATTTCGAGAGCAGCATCAAAAGCAGCTTCTTCGCTACCATATTCGCGATCGGAGAAGTACTTTGTGAACTGATTCCAGCGGCGGCAAATGCTAAGTCGCCAGCCCTGAAATGAGGTTGTTTCATATGTATAGCGTGTAATGTTACGTTTGCTCATATTTTATCCTTTCTGTAGATGTATCATTTTGTTTTGTTTTTTAGGATAGCCATGCGGTTAACCTATATAAATAATGGCACACAAATCATTAACATTCAATCAAAAATAATATATATTAGATAGAGCATATAACAGTTAATCATAATAACTAAACATCAACATCTAGCAATCATCATCTGGTAAAACACCAGATTAAAGCCGTGCACTTTGTGTTACAAAATAACGAATATACAATATATGTTTCCTCTATTTTCTGCATACTGACGCATTTTTTATTCTTGTATACAGGAGGTGATATGCTATAACTGAAGCTTATGAAACTAGCACTATTCGCAGTCATGATGTCTGCTATCAGTCTTCAAGCCGCGCCCTTGCCTCCCGCCAAGGAACTCGCACGCAACGACGTTCTCGCCATGTACGTAGGGACGAAGGATATGCCCTGCATGCACCGCACCTCCCTGTGTCCTGATAAATGTGGACACGCGAAGAAAGTCGCCGTTTTCAAAGTACTGCGCAACGATGGATACGAGAAAAAAGGCGAATATGGAGATGCAAAAGCCGAACCGAACTCACAGATCTATATTGACCTCAATAAGGATGTCGAAGGCCAGAGCCCAGAAACACTCGCGCTGCTCAAGGAGCTTAAGCCCGCCACCCAAGTTCAGATGACGCAGGTGCATTATTATGTCACGAAGGATAATTCCTCCTACCCTGTACGACCCATCGTCAAGATACAGCCACGACTCACTTGCTCAGGCCCACCGCCAGCCGAGAAATAGGAGTCATAGCGCATATCTCTGCATTTCATAAAAAACGCTAAAACTTATTTTTATATTTGGTATGCCGTATACGGCATACCAAATATAAAAGATAGAAATAACATAAATACAATCATAGAAAAGCACGCAATTCCTACTGATAATATGGGAGTTAAAGTAGTTCAATTAATGCTATTTTTTTCTTGTAATAATGAGGGAATATGATATAAATCATGGCATGAAACTTGTTATTTTTGCAATCCTGATTGCTTGTTTGAATCTTCAAGCCGCGCCCATGCCTCCCGCTAAGGAGCTGGCTCGAAATGAAGTACTCGCCATGTATGTCGGCACAAGGAAGGTTCCCTGCATGCACCGCACAGCGCTTTGCCCGAATAAATGCGACCACGCAAAGACCGTTGCTGTATTTAAAGTCATACGCAATGAAAACTATGCGAAAACAGTAGGCTACGGTGATGTAAAAGCTGAAGTCGATGACGAGATCTGTGTCGATATTAACATGGACGTAGAGGGTCAAAGCTTGGAAACACTCGAAACCATACAGCAGCTCAACACCTCAGACTACGTCCATCTCACACAGGTACACTACTACGTGACAAAGGAGTATACTTCCTACCCAGTGCGCCCCATCGTGAAGCTTGAGATCAAGCGTAACGCGATCACGACGCTTGAGAAGTAAAG
>CAYJNX010000177.1:0-4976 GCA_964371525.1 uncultured Akkermansia sp. | reverse complement strand
AGCTCGGCGATATAAGGCAGATTACGATAGCGGCCATTCTCATCCATGCCGTAGCCGATGAGGAACTCGTGACCTGCCTTCAGCGCGACGAAGTCCGCCTCCATGCTGCGTGCGTGGGGTGGCTTCTTTTCTATAGCGACAGCACAGAGCACTTCACTCGCCCCCTGCGCTAGGAGCTGCGCCTTCACCTCACTCAGCGTGAGCCCCGAGTCGATCACGTCATCAAGGACAAGCACCCGCTTCCCCTGTAACTCCTCGGCTGGCAGCTCTCCATGCCACGTGAGCTTACCTGATGACTGGTGTGATGCGCCATAGCTGGACACACGCAGGCTGTGCAGGATGTAGGAGCTGGGCAAGGCACGCAGCAGGTCAGCGGCGAACCAGAGTGCACCATTCAGCAGCGTGATGACGAGCACATCTTCTTCTGCCCCCCAGCGGGCATGTATGCCTGCCGCGACCTCCTGCACCGCTGCCTGTATCTGCTCTTCGGTGAAGAGCACGCGCATGGGAAGCTCCTTCATATTGCAAAAATCTTAGCTGAGCTTACGGCGGGAGACGAGGTAGACCTTGTCCCCGTGGCGGACTTTTGTATCGACGGGGATGAAGCCCATGCTGCCCTTAGGCGCGGAGTCAGCTGTGATGGTCTCACCCTCTTCGTTGTCGTAGCGCACCTCCGTGACCGTGAGGCGCACGATGCCCGTAGTCTGCCCTGTGATCTCGATGATGTCACCGATTTTCACAGCGGAGGCTTCGAGGCGTATCTGGGCGACCCCTGCCTTCTGGAACCAGCGCATGACGCGCCCGAGGTGCTGACGCTGCTCCAGTGCCAGACTGTTCGAGCAGCCACTCCACACGTCCCAGTCTTCGCCGAGGTAGTAGCCCCCCTGCCAGAACTGGCGGTTGAACACGCGTAGTAAATCTTCTTCCCACGCGGGGACTTTCTCTGGTGACCATTCACCAGCGGCGCAGCAGGAGACGGCTTCCTTGTACACGCGCGTGACGGTGGAGACGTAGCTTTCGGAACGTCCGCGGCCTTCGAGCTTGTACACAGAGACGCCGGCTCCGACGAGCTGGTCGATGACGCGTATGGTGCAGATGTCCTTCGGCGACATGATGTACTCATTGTCTATATCCATTTCGAAGCCGCTGTGCATGTCGGTGACGCGGTAGCGGCGGCGGCAGAGCTGGTAGCACTGTCCGCGGTTTGCGCTGCTGTTGTTTGACGCAAGGCTCATGCCACACTTGCCCGAGATACCGATGCAGAGAGCTCCGTGGGCGAAGATTTCGATGCGGACGAGCTCGCCGCGTGGTCCGCGTATGTCTTCCTCGCGTATGCGGTCGATGATGTAGCGGATCTGGCTGAGCTTTAGCTCGCGTGCCAGCACCATGACATCGGCGTACTGCGCCATGAAGCGCACGGTCTCGATGTTACAGACATTTGCCTGCACGGAGATGTGGACTTCCAGCCCTATGCTGTGGGCGTAGGCGATGGCGGCCATGTCGGCGGCGATGACGGCATCGATGCCTGCGTCCTTTGCCTCACGCAGCAGCTCCTTCATCGCGTCGACTTCTTCGTCGTAGATGATGACATTACACGTGAGGTAAGCTTTTGCCCCGAAGGCGTGGCAGCGACGTGCTACACCGTTGAGATCAGAAACTTGGAAGTTGACCGTGCTGCGTGCGCGCATGTTGAACAGCCCGACGCCGAAGTACACACTGTCAGCTCCTGCTCGTAGGGCGGCAGCCAGTGACTCGAATGAGCCAGCGGGTGCCATGATTTCCATCTGTTGTTTCTGCTCCTGCATAACTGAGAGTCTACTCTGCACGATCGCTGAGGTCAAGGGCGATTTTTTCATCTTCTTCCTTAGGACCCTCTTGCAAAAATTAGCAGCATCGGATTTTTCACCAAAATGCAGCAAAAGACGTGCTGTTTTACTCACTATTGAGATCACCGTTCTGCTCGGACTAATTTTGCAAGGTTCCCCTTAGTTAATAATTTCAAGTTTTATAACACTTTAATCGCGCCTTACTTTACGAAAAAATTATTCTAACAAAACAATACAACCAAGTGTATTTCAACGAAATTCCTTTTTGATAATTATCAAAAAGAAACAGAAAACACTTGACTACTAAACTAACAAATTCTATAATGCGGCAAATCCCTAGAGGGGATCTTGAGAAATTATCAGCTTCGGATTGTGCATGCACTTTGGATGATAATTTACGGCGTTTGGGCGCGCATAGCGCGCTGTTTCGCTCATTTTCGAGTTTCCCATTCTGCCCAGACTAATTTAGCAAGATTCCCTAGATATACCAACATGAAAATAAGCACATTTCTAACAATACTTGCCGCATCTCTAACTCAGGCACAGGCGCAAACGCCAGAAACCACCTTTAACTACGGTAGTGGCACGACGACACTCGACAAGAGCTATGAAGAGTATCTTCTCCCTGCTGACATTCCTGATGGCGAAACGATCACAGAGCTTCTTACAGTCACCATCACTGGGGATACCGATGGCTCGACTATTATTGACGGTAACGAACAATACTCAGGCTTTCAGGTAAAAGGCTCAAGCGCGGTATATAACAATATTAAGTTTATCGTCAAGGACATCGCAGCCTTTAATAATTTCAAGGACACACCCGATGGAGAGTCTGGCATGGATGGTGGAGCGGTGTTCTCCCTGATTCATGGGGGGAGCATAGAGTTCCAAGGCTATGATAAAGATAATCGACTGCAATTTAATAATGAAGCTGCAGCAGCAGATGGATGGACTGCCGCTGGTGGCGCTATCTGGGTAGAGGGCTCGGGTGAAATCGGTGATATCTACGCCGACTTCTCTTATAATATCATTACGCCGAACCCACCGACAGATACCACGAGTTATTCGCGCGGTGGCGCCATTAGCATCAGTAATTGGTACACTCCTGCAGGTGACGAAAGAATACACCCCTTATCCATAGGTAATATCTATGGCAATTTTCATCGAAATGAAGCCGAGTACGGTGGTGCTATCTACATAGGGCCCGAGGCAACAGTTGGAGATATAGGTGGGAAATTTACCAATAATGCAGCGAAGGTGGAGCTAGGAGACAGCTCTACAGGCGGAGCTGGCGGCGGTGCGATACGCCTGTATGAAGGAAATGTGGGAAACATCTCAGCTTCATTTGACAGCAATTATAGCTATGTCACAGTAAACGAATTAGGCACAAACGAGAAGAGCACATCCTCAGGTGGAGCTATCGCGATGACAGGGAGTACATTCACTGATAATAATCACGGAAAGTTCACAGGGTCATTTACGAACAACATTGCTTTTTCTCAGTATTCGGAAGGACGCGGTGGTGCTATAAGCATTACCGACCAAGCTGTATCAACAGAGCTAAGCCTCGTAGACGCGGACCTCATCGGTAATATCGCAGCGACGAACACAGGAGTTGCGTCGAATGCGAAAGGCGGTGCTATCTACGTACAAAACTGGTTCGACCTCAATGTATCAGCCTTGAATAGAGATGTGCTCATTTCTGGAAATTACGAAGCATGGAACGCTGACTACTCAGTGAATGACGATGGGTCTGTCACAATATCTACCGACGATATTCATTTTAATGCGATTTATGCCGTTAATAGTACCGTCACCTTCAATGCAGAGGGGGACAATACAGTCACGCTCAATGACAGCATCTCAGGTGATGGCACGGGGAAAATCATCGTGAATGCGAACTCGACGGCACAGTACGACGTGATGATCAACGCAGAAATCAAGAATTCGGCAGTGGACGTCCAAAACGGTGGGCTTAAGCTAGGCACGACAACGCACAGCTATACAGATAAAGCGAAGAAGACACAAGAAGCCCGCGTGACCGCCTACCTACAAAACAGCTCGCTGAATGTAGGAGAGCAAGGGACAGTAAATACACTCGCAGACTACTTTAAAGACGCGACTACGATCACGAATCTTGGTAATATCGAGTTCACAGGTGGCACGCTCGCGCGCGGTATTAATACCATCGGTCAATTGACGGGAGACTTGTACATACAAGGCGATACCCGTGTCACAGGCACGACAACAGACGAAAGCCTGATTCGTACCGAGATGTACAGTGAGAATATCTATGTCGACGCGAACTTGACATTAAACGACCTCGTCACCTCTCACGCAGATACGCTCATCTACACGGCTGGCACGATGAATGATCTTAATGGTCACACTCAGGTGACGCTCAATAGTGAGTCACTTTTCGAGTTCAATAATATCGAGATGCATATTGGCTATGCGGCTTATGATCATTTCTACGATCTCATCATCAGCGATGGCATGGGTGACATCATCGTGGATGATACTTATAACATCGACTTCTACCTAGGCGGGGTATTATTAGAGAAGGATATGTACATCACAGAGATCTTAGATGATGGTGGCTTACGCGTTCGCTTCATCCCTGAGCCATCGACCACGTCTCTCAGCCTGCTGGCACTCACAGCACTGCTGGCGCGTCGTCGTCGCAGGTCGTAGGCTTGTTTTCGCGTCTTCACCGCGGTTTCACGCTATCGCGTTTGCCTCGGAAGATAAGTGTCGCGCTATCGCGCGCAGTGGTCGGAGCGTCAGTTTCTGGCGTGGAAGCCATGCGGGGTTTGCCCCGCGGGCGCGTGTGACATCAGGCTATGATGAAACTGACGCTGCCGTGCTCTGCGAGCACGGCTTTGCTTCTGGGCTTTGCCCAGACCCAGCAAGGACGCCGTCCTTGCATCCTGCTTAAGGTCAGTGGACCTTAAGGATCCATCTATGTGTCGCTTATGGGTGCTGATTAGCGCAATTCTAGCAGCATGGTCGCGGGATCGCCTTCGGTGAAGCTACTGAGCTCATCGAGGTCGTCGACATCATAGGCTTTCACCTGCTTGCCGAGTTCAGCGGTAGCGAGCTTCTCACGCAGGCTTTCATCCAGTCCACGCGCTAGCAGCACGATGACGC
>CAYJNX010000176.1:0-4984 GCA_964371525.1 uncultured Akkermansia sp. | reverse complement strand
GGGCGCATTCGCCTCTGTTAGCACTGCGCTGTCCGAGGCTTTCGCTGGTGAGGCACTGTCCTGAGTAGGCGACGCAGAGTGCGCCGTGGCAGAAGACCTCGATGGGCGTCGTCGTCGCGGCAGCGCAAGCGGCGATGTTCTCGATGGAGAGTTCGCGTGCGAGTACGATCTGATCGGGGTTGTAGAGCTCTTCGACGAGCTTCACGGCATCGGGGGAACTCACGGTCATCTGGGTGGAGAGGTGGAGTTCTAGTTTCCAGCGATTGAGTTTCTTCTGCTCGGCGATGAAGGCGGCCATCCCCATGTCTTGGATGATGACGGCGTCGACTCCCGCGTCATCCAGTGCTTGGACGTAGCGGCAGGCTTCTTCTATCTCGCGAGGGAAGATGAGGATGTTCATCGTCACGTAACCGCGCACACCGTGGGTGTGGAGGTAGTTCATGAGTGAAGGGAGGTCTTCGAGACTGAAGTTGTCAGCGCGCATGCGGGCGTTAAATTGTTCGAGTCCGAAGTAGATGGCATCCGCGCCGTTTGCGAGGGCTGCGCGGACGCAGTCCCAGTTACCAGCTGGTGCTAAGAGTTCAGGATGTGAATGTGACATGAATATGGTGGGGGGAATGTGATGGACGATCGCGTTACTTTCGTTCGCCTTTGGGGTCGAGCGCGTCGCGGAGACCGTCGCCGAGGAAGTTGAGCGCGATGAGCGTGAGTGAAAAGAAGAGCGCAGGGAACAGGAGCAGCTGCGGGGCTATCTCCATGCGGTCTGCTCCTTCTTTGATGAGCGTACCCCAAGAGGAATTCGGAGCTTTCACACCGAGTCCGATGAAGGACAGGGTGGATTCTGTGAGGATGATACCAGGGACGGCGAGTGTCGTGTAAATGATGACCGTGCCCAGCAGATTCGGGGCGATGTGGCGCAGCAGGATGCGCGCATGTGATAGCCCGAGCGAGCGAGCCGCGAGGACGTATTCCTGTGAACAGATCTCCATGGTCTGCGTGCGCACGATGCGCGCGAGAGTCAGCCAGCCGAGCGCGCCTATGGCGATGAAGAGCGGCACGAGGCTCATGAGAGGAGCGATGACGCTATGCGTCCAGCCCGTGAGCTCGATCACCCACGCGGTGAGCTCACGGCTCGGCTCTTCTATGCTCAGGGAGAACACAATGACGAGCACGATGAAGGGCAGCGCAAACAGCACATCGACCACACGCATCATGAGGGCATCGACGCGCCCACCCACATAGCCCGACACTAAACCGTAGAGCAGACCGATGATCAGGGACACCGTACTCGCCACGAGCGCGACTAAGAGTGAAATGCGTCCCCCATAGAGCACGCGCGCGAGAAGGTCGCGCCCGAGTTGGTCAGTGCCGAAGGGATGATCCCAAGACGGCCACTCCGCGATGCGCGAGAGCTGTGTCGCATTCGGGTCAGCGATGAAGGAGAACAGCGGCAGGACATAGCAGAGCAGAAGCATCATCCCAAGGATGCCGAGTGACGACAGGGCGATGCGGTTGCGTCGCAGTCGTCGCATCGCCTCTTGTGAAGGTGATCGTCCGTGTAGGAACTGTGCTGTGGGGCGCGTTGTCATGCCTTGTTTGCCTGATGGCGCAGGCGCGGGTTGATGAGAATGATGAGGATGTCCACCGCGATGTTTGCCAGCACGATGAGCGAGCCGTAGCAGAGGACGAGGGCTTGGATGAGGAAGTAGTCTCTATCAGTCGTCGCATTGATGAAATGCGTGCCCATGCCCGGAACTTGGAAACAGCTTTCCACGACGAAAGAGCCCGTGATTAGAGCCGCGAAGGCAGGCCCGAGATAGGAAATAGTCGGCATGAGCCCCCCGCGTAGCGCATGCACAAAGAGCAGACGCGCCGTGCCCACGCCCTTCGCGCGCGCCGTGCGTATGTAGTCCTGCGACAGCACCTCCATCATGCCCCCGCGTGTGAGGCGAGCGAGGTACGCGCCATTGATTAGTCCGAGCGTGAGGCTGGGAAGCACGACGCAGAGCCAGTTATCCCAGCCTGCTACGCTGAGACCGGGCACATAGCGACCGAGCGTCCCACCCAGCAAAGGCGCGATGACAAAGGCTGGGAGGCAGATGCCCAGCATGGCGAGGAACATCAGCCCGTAGTCCAGCTTCTTTCTCTGGTAGTAAGCCGCGAGCATGCCCGCAGGAATGCCAATGAGGAGTGAAATGATCATGCCCACCGTCCCGACAAGCAGGGAGACGGGGAATGCCTGCATGAGAATCTCGCTGACCTGCACGCCTTCCTTCACAAGGGATGGCCCGAAGTCACCGTGGAAGATAATATTGCTCAGGTAATCGACGTACTGTGAGAACGCCCCCTGATCCATGCCGTAGAGCTTTTGCAGCTGCTCCATGATATGCGGAGCGAGCTTGCGCTCACCGAGGAAGGGATTCCCTGGGAGAAGACGCACAAGGAAGAAGGTAATCGTCACGAGGGTGAAGATCACAAGTAGCCCCTGAGCCAATCGCTGGAGGATGAGGCGTATCATGGTGCTACCTCCTTTTCATCCTTTAGGAGCTCCACCGCATCCAGCGGCTGTATCTCCAGCAAACAGGGGTAGAATCCCTGCACTAAGGGCGAGACAAGATAGGTGCGATGACCCCAGTACAGAGGGATAACAGGCTGCTCTGCGAGCATGATCTCCTCCGCATTCTCTAGATGCTCCATGCGGCTCGCGCGGCTCACACTGCGCTGGGCGGCCTGTAGTTCGGCATCGTAGGCAGGGGATGCCCAGCCTGTGTTATTATTCCCGCCACCACTGCGCCACAGCTCGACAAAGTTTGACGGATCGAGGAAGTCACCGCTCCATGAAGAAGAAGATACCTGATAATCCCCATTCTGCTGCGCTGCCTTGTAGGCCGTCCACTCATAGACGCGAATCTCTGCTTGTATACCCAGCGTTTCTTTCCAGAAGGCCTGAATGGTCTCCGCCATGATGCGCTGCACCTCGCGTGAGCTCGTCATGAGCTCGATGGTGGGGAAGCCCTTCCCATCGGGGAATCCTGCTTCCTTCAGCAGCTGGCGTGCGAGTTCTTCACGTGCCTGCTGCGTCGCTGGCTGCGCGGGAAGAGTGGGGGAGAACCCTTCGCTGCGCGGCGTGAAGCCCATCGTAACTTCACCTGCTCCGCGTACGACCTGATTCACAAGAGCGTCTCGGTCGATGGCGAGCGACAGAGCCTTGCGCACGCGTAGATCGGTGAGCGGTGCGCGCTGCGTGTTCAGGCGGTAGAATACGCAGCTGTAGTAAGGGGATTGGATGAATTGCTCACCGCCCTGCTTCTTCGCGTAGGAGATCATCTCGGGGGGGACATTGTTCGTGATGTGGAGTTTCCCATCGAAGAACATGCGCGTCTCGGTGAAGCCATTCACGATGGGGAGGAAGCGTATCCCCTTGTTGCGCAGTTCTGCCGCGCGCCAGTAGTGTGGAGACGCTGCGACCTCAAGAAAATGATTATACCTATGCTCACGCAGCACATACGCGCCATTCCCCACCCAGTTTTCGACGCGCGTCCAGCTGTTCTTCCTGTCTAGCATGCCGCCATGCTTTTCCAGATGATGAGCTGGGATGGGAAACCATGTGTAGTGTAGCAGGAGCTCGAGTAGATGAGGAGTAGGTCCGACAAGGCGTATCTCTAGCTTCTTGTCACTGAGAGCCTTTAATCCTACAGAATCCCATTCGGCTGAGCCTTGGTTATAAGCCTGTGCGCCTTCTATAGGGTAGAGCATCTGCGCGTACTTTCCTCCAAACTCGGGATGCAGAAGTCTCTGGTACGCGTAGACAAAATCCTGTGCTCGAAGAGGCTGCCCATCACTCCATCGCGCCGACTCGCGCAGCTGAAACTGCCACACACGCGCCTCATCATCACAGCTCCATGACTCCGCGACCGCAGGATGCACCTGCGTGACATCCTTGGGATCGGGACGCACAAGCCCTTCAAGCAATGTCCCTATGATGCGCCCATCAGAAACGGCTGTCGCGAGATGCGGGTCTATGCTCTGTGGTTCAGAGTTATTCCCTATCAGGAGTATACCATCACGCGCCGCCTGATCTACTGAGCTCCCACCCTCGTGGCAGCCAGAGATACACAGCGCGAGCAAGAAGCTCCATAGTGTGGTGATCAAGCGCAAAGACATTCTAATAACACTCGCATTCTACCACGAAGCGCGCTAGCTAGCAAGTCTAGGCTGTAAGAGCTATACAAAAACTCTCACCCCCATGACGGAGGTGAGAGCTGCATTCATGAAACTACAGTATCTCTACTGCTAGGCTTTTGTGGCAGTGAAAGCAGGGCGCGCGAGTAACTCTTCGTTCAGGCGCAGCAGAGCAGCGGGGCTGTCCTTTGCCAGCTTCATCTCACCGATGATTTCGTTCAGCGTGTCTTCTTCTTCCACCTGCTCGCGGACAAATCCGAAGAGGAAGTCCTGCGTGGCGTAGTCGTCTGAATCACGTGCGATGGTCATAAGATTGTTAATGCTCGCGCTGACGAGCTTTTCATGAGCGAGGGAGGCTTCGAAAAACTCGTAAGGCTCGGTGGCATTCACCACGGGCTGGTCTATACCGAGAATTTCGGCTGCGAAACCACGACGCTTCATATAATTGATGAAATCCAGACCATGAGAGAGCTCTTCATGGTACTGCTGTAGCATCCAGTGAGAGCAACCCTTCAATCCAAGCTCGTCGAGCTTAATGGAAAAGGCTAAATAGAGATTCGCTGAGTAAAACTCATTTTTAATTTGCACATTGAACTGCTGAATTAATTCGTTTGTCATATTAAATATTATCTTATTTGGTGTTTCTCTAACATGCAATATTTTTTTTAGACATTTTTCTAATATATAGAAAAATCTCAGGCATATAATAAGTACAAAAAAAGAGAAGCTCTCTGTGAGCTCCTCTCTTACAAGCGGGTAGCGGGAATCGAACCCGCATAGTCAGCTTGGAAGGCTGATGTTT
>CAYJNX010000175.1:0-5016 GCA_964371525.1 uncultured Akkermansia sp. | reverse complement strand
CTACACTATTCTGAGTCTTCGTCAAGTGAAATCGCACTTTCTTGTATATTTTGCAAGCCTGCGTAGCCGATAATTTCAGAATTTGATGAATTATAAGCACTTGCAATGCCATATTTTTTCTCGAATTCTTCCTGACATTTTACGGTAAGACGGCAGAATGGGCGTACACGGAGGCGTCCTTTTGGAATTGGTTCGAGAGATTCTTCACAAATTCCGTATGTTCCGCGACGAATTCGCTCAAGTGCGGCGTCGATCTCATACATCTGCTCTCTGTCTTTATCGAGTAGACGTATGGTCAGGTCGCGCACCTCTGCTTCGCTACCTGCATCACCCATATGCTGCCCAGAGGCGGAGGATACGTTAGACTCACCCGAGCGAAGATGCTCGCGCGTGACGTTCTGCATATTAGGGACGAGCTCTTCTTGGAGCTGGTATAGGGCGTCTTTTTGTTCATCAAGAAAGCTGCTCCATTCTGGATCTTTAGCGAGGAGTTCCATGGTTTCTTGCAGCTTTGCGAGGCGCTTGCGCTCCTCGGGGGTGAAGCTGTCCTTGGAGCTTTTCACGACTGACTTAGGGTCGCTGACAGGATCGACCTTCGTCGCTGTTGGCTTGGCGGCTGGTGCTGCCTTCTTCTTCGCAGTCGCTGCCGATGCTTTAGCGGGCGACTTAGTAGGAGTAGCTTTTTTTGGTGTTGTCATATTCAGTGTGTATGTTGTTTGAAATTCGTTTTACTAGCTAATGATGTCTAAAATGAAAGTAGCACTCATGCTACTATCATATAATGATTCTTTACTCAAGAAAAAACGTTCTAAATGTTAAAAATAGGCTTTTTTTTGTAATATATTAAAGCCATTCTACATTCTACCGGCATAATCCTTACGTTGATCTTCCCCTATCTCGCCGACGCGGAAGTAGCGCGCTTTCGCGTGGTTGAATACCAGAGCACAGATAGACGCCTGCGGGCGCATCATATCGCTTTCCGTCAATACTGCACTTGTGTACTCCGTCGCATTCAGCAGGGAGAATAGGGTGCGCTTCTCCGCATGATCTGGCTGGCTCGGGTAGCCGCAGGCGGGGCGTATCATCTGACTGGATGTTACTGGCCAGTATTCCTCCATGCTACCCTGTGTAAGCTCGGCAAAGGCTTCCACTAGCATATTCGCCAGCGCACCGAGCAGTATGGATGTGTAGGTGTCATGCTGTGCCTGTAGCTCGGAAGCCCATTCATCCGCACCGACTATGCTTAGCTGCATCGCGCCGACATAGCCCTGATGGGGGGATGGGGCGACGAAGTCAGCAAGAGCTAGGCAGATGTCCTTTCCTTTCTTCTGCTGGCGCATGCTGTGAAGGACCTTCCGCGCACCGCCGCCTTCGATAAGAATGTCATCGCCCTGCGCATGAGCCTCCCATATGCCGAAGCATCCGCGTGCTTGGAGGCGCTTCTCTGCGACACCGCGCTGGAGGAGGGCTCGCGCGTCATTCATGAGCTGCTGCGCCTCGCGCTTCTTCTCTTCTGAGACAGCTGCGCCTTCTTGGAAGCACTGGCGGGCGGGATTCCATACATCCCCCATCTCGAAGAAGCGAAGCAGGATGCTCCATTCGCATTTTTCTAGGATAGTCTCCCAGCTCAGCTCCACCTGTGGAGGGGTAGAATGGCAAGCGCAGCCGTACCCTGGAGTCGCAATGGTGAAGACACCTGTGCGACTAGGCTGTGGCTGCGGGGTACTCGCCCAGTCGCTGACAAGGGCTCGCTCGCGTGCTTCTGCGAGGCTGTAGAGTTCAACAGCTTTCTGCTTTGCGGCGTATCCTTCGCGTGCTGCTTCTTGTGCCGCGAGGTGATTTTTTATATACTGCTCCTTGTCTGAGCCGACTAGTGCCGCTGCGGCTGGAACGATGGTGGAGGCGTCCGTCGTATGCACGAGGACTCCCGAGGGGTAGCTGGGGGCTATTTTTAAGGCCGTGTGCAGCGCGCTCGTCGTGGCTCCTCCCACCATGAGAGGGATGCGCAGACCTGCTTTTTCCATTTCGCTAGCGACATGGCTCATTTCTTCAAGTGATGGGGTAATTAATCCCGAAAGGACGACGAGATCAGCCTTTTGCTGCTGAGCTGCTTCGATGATAGTTTCACAGGAAACCATCACGCCAAGGTCGATCACCTCGAAGCCATTACACGCGAGCACGACTCCCACGATATTCTTACCGATGTCATGCACGTCACCCTTCACAGTAGCGAGGACGACAGTCCCCGCACTCGCCGTAGAGCCGCGTGTTTCTTCGATGATGGGCGTGAGTAGGGCGACACTCTGCTTCATGACGCGCGCACTCTTCACCACCTGTGGGAGGAACATCTTCCCCGCGCCGAAGAGCTCACCTACCTGCTTCATGCCGTCCATAAGCGGACCTTCGATCACGGAAAGTGCGCTTCCCTCATACAGGTCTAAGGCTTCCATCGTATCCGCTTCGATGAACTCGGTGATACCCTTCACAAGGGCGTAGGAAAGTCTCGTGCTGACTGCTTCTTCACGCCATGCCTGCACAGGAGGGGCGGCAGCTCCGCTCTTCTGCGCTTCTTTCTGCTCGGCTATTTCCTGAGCGTAGGCTGTCAGCCGCTCGGTGGCATCGGGGCGGCGATTGAGAAGCACGTCTTCGACGAGTGCCAGCTTATCTGAAGGGATCTCATCATAGACCTCTAGCATGCCGGCATTCACGATGGATATATCCAGTCCCTGCTGCTGCGCGTGGTATAGGAAGGCGCTGTGCATCGCCTCGCGCACGGGATTAATCCCACGGAAGGCAAAGGATACATTCGAGATGCCGCCTGAGATATGGCAGTGGGGGAAGCGACGGTGTATCTCACCGACGGCTTCGAAAAAGTCTTTTGCGTAGTTCACATGCTCCGCTATACCTGTACCTACCGTGAGCACATTCGGGTCGAAGATGATGTCTTCCTCGGGGAAGCCCACCTTGTTCACAAGAAGATCGTAGGCGCGTGTGGCTATACGCACTCTATCGGCGACATCTGCTGCCTGACCGTCTTCGTCAAAGCCCATCACCACGACGGCAGCACCGTAACGTCGGATGACGCGAGCCTGACGGAGGAACTCTTCCTCACCCACCTTCAGCGAGATGGAGTTGACGATACCCTTTCCTTGCATGCACTGAAGCCCCGCTTCGAGCACTTCCCACTTTGATGAGTCCACCATGAAGGGGAGGCGTGCGATGTCAGGCTCAGAGCTCACGAGGTTCAGGAAGCGCACCATAGAGGGTACGCCTTCTATCATGCCGTCATCGAAGCAGAAGTCCAGCACAGCAGCACCGTTCTCCGCCTGCTTACGGGCGACTTCCACTGCTTTTTCAAACTCGCCCGCGCGGATGAGTCTTGCAAAGATGGGTGAGCCTGCGACATTACAACGCTCACCGATGAAGAGCGTGTTGCGCGTCTCATCATGGTTATAGGCTTCGAGGCCTGAGAGGCGTAGCTGACCCGCTTTCTTTTTTTCCGTGATGGGGCGTGGGGGGAATTCGTTAATCACTTCGCGCATCGCCTTGATATGCTCTGGGGTCGTACCGCAGCAGCCACCGAGGAAGTTCAGCAGTCGCTCCTCACCGAAGCGACGCATGATGCGCGCCATATCATCCGCTGAGTGCTCATAACCACTAGGGCTGAGCGGATCGGGCATCCCTGCATTCGGGTACATGCTAATCGCGCAGTCTGCGAGCCCAGAAAGCTCACGCGCAAAGGGAAGCATGAGGTCTGCTCCGAGCGCGCAGTTAATCCCTATACTGAAGGGGCGCGCGTGGCGCACAGAGTTCCAGAATGCCTCCACCGTCTGCCCCGAGAGCGTACGCCCCGCGCGGTCAGTGATGGTGAAGCTGATCATGAGCGGTGGGAGCTCCACGCCTTCGTCGCGTAGTTCTTCAATCGCGTAGAGGCAGGCTTTCGCATTCAAGGTGTCAAAAATGGTTTCCAGCAGCAGGATGTCCATCCCTCCATCGACGAGACTCAGCACCTGAGCGCGGTAGGCGCGACGCAGCTGGTCGAAGTTCACAGCGCGGTAGCCAGGGTCATTCACATCGGGTGAGAGTGACGCGGTCACCGCCATAGGCCCGACCGAGCCCGCTACAAGTTTAATCTGGCCTGTCAGCAGCTCCGCTTCATCTGCTGCCTCACGTGCGAGGCGACAGGCGGTGATATTCATCTCATGGACGAGAGCGGCGAGCTCTTCATTCGCGAGCACGTCTTCGTAGTAGCTCTGATCATGCTTGCCAGCCCTGCCGTGGTGGAAGAACTCATGCTGACCGAGCGAGGTGGCAGAGAAGGTGTTCGTCGTTGCCATGTCGGAGCCCGCGGCAAAGTACTGGGCGTAGATCTCTTTCAGGATCTCTGGCTTCGAGAAGATAAGGCATTCATTATTATTCTTCACATCGCGTGGGTAGACCTGTGTGTCGGCAAAACGCTCTCCGCGATAATCCTGTTCCTGAAGCTTGTACTTCTGCACCATCGTGCCGAGAGCTCCATCAATAATCAACACACGTTTAGCTAATTCGCTACGTAAAAACTCCTGTCGTTCGAGGACTGTACTCATGATTTTAAAGCGGTGATGAGGGGACAACACGCCACCGTCTCACCAGTGTAGCAGGCAGCTACGTATTGTCAAGTTTCATGCCTGACAGCAGGTGCATGTGTTTGTAACGCCCATTGTGTAGGCTGGTAAGTGAAATCGCGTATAACAGTGTCTGATAGATTTGTTAAAAATTATTTTCTAATTCGCTTCATTTTTTGAAAAATTGAATTGCTTCTTGCATAATTTATGAAAATACGAGTGAAGCGAATAACCATGTGGTATGTTGCATAGTGTTGATACAATAAAAAACAAAGAATACTACTCCGTGGCAGAAGTAGCAGACATTCTCTCAGTCTCGAAAGAGACGCTGAGTAATGATGATGATTTCTAGAATTCATTCAAAAAAAGGGTAGAGCGATTTGAGTTTAACGCGAGCATCAGCTGTACGAAA
>CAYJNX010000174.1:0-5020 GCA_964371525.1 uncultured Akkermansia sp. | reverse complement strand
GGATGTCAATCAAGTTAACGTATATGGGACGCCGTCCTTGCATCCTGCCAGAGGAACGCGTCCCTCTGGACTCCCATCTAGGTGTCGCTTCTGGGTATTGCGTCGCTCATCTTTTCCACTAATTCCACGTAAGCGCTGCCAAATACAAGATCATATGCAGCGATGCGAGCCCCAGCAGCGGATTCATCTCCTTATTCGCTGGCGTTTTCGTCAGCTTCATCAGCAGGTAACCCGCTAAAAGCATAGGCGCAAACCAAATCATACTCCACTGCATCCCTGGCAAGAAAAAGGCTGCCTGTTTCAAGGTCAGGTAAGGCGCAAGCAAGAAGGCGATGGCTAAGCCACGCGCTCTCGCATCTCCTAGTCTCACCGCCAGCGTGCGCTTCCCTGTGCCCGCATCTTCCACGCGATCACGTATATTATTAATTTCTAGCAGCAGGCAGCAGAGCAGTCCACACTGCACGCCGATAATCAGCCCAGCCCCGTAGATCACCGTGAAGTTCTCCTGCCAGCCAATCTGGATATAAAGGCTGCCCAGCACGGCAATGAGTCCGAAGAAAAGCAGCACAAAGACTTCGCCCAGCCCACGGTACGCCAGAGGAAAGGGCCCGCCCGTGTAGCCATAAGCCAACAGCAAGGAAGGGATACCGATGGCGATGATGGGCCCGCCCGCCACCATGATGAGCGGTAGTGCAGCGAGACAAGAGAGGCCTAGCACGCCGAGCGCGATCAGCTTCACCACGCCCGAGCTCATGCGCCCACTTGCCGTGACGCGCATGGGACCTTGCCGCTTCTTCGTATCCGCCTTCTTATCCGAATCCAGTGCGTCGTTAAAGAGATTACAAGCGATCTGTATCCCCAGAGCAGCGAGAGCGGTGCAGGCAAGTAAGTAGATGTTCAGCTTCAAGCCCAGCTGCGGATAAGCCTCCGCATAGCGCGTAACGATGAGAGCCGCCGCCCAGATAGGTATCAGGATGGCAGGCAGCGTCTTCGGACGCGTCGCGAGAATGAAATTCTTTAGCGCACTCATAGGACTGAGGACTGGCTTATTGAACACCCACGACGCTCCACGGCAGGGTCTCCCCAGCATACATCGGCACGACCTCTTCACCATAGCTGCGGTAGCTCGCCGGCACTTGCATGGGCGTGTCGCGTAGCGTCACTGTCGTCTCAGGGACATCGAGATGGTACAGAGCGCGTGCATTACCAGAAATGAAGGCTTGCAGGTTCTCCACCGTGCTGTGACGTACGAACACCTCCGCTAATTTCGGCAGGGCGAGCGGGGCGGTGAAGCAGCCAGCGGCACAGCCGCAGTTCTCCTTCGCACAGCGGGGGTGTGGCGCAGAGTCACTGCCGAACATGAGGCGTGGATGCCCAGAAAGTGCTGTAAGAAGCAGCTTATCCCTATCCATCGGACGCTTGGCGATGGGCTTGCAGAAGAGGTGGGGCTTCAGCATACCGCCAGCGAGGTCATCCAGTGTGATGAATAGGTGCTGGAGCGTCACCGTCGCGCAGAGGTTCTCATAATCATCGAGCAGATCAGCGGCGGCGGCCGTCGTGATATGCTCCATGCTGATGCGCAGATTCGGGTACTTCTCTGCGAGATAGCGGTACTGCCCGAGGAACTCTGCTTCTCTATCCATGACGAAGCCATGGCTCTCCCCATGAACGAGAAGAGGTATACCGCGCTCCTCCATCATCTTCAGTGTAGCTTCCGCTTCACTGAGCTGAGATATGCCGCCCTCGCTATTCGTTGTGATGCCAGCGGGGTAGAGCTTAATAGCAAAAAAATCAGGACTCTCCGCGACAGCATTGAGAGTAGCCTCATCATAGTTCTTAAAGAACAAAGTCATGAGGGGCTTGAAGGGTGTAGCGCCGCCCATGGCGACGCGGATGCGGGCAGCGTAGGAATCGAGCTCACCGCGAGAGCTCACGGGAGGCACGAGGTTCGGCATGATGACAGCACCAGCAAAATGAGAAGAAAGAGGAGCAACGAGGCGAAGCATATTAGCATCGCGCAAGTGGAGGTGCATATCGAGCGGGGAACGAAGCTGAATTTCCATGAACCTAGTGTAAGGCAAA
Organism: uncultured Akkermansia sp.; assembly: GCA_964371525.1. Classification (GTDB taxonomy): domain Bacteria; phylum Verrucomicrobiota; class Verrucomicrobiia; order Verrucomicrobiales; family Akkermansiaceae; genus Akkermansia. The sequence continues at coordinate 2,938 of CAYJNX010000174.1, read as the reverse complement.
GGTAGGGAAAACTCAAGCCTAGAGACGGAGCAGACCGAAATGAATTACAAGCAAAGCTTAATTCAGCAACCCTCGTCCTTTAATCATTCCGCGTCTCGTCTATCTTCCCCTTCTCTGTCATTTCTAGGATGAGCTCTTCCATCGCGCTCATCTTCAGCAGTTCGCTCGTGAGGCGTATAGGGGGCGCAGCAGCATCACTCAGCGTGAAGACGAGACTCAGTGAGATCTGCGAGTTACGCTCCTTGACCACATGCTCCACCTTCGTGATACTACTCCATGGATAGTGTTTTTTCGTCAGCAGATAGCGCGTGACTCCTGTATCATCTACCTCATAGCGCAGAAACGCATAGTAGCCTCCCCAGAGGATGGTGACGATGATCGCTGCGATAGAGCCGTAAAATTGAAGCTCATTCACATCTTCACGCTGCATGGTATACACACAGGCGAAAAAGATCAGCGCGCTCATCCCCACGTAGAGAGCTCTATTATGGCATCTGAGTATATGCAGCATCATAATGTGCGGGGTTGCTAGCGTTTGCCACTTCTGCTGGGGTCAGGTTATCCGTATAGTCGTTGTTCGGGATGGGTCTGTACTTCACGTCAGCAGGCTCTACCTTCCCACCCGCATAGTAATCTTCTACCGCGCGTGTGATGTACACAGGCATGTGCATCTGTGAGTAACTGAAGAACTTCTTCGCGATCGCCCCTGGTGTACGTATACACCCATGTGAGAGCATGCGGCCTGGCACGACACGCCCCGTATGCAGACCGACACCATCCCATGTGAAGCGATGCCAGTACGGCATGGAGGCTGCGCGGAATGTCGCACCATCGGGGACACCCGACTTCAAGTCGGCATTCCCATCAATAGTTTTCCCGCTATTGTTCACGAATCGACCGTAGCGGCTGGAGCTATGCTTCTCCTTCTTTTCGAGCACGCGAAACACGCCTGTAGGCGTGAGATGCCCCTTCGTGCCTGTGGATACAGGCCAGTCGAGTGCGACGCGGCCTTTCACATAGACGCGGGCGCGCTGCTGGGGGAGGCAGATGATGAGTTTTGAGTTATTCTTCGTGAGCTCCTCAAGCAGGCTATCGTCACTCCAGCTCTTCATCGTCTTCGGATAAGCGGGTGTCGCTGCGAAGTGCTCATGAGTACCAGCGGGGAAGGGATTCACGTAGCCCGGTACATTCTTCCCCTCCATCGTCAGAGGATTCCCCTCATAGACGGGGACACCTTCTAGATGCCCCCCCTGAGGACGTGATCCCGGGAGGTCGCCTAATGGGTACTGATTCTGCGCGCAACTGCCCAGTAGGCACGCGCCTGCGACAGTGATGGGAAGGAGTAGCTTTTTTCTAGGATATGTTGTCATCTCTCTTAATAAAAAAGTGACTCCTCCGCTCAAGCGTATAGGGGACCTTGCAAAATTAGCAGCTTCGGATTTTGTATGCAGTTTGGATGATAATTTACGGCGTTTGGGCGCGCATAGCGAGCTATGTAAGCCCAAAAAGCTGTAAATTCTCGCCAAAATGCGGCAAAAGGCGTGCTGTTTTGCTCATTTTCGAGATCATCATTTTTCTCGGACTAATTTTGCAAGGTGCCCTATAGGGCTTGGGGAGGAGTCAATCATTGATTACGTTAAATCCTCTTATTATTTAGGAACCTTAATCTTCTGACCTGGGCGGAGGCGGCGTGCCTGCGCTTCTGTCATATTATTAAGCTTCAGAACCGTCTTGTAGCCTACGCCATAGCGTGCTGCGATACCTGAGATGGTGTCACCAGAGCGCACGGTGTAACTGCGGCTAGATGATGATGAGCTAGAGCTGGAGCTAGAACCCGAACGTCCAGATGCCTTTATATGGCGCTGAGCTTTCGGAGTGTAAGGCACCTTGATAGTCTGACCTGCGTAGATGAGGTCACCCTTGATACCAGATACTCGACGGATAGCGGCAACTGTAGTACCGCAACGCTGCGCAATAACGGAAAGATTATCACCGCTGCGTACCTTGTAGACAAGGATACTTGGCTTCGTGATCGTAACCTTCTTCTTAGGCTTCGGAGGTGTCACTGCCGTGCTTGTCGTACCAGAGCTGGTCGATGCTCCTGCACCTGTCGCCTCGAAGGGCTTGTAATCAGGTGGATCTAGCACGATCACATCATCACTCTGTGTCTGCCCCTTGGAGAAAGAACCACCTGTATCTTCGATGGTTTCACCAGGCTCGGGGATAGGATACTGCTGGTAGGTAGGAGTGCGTGCGCCCGCATCGACCTGTTCGTATCCGTCGGACTCTTCTACCCAGGGGGGGATAGTATCCGCGCCGAGCGGGATCTCACTTGCAGACATGGCTTCTAAATCACCATAAAAATTATCATCCGTGCTCGAGCACGAACTAAGAGCCATCAACACGCTGGCTGTCACGCTTAATTTTTGAAAGGTATATTTCATATGGGTGGAGTATAGCATTTTTTTACAACATGGCAAGAAGAAAGATAGTCGAGGTTACCTTGCAAAATTAGCAGCTTCGGATTTTGCATGCACTTTGGATGATAACTTACGGCGTTTGGGTGCGCATAGCGAGCTATGTAAGCCCAATAAGCCGTAAATTATCGCCACAGTGCGGCAAAAGGCGTGCTGTTTCGCTCATTTTCGAGATCACCATTCTACCCAGACTAATTATGCAAGGTGACCTCAAGGGAAGTTCTCGCAATTCGTTTTCAGCATGACTTAGCAAAGAATACAGTAAACAAGGGTGCTCGCAGAGTCTTTTCGTATATTTTTGCACCTTCGCTTATTACATATGACAATATGCTCTGGCGCGAAAGCGCAAAAATCTGACGAAAATCCTTCCACGAGCCCTCCTTGCGAATTGCGAGAACTTCCCTCAAGGTTACCTCATATATTGAAAATTGCTACAATGAGCGCGGGAGGTTATAATATCT
>CAYJNX010000173.1:0-5028 GCA_964371525.1 uncultured Akkermansia sp. | reverse complement strand
GCTTGTTATGGTCTGCTACACATGGACTCAAAACGCTGGTGGCAAGATGTGGCAGATTTATTATTGCTTGTATGGAATAAGACCGGGACGGTTTCCGCGCTTGTCCTCTTAGCCAGTGCGGTGGGCATGGGGCTGTACTACTGTAGCAGCCCCGATGCGACCGAGCGGCAGGATGAAGCCTATGAGAAGTTCATCCACGGTGAGGGGATAGATCTCTCTCCTTATTAGTCTCGCTATTCTGCAGCGGCGAGAATGATAGGCTCGCTACCACCCCAGCCTATGAATTCGTAATAGACTTTCCCCACTGCGTTTTTGTCTGCTGAGCTGCTGCGATGATTGTAAGAGAAGTCGTCACAGACGACAAGCTTATGCTTCCCATCTTTCCATGAGAAAAACTGAGGTCCTATCTCATGCGTGGCAGCAGCTTGTCCGTACTCCACGATGACGAGGCCATCATTGTTTGGGCTCAGGTAAATGAAGAAGCTCTCTGTGTAGGTAGAGCTATCTTCTATCCCACCCTGTCGCGCGAAAGTAGGTTTCTTCCTTTCATTCTCGTGGAGGTAGCTCTGGCTTTCTAGCAGAATCTCATTACCACGCCTCAGAGCATAATGACCGTAGTCATCATCATGATCCTCATCCTCTAGTGGTGAATAGAAGGCGAGGACGTAAGGCGTGTCCTTTATCTGGTACGCCCATACTTCATTTGCGAGTTTCGTCGCTGGTGAAGCCCATGACTTACTGTGATTGCCGTGTATGGGGGCTGTTTTTTCCAGATTCAAATCTCCTTTTTCACCGCACTGGAAGCTGGATTCCGTGAGTGAAGATGCCACAGATTCAGGCGTACTCTGAGTACTGCAAGATGCTAAAAATATGAGTGGTAATGCGAAATATGTTTTCATGTGTTAATAGGTGAGCTCGACAGGCTTTGCCTCGTCTTTCTTCTCTGTCTGCTTTTTCGTGCTGCGGTAGTAGCGCACGTAGTCTATCTCGAAGCGGGCAGGGTAGTCCGAGGCCTTCGGCTCTTCTGGCCAAGTACCTGGTCCACCCAGAGCGGTGTTCATGATGAGGTAGGCGGGGGAGTTGAAGGGCTTCACCCCACTCGGGTAGGTCGCGACTGAGCTGTCGAAGTTCGCGACCTCGACATCATTTAAGAAGATACGGATACGATCCATTTCCCATTCCATCGCGTAGACATGGAACTTATTATAGGGGCTGCGAATCCAGTGGGTGAATCCCTTTGACGTAGGCTTGCGCGTTCCATCTTTTCCCCAGTGGAAGGTGCTGTAGATGAGCCCTGGGTGCTGGGAGAGGTGTTCCATGATGTCAATCTCGCCATTCGCAGGCCAGCCGAGACCATTTTCGCCCAGCAGCCATAGAGCAGGCCATGCGCCAGTGGCATTCGGGAGCTTCGCTCGTATTTCTAAGCGGCTACCAGGGGTGAAGTTCTTGATCCCCTTCGTCGTGACAGAGCCGCTGGAGTAGGGGCGTGAGGGCATGTGGATATTCCAGCCGCCCTTGTCCTTCGCCTTATTGTAGCGACTATTCGGTGTCTCTTCGAAGCGGCTGGTGAGGACGAGCTTACCATTTTCTAGTGTGACGGCTTCCTTTGTGTAGGTCTGTGACGAGCCCTGGTTACGCACGACACCGAGCTCGTAAGTCCACTTGCTCAGGTCGAGCTTGTCACCTGAGAACTCGTCATTCCATTCAAGCTCCCATCCACCGGGGAGAGTCTTCGGGGCTTGCGGCTTTTCTTCCGCGAGGCTGAGACCTAGCGAGGAGAAGATGACCAATGCTTGCAAAGTCAAATGTTTGTAAAACATGCACTAAGCATAGCAAATCTGAGTTCAGAAATCAAAGTATTTCTGCGAATATTTCCTCTGCGCTCTGGCGGTTGTCTCGTGTTCCCTGCTGCGGATCGACGGCGCGTTGTCTATCGAGTATGGGGCTGAGCCTGTCGCTTTCAAGGATAGACACATACTGCTTTTGCTCGACGATCTGCCTCATGCCATCGTCTGCGAAGAGCTGGAGAAGGCGTGTCGGCTGCGGGATGTCGCGCGTCGCGAGGTGCTGTGTGTAGAAATGATAGTAGCCAGCCTGATCGAGTGTGCAGCCATAGGTGATGATGCAGGCGAGATTCGTACGAGCTGGGTCATCGAAGGGATTGATACGCAGGAGCATTTCGCTGAATGGATGCTGGCGTATCTTCTCACAGCTCGTGAGTAGGATAGGCTGCTCAGGGGAAGCTTCACCTGCACGATGAGCGAGCCCTAGTTGGTGGTAGTAGCGGATTTTTAGCAGATTAGATCCGTAGAATATGCCTAGCGATAAAGTCCAGATGAAGAGTAGCCCCATGAGTATGCTCATCACGATGCCCTTGTTGCTGGTCTTCCCCTGATTCATGCTAAATATCTGGCTGAACCATGAAAGACCGCGCATCAAGACGAAGAATACGAAAAGAGCGGCGACAATAGAGAGGACCTGAAGTATCCATGGCTCAGGCTGCTCGATGACAAGAGCGATGAACTCACCACCCGACCGCTGCATAATGAGCCATGTAGCGATGCCCGCGATCACACATGCGAGAATACAGATCAGCTTCATCGCTCCTTTAAAAACGGAAAAAATCGTAATAATGACGAGGAAAACGAAGAGGGCAGCGATGCCTATGATGAGTGGATTGGAAAACATAGAAAGCATGTTTGATGGGAAGGCACGCGGATTATAACACGAGTTTTGCGTCTTGGCAACATCGAGTAATGAATGATTCGGCAAGATGAAGAAAATCAGCGATATGTAACTTTTTTCTTGATTTCCTAAGCTTTATGTTGTACATATATGTAACCTTTCATTAACAACCGATAAATCAAAAGGAATTATCTACAACTAATATATCAAGATGGGACAACAACATCGTAAAGAAACAAAACGCCGCCGCCGTACAGCATTCATCAAGCGCCAGAAGGAGCAAGCTAAGCTTAACCTTAGCGCTGGTACAACCACCCTTGCTAAGAAGGCTCCAGCTAAGAAGACAGCTGCTACAGTAGAATCTCAGGATTAATCGTAGCCCTATTACATAAATTCTTTAATGAGAGACGCACTCTGTTGTGCGTCTCTCTTTCTTAAACATGAAGGAACAAGTATCGCAAGATGCTCACTCTAAGTGGCACGTATTAAGCTTTCTCGGGCTTGATGCGGCGATCGTTGCTCTCATGTGGGCGCAGTGCTATGTCGAGCTGCTCGATATACCTGTGGTGACGGAAGAGCCCTTTCTCTTTGTCGCTATTTCCGTCTGGCTGAGTATCATTCTCGTACGCCTGCTGCGGGCTATACTCAACCGCTCGTTCCCGACGAGTGATTTTTACGTGAACCAAATGGGACTCATCGCCGTGGTGACACTAGGCGTGCTTATGGCCTTCCTTTGGATCTGTTTCTACTACGTCAGTGTGCATTTTATGACCTTCATCACCTTGCCGCTGATATTCTTTCTCTTGGCGAACTTTCCTCTGTTTAGGAGACTGGAGTTCGTCTGTATGCTTCTACGCTCCTTTTCTTTTTCCCTACTCTGCATAGCACCGGCTCTGTACTTCATGGTGACGGAGTCTCCGCTAGATGCACTCTATTATCCACCAGTGTATTACTTGGCTCTGCTGATTTTCCTCTTTGAGTTGACTCGCGTGTCCATTATGACACAGGATAAGGTACTGAGTGCGCGCTACGGCATGATTACGACGATAGGGCTTATCTTTTTACTCGTCGTTTGTCTGAACTCAGCGCATGCGGGGATGCTCTACGAGCGTGGTCTTTATTATTCCTTCATACTAGGCTGTGCCGTGCTTGAGCTTATTTCTCGATTGCGTACGCACCTAAGTGCGAAAACGATATATGCCTACAGCTGGTTATTTTTTGCTATCGCGCCCCTGCTCGCCATCTATCTTTTTTGAGAGAGGAATGAATGCGCTTGCTTATCTGGGAGAATCCTGCTAATCTAAGGTCTCTTAACGCATGATTTTCTTATGAGCAAAAAGATACGTATCGCGATTGGTTCTGACCACAAGGGGGTTAGTTTGAAGAGTGCAGCTAAGGCTGCTCTAGAGTCCATGGGCTGCGAAGTAGTAGACCTCGGACCTGCAACGGAAGAGAGCTGTGACTACTCTGACTACGCGAACGCTGTTTGCAAGCTACTCGTCGATGGACGTGTAGATCGTGGCGTTCTCATCTGCTGGTCAGGTCAGGGCATGACTATTGCGGCGAACCGCTGGAAGGGCGTGCGTGCCGCGCTCTGCGCCACCGCAGAAGTAGCAGGTCTCTCCCGTCAGCACAATGACTCGAACACACTCTGCATGGCTGCCGCAGCTGTGACTGAGGAGCAAGTAGCTGGAGTACTCTCCACATGGCTCGAAACCGAGTTCGAAGGTGGTCGCCACATGGCACGCCTTGCGAAGGCATCTGGTTCTCCAATGAGCGTGGCAGATCCTGTCATCGCTGAGCTCATCGAAGAAGAACGCCTGCGCCAGAACAACAACATCGAGCTCATCGCTTCCGAAAACTTCACCTCACCAGCCGTCATGGAAGCGCAGGGCTCTGTGCTAACAAACAAGTACGCAGAAGGCTACCCCAACCGCCGCTGGTACGGTGGCTGCGAAGTCGTCGATAAGGTCGAGCAGCTCGCCATAGACCGCGCGAAGGCACTCTTTGGCTGCGATCACGCGAACGTACAGGCTCACTCAGGCTCACAGGCGAATATGTCCGTCTACATCGCTTGCTTGGAACTCGGCGACACCATCCTTTCCATGGATCTCTCCCACGGCGGTCACTTAACCCACGGTTTCTTCGCGAACTTCTCTGGCTCATTCTATAAGATCGAGCACTACGGAGTGCGCCAAGACAGCGAAACCATCGACTACGATGCCATGGCTGAGCGCGCACGTGAGCTGAAGCCTAAGATGATACTCGTCGGTGCATCCGCGTACTCTCGCACGATAGACTTCGCCCGTGTGCGTGAAATCTGTGATGAAGTAGGCTCCATCA
>CAYJNX010000172.1:0-5030 GCA_964371525.1 uncultured Akkermansia sp. | reverse complement strand
TAAAATACTATATCGATGCGCACCATGTTTAGATGTCTGATACCAAAGTCAGGTAGCATGCTCTGTCGAAACTGGCAACCCCTATCTGCGAACAAAGCATATCATAGTCATATATAGTGCATGTAGTCTAGTTCCCTCTCCAGTTAGCACAAATCGAAAGTGTGCATGAGAAAAATGCGCAAATACGCACAGCATTCTTGACAGCTCAGATGTATGTGTTAGCATTACCCTTAACATGCATCATACATCCTCGAGTAAGAAAGCTGCTATTCTAGCACTTAGTTTTTCATTGTTCAGTCCTGTACTTGCGCAGGAAACTCCTAATCCAGAGCCAGCTACACAAGACGTAGTCGACATTACGACCCTTGTTGCTGATAAAAAAATCATCACAGGACAGCTGGAAAATGGCCTCCGCTACATCATCCGCCAGACAGCTGAGCCGAAAGAACGCGCCAGCATGCGCCTTTACGTCGAGTTCGGCTCACTGGACGAGACCTACGAAACAAACGGCATCGCCCACTTCCTAGAGCATCTCCTCTTCAACGGCAGCCGCACCCATAAGCGCGGTGAACTCATCCCAGCCTTCCAGAACATGGGGCTCGCCTTCGGTAGCGATGTGAATGCCTACACCTCCGTGGATCGTACGGTGTACATGCTGAACCTTCCGAATACGGAAGAGAAGCTTCTCGACTTCGCGCTGAACGTCTTCCGCGACTTCGCTGACGGAGCGTCACTCACCGAAGAAGCCATCGACAAGGAACGCGGTGTCATCACCAGTGAACTGAAAGCTCGCGACTCTGAGTCCTACCGCGCCATGCTCGCCCAGCTTGAGCAGCTCACAGAGGGAACACGCATCACAAAGTTCTTCCCCATCGGGCATGAGAAGATGATTAACGAGACCCCCTACGCGGTCTTCCGTGAATACTACGAGAACTTCTACACACCCGACCGCATGACCTTCATCGTGACAGGCGATTTCGACCCTGCCATGATGGAAAAAGAAGTCATCAAGCACCTGTCCAAGGTCGAAGCCGATAAGGGTGCCGTCCGTGGTGAAATCGGCACACTGAGCAACCTCGGCGAAAGCGAAATCGTCGTTCCTAACCCAGAAAGCGCGAATGCCTACATCAGCCTAAACGTGATCGAGCCCTTCGTGAAGAGACCTGACACACTCATCACACGCATGGAAGATGCCCCCATCGCCATCGCGCAGAGCATCATTTCCCGACGCCTTTCTCGCATCCAGCGTGAGCCAGACAGCCCCATCATCGGAGCTGGATGCAGCCACAGCCCCGTCATTGATACCTCACTCGTCACGACTGTCTCCACGAGTGCAAAGCCAGAAAACTGGCAGAAAGCTCTCAATATCATAGAGCAGGAAAACCGTCGCGCCATCGAATACGGCTTCAGTGATGCCGAGATCAACGAAGTACTCGCGAACTGGGAGACCTCCAGGCAGACGCAGATCGACAGCTGGGAAGCCATCGACGCAGGCACACTCGCTGACAGCTATGTGTCCAATATAGCCTCTGGCGCAGTCGCGACAGACCCCACAGAAGACATGCGCGTCTTCCAGGCTATCAAGGCGATGATACTCGCTGACAAGAGCCTGCCCCAGAAGGCACTCGCGAAGGCATTCGACCAAGATCGCGTGAAGCTCGCTATCAGCGGCACCATCCCAGAAGGCATGGACAAGGCAACCCTGCGCAAGGCCTACGAAGACTCACGCGCCGTGAAGCTCGAAGCCCCAGAGAAAAAGGAAGTCGCCGCCTTCGCCTATGACAAGGTAGGAGAGAAGGGCAGCGTCACTGAGAAGAACTACATCGAAGATGTCGGTGTCACCACACTCGTTCTCTCGAATGGTGTGAAGGTGAACCTGAAACCCCTCGACTCCGTAAAGGGGAACATCAGCGTCCGCGTCGCCATCGACGGTGGCAGCATCACCATGGATGAGCAGGCGAAACCTGGTCTCGCTATGCTCGCCACCTCTGTCATGGTCCAAGGCGGAGTCGAAGCACACTCGAACGACGAGCTCCAGCAGATCCTCGCAGGAAAGCGCGTCGGCAGCACCTTCTCTATAGGCTATGACCGCTTCAGCTTCTCTGGAACTACGAGCAAGGATGACTTAGAGATACAGTGCAAGACCATGATAGCCTTCATGCTGCACCCAGGCTACAGAGAAGAAGGGCTCGACCTCTTCCGCCGTGGTCTTCCAGCCATTTACAATTCACTGAAAACCACCGATCGCGGAGCTTATGCGATGAGTGCCATGCGCGCTATGTTCGGCGATGACGCACGATTCGTCATCCCTGAGCAGTCCCAGCTTGAAGCTCTCACCATCGAAGACGTGAAGAAGGCCCTCACGCCACACCTCCAGAAGGGCGCGATAGAAATCACGGTCGTTGGTGACTTCGTCGTCGATGAAGTGATCCCAGTCTTGGAAAATACCTTCGCCGCCATGCCCGCTCGTAACAAGAGCTTCACCGAAGTCACGACAGCCCAGCGCAAGGTAGACTTCAAGCCATGGGGACAGCGCGAGTTCATCAAGTACGATACAAAGCTCGACAAGACCCTCGTCACACAGGTACGTGCCATCGGTGATGGCCGAGACACAAAGCGCAATCTCCGCCTACAGGTGCTCAACTCCATCGTTCGCGAGAAGCTCTTCGACGGCATACGCCAGAACCTCGGCGAAGCCTACTCCCCCAGCGTCTCCCTCACGCTGAACACCGACTACGACAACGCCGCCTACATCACCTGCACTAGTGCAGGCGTACTGGACAACCGCACAAAGGTCAGTGCCGCCATGGACACCATCCTCGCAGGCATCGGGCAGGGCACGATCACAGAAGAAGACTTCGACCGCGCGATCTCACCCATTCGCAGCCAAGTAGCGAAGACACTCCGTAGTAGTGGCTACTGGATGTCACGCCTCACGAAGCTCCAGAGTGACAGCAAGTACCTCGAACGCCTCCGCAACTATAAGAAGGAAATCGACTCCATCACCTATGAAGAAATCCTAAACCTTAGCAAGGAAATCTTCACCAGCAAGGATGCAAACACCTACTTCGTCGTACCAGATTTTTTTAACGAAGGCGCATCAGCAGCAGTAGCCGATGTGCCCGTAAAAGAACCCGCAGCCGACCTCGGCAAGCAGCCCTACCTCGTCCTCATCTCGAAGGCGACAGCCGCGAAGCCCGAGTGGAAAGCCGTCGCTGATGCCCTCCTCGCGAAGTATGAAGGAAGCGTCCTCGTCGAAGTCGAAGACCTCGATGACTGCGCCCCCGTCATGCGCGAGCAAGCAGCACGCTACGCCGCCTTCGTCGCGCAGCCAGAAGAGATCAACTATCAGCTCACAAACACCATCCACCGAGCCGCGCGTCGCATCGACTCCGACCCATGGGGTGACTGCATGTGGGGCATCATCACCGGCTACACCGCCGCTGATGCCCTCCGCATCGCGAGTGCTGATCAGCCACTCGTCATCAAGCGCAGCCTCTCGACGACAAACATCGACACCGCGCGCTTCGAGCATGGATGCAGTATCACCGACTGGCGCGACTACCAAGTCTTCGAACAATCAGGCTACACGAAACCCGTGGAAACCGTCTACGACGCAGGCACACCAGAAGGTGACGCGAAGCGCAAGGAAGGCATGCAAGGGAAGTTCAGCTATGAGCTCGCGAACAAGAAGCCCCAGTTCATCGTTACCTCCGCCCACGCGACCGAGTACAACCTCGAAATGCCCTTCGGAAAAGGCCTCATCTTCTCCTATGGGAATCACTTCTACCAGCTGAAGCCCGCCGAGATCCGCGAGTACGCCACCACCGTGCTTCCACAGGCACTGAAAGGGAATCTCGCCCCATTAAAGGCACTCAGCGAGAAGTACGCCAGCACCGTCGTGAAGCCTGACGGCACGACACGCGTCTGGTTCGCCGTCGGTAACTGCCTCTTCGCCCATGTCCGCGAAAGCCGCGACAGCATGGCCGTGACCTCCCTGTCGAACTACACCTGCAATCAGGTGCTCGGCTACACCGTCCCCTCATGGTATGGAGACGGCGGCTGGGGAGCACTCGGCACATTCTACTCGAATGCCGCAGGCACAACCCTCGCACAGGCATGGTACCTGAATAACCAATTCCTCCTCGACAAGACCATGAAACTCGACATGAAACTCATGGACGCGGAGTTCAATGGTGAATCCATCAGCAAAGGCGGACAGCAGCAGATCGTCCAGAGCATGATAAATGCAGGCATCTCCCCACAGACCCTCTCGAAGGACCACCTCGGAGTCGTACACGACCGTGATGTCGTCGCCCTCCTTGGCGACCCCATGTGGCAGGCCGTACTCGACGAATCCCACGTCCAGAGCTCGCTGAAAGCAGAATGGATCGATGAAAAGACACTCAAGCTCACTGCTGGAAAAGACCACAAGGCACGCTTCGCCGCATGGTACCCACAGCGCATGAACGTCACCGAAGCCACAGACAAGGCACTGAATGCCGTCGTGACAAACGACTTCATCCTCATCCCACAAGTAGAGCTAAAAGCCGGTGAGTCCCTCACCGTGACACTGCGCTAAACTCAGCCAGGATAAACACTAAAACAAAGAAACCCCTCAGCCTCCTACGACGGAGCTGAGGGGGGTTCTATTAAGATGAAACATAGCCACAAAAAAGCATTGCCCAGCGCGAAGCGTTAAATGGATTCTTAAGGTCAACTGACCTTAAGCAGGATGCAAGGACGGCGTCCTTGCTGGGTTTGGGCAAAGCCCAAGGAAAAGCCATGCTCGCAGAGCATGGCAGCGTCAGTTTCCTATAGCTCGATGTCACACGCGCCCGCGAAGCAACCCCAGCATGGCATCCCTGCCCGAAACTGACGCTCCTCTTACCGCGCGCGATAGCGCGACACTTATCTTCCGTGGCAAACGCGAAGCGTCCATACAGAAAAAGAGCCAGAAGACTACTGAGCCTCCATACGAGGCACGAAGGAGCGTCTCTTGCTACGATCGAGTAATTCTTCAGGCTTCG
>CAYJNX010000171.1:0-5048 GCA_964371525.1 uncultured Akkermansia sp. | reverse complement strand
GTAAGCCCAAAAAGCTGTAAATTCTCGCCAAAATGCAGCAAAAGGCGTGCTGTTTCGCGCATTTTCGAGATTCACATTCTGCACGGACTAATTTTGCAAGTTCCCTTTTGGCTTGTCAGTCTAGCTCGCACAGGCTACAATGCTGCCACACGCATGATTGATTACGCCCCCCTTATAGAAAAACGCCGCGAGAGACACACGGAACTAGAAGAACTCATCGCTGATCCCAGCCTCTTTGATGACCGCAACCGCGCGGAAGAACTCATGCGTGAACACCGCCGCAGCACCGAACTCCTCCAGCAGTGGAATGAGCTATGCAGCCTGCGCACCCAGCTGGAAGACAACCGCGAACTCATGTCCTCCGAAGACGAGGAACTCATGGAAATGGCCGAGCTAGAAATAGCCGAGCTAGAGCCCCGCATCACCCAGCTAGAGCAAGATGTCCAGTACAGCCTCCTCCCCCGTGACCCAACAGAAGACAGAGACGCACTCGTAGAAATCCGCGCTGGCACAGGCGGAGATGAAGCCTCCCTCTTCGCGGGTAACCTCCTAGGCATGTACCAGCGCTACGCCGAAGGCCGTGGCTGGAAGTTCGAGCTCCTCGACGCGAGCCCCAGTGCCGTCGGTGGGTTCAAGGAAGTCACCGCACGCATCGCCGGAGATGAAGTATTCCGCTACATGAAACATGAGAGCGGCGTGCACCGCGTGCAGCGTGTCCCTAGCACAGAGACACAGGGGCGCATCCACACCTCCACCGCTACAGTAGCCGTGCTCCCCGAAGCCGAAGAAGTCGACGTGACCATACGCCCCGATGACCTACGCATCGAAACTTGCCGCTCAGGTGGCGCAGGCGGACAGCACGTGAACACGACAGAATCAGCCGTGCAGATTTTCCACCTTCCCACAGGCATCATGGTCCGCTGTGAGCAGGAACGCTCACAGATGAAAAACCGCGAGACAGGCATGCGCATCCTACGCGCTCGCCTCTTTGAAATGAAGCAGCGTGAAGCCCAGCAGAGCTACTCCGACCAGAGACGCGCTCTCATCGGCTCTGGCGGTCGTGAAGAAAAGATACGCACTTACAATTATCCTCAGAACCGCATCACTGACCACCGCATCGGCTACACCGCGTACAACCTCGACATCGTCATGACAGGAGAAATCGACGAGCTCGTCGCCCGCATGCAGCAGGTAGAGATGCAGGAGCGCATGCATGAACTGAGTAATTAATCGCCCAGCAAGAGCCATACCTCTCCCCCTTATCCCATCATGAAGACGGTACAGGACATCCTTAACTCAGGCACACAGTACCTCGAAAGTCGCGGATGCAACGATGCGCGCTACTCGATGCAGAGCCTGCTCACCCACGTCCTCGCAAAGGATAAGACCTGGCTCTACCTCCACTTCCAAGACCCACTAGACGACGCTCAACTCACCCCCTTGCGCGACCTCCTACGCCGCCGCGGACAGGGCGAGCCCCTCCAGCACCTGCTCGGAAGCGTCGAATTCTACCGCCGCGAATTCCGCAGCGATGGGCGCGCCCTCATCCCACGACCAGAGACCGAGGAACTCGTCGAATTCGCCCTCGGCAGACTACGCAGGAAGACAGACCTACGCGTACTCGACATGGGCACGGGCTCAGGCATCATCGGCATCACCCTCGCCCTTGAACTCGCAGAGCACAAGCCCGAAGTCACCCTCATCGACATCTCGGATGCAGCCCTCAGCCTCGCGCTGGAAAACGCCACACGCCTCCATGCGAAGGTGAAGACCTACCGCAGCGACCTCTTCTCCCTATGGAAAGAGCAGGACAGCGACAGCCACAGCCTCACACCACCAGAAGGCTTTAACCTCATCCTTGCGAATCTGCCCTACATCCCCGATGGCGAGCGACCCGAGCTCGCACGCGAGCTAGAGCACGACCCCTCACTCGCCCTCTACGGAGGCGCAGACGGACTCGACATCATACGCCGCTTCCTGCGCGAGCTACCCAGCTACGCCGCCTCAGAAGCCCTCGTCCTCCTCGAAGTAGGACATGATCAGGGAGAAGCCACACGCGCCCTCATGGAAGAACTCGGCTACACAGGCACAGAAGTACACTGCGACCTCAACGGCATCGCACGCTTCCCCATGGGCTACACCCCCTTCAAGGAAGAAATCATCCCTGAGTCAGCTGAACTAACTGAGCCCACCGAGACAGAACAAACAGCTCACGCAGCTGAGCCTGTCTACCTAGAAGAACAAGAAGAGAGCAACACAGCTAAGCCTAGCCCAGCCGCAGCACTCCCCCCCACTGAGCGCGAAAGCCTACGCATGACAGGCTTCGAGAGCGAAGACAAGTACCCCTTCTAAGAAGCCCACGCGCCCCTCCCATGCCCAGCCACGCCGACGAAAGCCTCATCTACCCGCGCACGAAAGCCATCATTGCGCGCACAGCCCACGTCGCCCTCATCGCCTGCTGGGCGAGCAGCATCTGCGGACTCCTCGCATGGATACCCTTCCCAGACGCGGGATTTCTCGCGCTCATGGACCTACAATTAATCTTCCTCATCCTGCTGAGCATATGCCTAGGGATACTTCTCCCATGGTGCCATCTGGTACTCTTACCCGCGTCAGGATTCGTCCTCACGCGCTACCTGAGCAGCCTCGCATTCGTCCTGAGCGTACTCATACTCATCAGCTTCAGCTACAGCCTGATCATGAAAGAAGCCCTGATCGTGAACCAAGGAAGCCTCCCCATCCTCATCAGCCTACTTGTACTCGCAGCCGCCACGCTTAACTTCCCCTCGCTATTAGCCCTCAGCTGGCTGCACCGCATCTACCTACTCCTCATCCCCCTCCTCTACCTCGTCAGCTACACGAGCTCACAAGTGAAGGCGACCCTCGTGAGCAGCCCTGCCACCATACTTTTACTCCTCGTCAGCTACCCCCTACTCAAAGGACTGAAGAACATAGCACCGCGCATCATCAGCCTCCCTCCAAAGAAAGGCGAAGAATCCGAAGACGACGCGCCCAGTGAACGCAGCGCAAAGGGGAGTTAACCCTCCCCCTGCACCATCACACCTTCTTACGCGCCCAGCGCAGACCAGACACCATACGTGACAGGATGAATGCCTGCACAAAAAGGTCAAAAATATACAAACACCAGACACCGACCAGCGTCATCGTCTCTGGCCAGAACTGATGCCACAGCGTCAGCACCCCGAGACGGAAGAAGCCCATGCAGATGAAAGACACCATCATCACGCGCTTCGTATCCCCCGCACCGCGCAAGCACATGCGGAACACCATCACCATCGCCAGCACAGGCTCTGCCACGAGGAACACATACATCAGCGGGACAGCCCCCTGCATCACCTCGACAGAACTCCCCGAGAAGAACCCGACAAAACTCTCCGCAAACAGCGCAAAGAGAATCCCCATCGACCCCATCAGCATCACCGCATACATCAAGCATCGACGCATCGTCTCCAGCGCGAGACGCGAGCTCCCACTACCGATATACTGACCTACAAGAGCCGACCCCGCTATCCCAATCGCAAAGCCTGGCAAGAAACTCATCGACTCCACACGTATCGCCACCGAGTGCGCCCCCGTCGCCACCGTCCCCAGCGTCGTAATGAGCCTGAGACCATAAAACTGAATCGCCCATATACCGCCTATCTCCAGAGCCTGCGGCAGCCCCACATTAATAATACGCTGCTGAAAGCTCCACACAGGACGCATCGCCTCGATACGCAGGCAGAGCGGCGGAGCATAAGACCTCCCCCTCGCCTCGGCATAAGCATCGAGATCCTCGCCAGCGAGCTTCGCCCTCAAGCGACGACCGCGCGCCAGCATCAGCATCACGAGCGTCACCGCACCGACCATCCATGGGATAAGCATACCCCAGCCCAGACCTGCGACATTCCACTCCAGCTGCACCGCGAGCACATAACTGAAAATAATAGCTAAACCATCCACCAGCAGCATGATGAAGAAAGGCGTCTTCGTATCCCCCGAGCCACGCAGCGCCGCATTCATCGCAAACACCACCCCAGAGCACACCGCCACCCAGCCCGCGACACGAATATACTCCATCGCAAAGGCGTAAGCCTGATCACTCAGCTCCAGCACCTCCCCAAGAAGGAACGGAGAAGTCGTCAGCATCACCACGCTAGAAAGCACCCCTGCGACCGCACCCAGCACCGCCGCCTGATTCGCCGCGACCTGCGCATCCTTAAACTGACGCGCCCCCGAGAGACGACTCACAAGAGCCGTCGCCCCCGTCGCCACCCCCGCTTGAATGAGAAAACCCAGCCACAGGATGAACCCCGCGACCCCAATAGCCGAAAGCACATCAGCCGAGCTATCCTCAAGCCCGCGCAGATGCCCCGCGAGGCGATAAGAAATAGAAGTACAGAGGAAACTCAGCACCTGCTCCAGCAGCGGCCACATCGCGATCTGCACAATCTGACGAGGCAGACTCTTACCTGCGAGCTTACCACTCAAGCCGCCCTTCGCCATCGCGATGCGCAATTTTCCATCTCTACCTTCGCCAATACCCATAACGTGAAACCAGTCTAGCACACGCTCCGCCCCCTGAACAGCAGAAATCTCGACAGAAAAAACATTAGCTAAAACACTTTCACCACAAACACATTAAACACGCAAACATCATACACATACCAACACAACACCCATAAGCGACACCTAAATGGGAGTCCAGAGGGGCGCGCTCCTCTGGCAGGATGCAAGGACAGCGTCCTTGCTGGGTTTGGGCAAAGCCCAAGGAAAAGCCATGCTCGCAGAGCATGGCCGCGTCAGTTTCCACATAACGTGAAGCCACACAAGCCCGCGAAGCAAACCCAGCATCACCTCCACACCCGAAACTGACGCTCCCCTTACCGCGCGCGACAGCGCGACACTTATCTTCCGAGGCAAACGCGAAGCGTCCACACAGAGAAGACACGAAAACAAGCCCACAAACAACCCAAGAGACAAGCATATCTTTCGATATGCTTGAGGGGACCTTGCAAAATTAGTCCGAGCAGAAAGCTAGTCTCTAA
>CAYJNX010000170.1:0-5058 GCA_964371525.1 uncultured Akkermansia sp. | reverse complement strand
CTTTGTCCTCCGTCTCGCTGTCGACGAGTGAGTCGTCGATAGCGGCGGTGAGTGCATCACTGGGGCTGACTGGCTTAAGCTGGTCCATACCTACCTTCAGGCCGTAGCCGACGACGCCCATGATCCCGATGAGGATGATGAAGTCCTTTGCGATGTTTTTCCACTGCTGTGAAGCGATGCTGTCTTGTGGTTTTTCTTGATCTGACATAGAAAAATAAGGGGTGCTAATGTTAATAGATCTCGCTCTTAAGCAGAAGTGGAGCTAGGGGTGGGTTCTTCGTCATCAATAGGAGCCTCGGGAGTCTTCTGTGAATCAGGAGTGATGGCGTGGTCGCTGTCCGCGGTGACGAACATGCGCTTCGTCGCGAGAATCGCGATGGGCGAGATCACTGCCATGCCGAGGTAGAGTGACCACATGAGCTCAGGGGATTCCCAGAAGCTGATATGACCTGTGTCGATCTTCGCGAGAATACCTTCGTAGCAGAGGTAGGAGACGAGGATACCACCGATCACACCGTTCACTGGCTTCGCGATGAACATAGGAAGAGCAGCGAGGGACATGTAGGTCGCGACCTTGTCCTTCGGAGCGACGCGAGCGATGTACTCGGAGAAACGTGGGCTGAACAGCACTTCACCGAAGGCGAAGACCACGATCTGGAGAATGATGGCGATGAGGTAGGCCTGACCCACAGTGTCGATACCGGGGATGATGAAGTACCACTGCGGCGGGATAGCCATGAAGATGAGCGAGGCTGCCGAGATGGACATACCGTAGATCATGAGATTCACCGTGGAGAAGCGATTCAGCACGGGGATAATGGCGATGAGACCCACGACGATGATGGTCGGGTTAATAGACTGGATGAGACCCAGAGAGAAGTCAGAGCCTATCGTACGCTTGTAGTACTGAGGCATGACGAGGAACTGGATCGTGAAGATGAGACGCACGCCCAGTGTGAGGACGAGGAAGAGCAGTAGCTTCTGGAACGCGCGTTCGCGGGCGCACTCCATGATGAGGAGGAGGGGGCGACGAGTCTCCATCTGGTTCTTGGAGATACGCTCTTCAGGGACAGCGTAGTTGTCCTCGTCGATGAGGCGGGTGAAGATATAAGCGATCGCATAGCAGGCTGTACCTACGTTAATGATCCACCACAGACCGTCTACATCACCGAAGCTGCGGCGCAGGGGGTCGACGAGGGCGACACCTGCGAGAATCGCGCCGATATTCATAAACAGGTAGTAGAAGTTAAAGCCTGTCGCACGGGCGTGTAGTGGAGTGAAGCGACGGATGGAAGTCTGTACACAGGGGCTCATGAAGGCCGTACCGAATGCCATGACGAGAATGCCTGCGCATATAAAGATCGAGTTCTCCGTTCGCGGCATATTCAGGAACTCCGTGATCTCAGAGCCCAGCCCCATGAGGAGACGACCGGAGATCAGGATGATGAAGCCTATGGTATAGGTGCGCTTCAGACCGATGATGTCGCAGATGGTACCAACCGCCAGTACGAACATGGAGATACACAGCGTGAACATCCCTACCCAGAAGGTGGAAGCGGTGTCAGAGAAACCTGCGTAATCCAAGAGGTACAGGGTGATGATGTGGATCATGGAGAAGTATCCAAGACCCTCAAGGAACTGGATAAAATTCGTATACCAGAAATCCTTCGGGCAATCTCCGAGTACTTTAAACTCGGAGAAATAGCGTGCTATGGGCGATTGTGTGTTAGACGACATGTGTATTGTTAGTTAGTCTTTATAGTGATGGTAGAGAGATTAATCGAGCACAGCTCCTCGGCTGGCGTTCGTCGCTAGCTTGCGATAGCGCTTCAGCCAGCTACCTGGTGCTGGGTTATGATGAGGCTTCCAGTCGAGGCGACGCTGGGCGATCTCTTCCTCGCTGAGGTCGACAGAGATCGTGCGTTCTGTGATGTTGATGCTGATGATGTCGCCGTCTTTCAAGAGACCGATGAGACCGCCTTCGACAGCTTCAGGAGAGATGTGACCGATGCAGGCACCGTGAGTCGCGCCAGAGAAGCGACCGTCAGTGATGAGGGCGACTGAGCCGCCGAGCCCCTTGCCCATGATGTAGCTCGTGGGGGCAAGCATCTCCTGCATACCGGGTCCACCCTTCGGTCCTTCGTTGCGGATGACGACGACAGAGCCAGCATGCACCTTGTCGGCGAGGATGCCCGCGCAGGCTTCTTCTTGGCTTTCGAAAATAATAGCAGGTCCCGTGTGCTCCATCATCTCAGGGCGCACACCAGCCTTCTTCACAATACCGCCTTCTGTGGCGAGATTCCCGAAGAGGACAGCGAGACCGCCGTCTTGGGAGTAGGGGTTCTCTATCGTGCGGATGACGACATCATTCTTCGTCTCCAGTCCCGTGATCTGCTCCGCGAGCGTCTTGCCACTGATGGTGGGCACGTCCGTGTGGAGGAGGTCAGCCTTCTTGTTCACCTCGGCGAGGATGGTCATGATACCACCAGCGTCGTCGACATCTTCCATGTGGAACTTCGAGCTCGGGGCTACCTTGCAGATATTTGGCGTGAGGCGAGAGATCGCGTCGATGCGCTTGAGGTCATAGCTCACACCTGCCTCGTGGGCGATGGCGAGCGTGTGGAGGACCGTGTTTGTCGAGCCACCCATGGCCATGTCGCAGATGAAGGCATTATCAAGGCTGCGTTCCGTGACGAGGTCACGAGGAAGAGGACCTGCGGCGAGAGCGATCTCGACGGCGCGGCGCGCGGAGGCCTTCCAGAATTCTTCGCGAGCAGGAGTCTGCGCGAGGATAGAGCCATTACCAGGCAGGGAGAGACCGAGCACCTCGGTGAGGCAGTTCATGGAGTTCGCAGTGAACATACCAGAGCATGAGCCCGCACCGGGGCAGGCCTTGCACTCCACGTCATGGAGTTCTTCTTCGGAGATCTTGCCCGCCTTGCAAGCGGCGACGGCTTCGAAGACGCTGTTGAGGTCGAGGACTTCCCCCTTGCTGCTGCGGCCTGCGGCCATAGGCCCCCCAGAGCAGAAAATCGTAGGAATATTGCAGCGCAGGATGCCCATGATCATGCCAGGGACGATCTTATCGCAGTTCGGGATACAGATACAGGCATCAAAGGCGTGAGCCGAGAGCATGGTCTCGACGCTGTCCGCGATGAGCTCACGGCTCGCGAGCGAATAGCGCATGCCAGAGTGCGCCATGGCTATGCCATCACACACACCTATCATGTTAAACTCCATGGGCGTGCCACCGGCGCGACGCACCTCATCCTTGATGAGTTCGGCGACCTTATTGAGGTGGACATGTCCTGGGATCACTTCATTGAAAGCATTACAAATCGCGATGAAGGGCTTTTTAATATCTTCATCCTTCATCCCACAGGCGCGCATCAGACTACGATGAGGAGCGCGTTCCATACCAGCTTTTGTACGATCGGACAACATAACAGCCACCATCATATCACAGCGCATCCCCCCTTGGCGAGCATTTTTTCCCATGAAGGTCGGCTTTCCTCTGCATGGTCTTTAACTGATGCCGTTTGTAGTTGTGCATTCTAGCGACCTACTACGCGAAATGATGATGTGTTTTTTGACCTTATTTTTCATTTTAAACTGCTTTTCATCAAAAAAAATATTGACATATAGGGCGTGCTGTGATACCTTGTTGTTAATTAGCTATTTTCTCATCGAAAGATGTGCGTAATAGCATAGATAACACATAACTTATGAAAAAATCGTTTATATTAACAACACTACTTGGGCTGGCTCTTTCAGCAGGTGCTGTTCAAGCGCGTGACATCAGCGAGCTCATCTATGGGCTTGATTTTGACACTCTCGGGGGGCAAGGTTATACTCTCGATAATCTTGCAAACAATAGCGCTACGAGTGGAGTAACTCTGACAGATATAGAGGCTACTCAAGGTACTGCTTATCGTAATTACGGTACTGTGACTGATTATGGTGGTAATGGCAGCACCTCTGGAAGACTGTCGGGACCTGCTTTCAAAATCGGAGATCAGACGAGCGCGATTGCCGGTATCAGTGGAAGCGAAGGCTTCACGCTTAATTTCTCCTACAATATGTGGGACGACTGGAGTAACGCCATAGGCTTCATCTACGGAGGTAAGAAATTTGCTGCGCAGTACGGTAGTTCTTCTTTCCACGTTTTTGCAGATGGTAACACTCTCGCATCAGGTGTGGGTGCGAGTGGCTTAACAAATACTGATAACAAAACTTGGTACAATGTGAGCATTAGCATCAAGGGGGATAGCCTCACGATGATCGTCGTCGATAAGGACGGTAATAGATCTTCATCTACCTCACTCCTGAATGGTGTAGACTCTTCACTGGGTCTTACTTACGTATCTGCTTATGGATCAGGTATTTCGCAAGGGGTTAATAGTAAGGGTGAGGCTCAGTCATATGAGAGACCTGCAATAGATAATAGTGTTGATCCTCCGATTCCGATGGGCTACATTGATGACTTCTCTATCTGGAATGGTGCTTTTGTGGAAGATGATGCGCTACTACTCGCTGAGAATTATTACACTAATGCGCCCATGCTGCAGTATGCCCCAGAGCCTAGCACCGCTACTCTGAGCCTGCTGGCACTAGCTGGTCTGATGATTCGTCGCCGTCGCAAGTAAGCTTCGTAGCGAAAGAATATAGTTTCAGAGCCCTGCTCCTTGCTGGAGTAGGGCTTTTTTCTGATTTCGACATTGTGTCACCCAAAATAAATATTCTAGTTTTGTTTTGGAGATGTATGTTAATCTCGTTTCCTTGCTCAAGGCTCGTCAAGCATATCGGGGGCTATGCTTGACTCTTGGGTAACTAGTGCGCTTGTTTTCGCGTCTTCTCCGCACGGACGCTATCGCGTTTGCTTCGGAAGATAAGTGTCGCGCTGTCGCGCGCGGTAGGGGGCGCGTCAGTTTCGGGCGGGGAAGTCATGCTGGGTTTGCTTCGCGGGCGCGTGTGGCATCCAGCTATGAGGAAACTGACGCTGCTGTGCTCTGTGAGCACAGCTCTTCCGCGAGGGCTTTGCCCTCACACTCCCAGCAA
>CAYJNX010000169.1:0-5099 GCA_964371525.1 uncultured Akkermansia sp. | reverse complement strand
TCCCAGCAGAACTCGAAGCTCAGCGTCAGACGCTCCTCTCCACATTCGCGTAAGCTATGTGAGATAGCGACTTGATCTGATCAAGTGAAGCTACACTTTGTATACCGCCGCTTTCTTAGGAAAGCGGCGGTATCTTTTTGGGCTTACATAGCTCGCTATGTGCATCCAAACGTCGTAAATTATCATCCAAACTGCTTACAAAATGCGAAGCTGCTATTTTTGCAAAGTCTCCTTATGAGGGAGAGCTGAAAAAATAATCTCTGTGCCGCGCTTCACTAAAAATTGTGATATGGCGGGAAAAACCGAGCATTACGAGTACAGCGAACCCATCCTCTGTGAATACTCAAGAGAGTGTCACCGCGCCTCTGATGGTGCATATTGAATGGGCTGGAGATATGGATAAGCAGCTTGGCGGAGAATATGCTTTCCTTCGACTTCTTGCGTGTAACTATTGAGAGTGAAGTGAAGCGTTTTCTTTTCCTAATTTACGGAATAGGATCTAATGATCAGCGGGTCATTGCTGCTGCGTGATAGGATAAGACTTTTGTATGCAAAAACCACAGGATCAGTCCAGTTCATTTTATTATACTCAGGCTTATTTTCTTTGGTCTATTTATTGTGCTTTTTTAGATATGAGGTACAATGCGAGATGTGTTACGATTTAATTAGATGCGTATTAAAATCCTTGTAGTTATAAGGGATTTTCACTGTGCGGTTTTCTGCGTTTTTTCCGGTTATTTTATTCTTATGTCTTACACTGTGATATAAATTTAGTTGACATTGGTGTGCCTTAGTTTAAAATACATCACATCAGTAGGGAATACTGAAAGCATACAAGGCTTTGTCTTTAGTTTTACCCAACAACTCAATTCCTCCCCATATCCTCCCCATATGAAAACTACATTAATTTTAAAACTGCTGCTTCTAGTGGCATCCACACCTTCTGCACTGGCGCAGATCGCGCCTGCGAATCTGCATACCGAGCATACTCATCACCACGAAAAAGATGAATTGACGGGTACTTACAGTGTTACATCTGCTGAATATACCCAACTACGAGGTATTGACTTCCGCGGAACAACGGTGATCACGAATGTGTTGACCGATGTGGATGTGACTTTAGAAGAAAGACCTATCAGTGATGAGCAGTTGGCGGTGAATGGCTGGCCAGGTTATAATGTACTCGGAGCTCTTGTAAATGATGACGCTCGTATCACGAATCTCGGCGGATCATTTACAGCGACGAATTATACAGCTGGCTTCGCGAAAGGGATTGTCGCTTATGAAGCGTATATAGATAATATCACAGCGACGGTTACAGCAACGGTCGATAATACATATGCCGTTAATTCTGCTTACGGGCTAGAGCTTTATGGTACTAGTATAGGTAATATTAACTCTACTATTTCCGCGAGTAGTTCTTCAAGCAGCTCTTATGCGATCTTTGCGAATAGTGGTACTACTATTACTGGCACGATCGCAGGTAATATGATCACGCACTCAAATGGGAGTAATGCCGCAGGTGTTTACGCGAAAGAATCCACCCTGAACGATATATCGGCGACGATCACGACGACTTCCGACACCTTAACAGGTGTGCAGGCGACTCCGCGCATCCATGGTATTGAGTTGATAGATTCCTCAGCTGGGAATATTACCTCGAAAATTCAGGTCGATACAAAAAGTGGTGGCACATACGGTATCAAACTTCAATCTCTTGACTCAGCATATACGACAAGAGTAGAGAGTATCAATAGTGATATTGATATTAGCACAGGCTCATCCTATGCTGCCGGTATTCATGTAGGCGCTGGCACGAGTGTCGGAACGATAGCTGGTGATATCTATATAAGTGGTGAGGAAGCATCGCTGAATGGTGCTGCGATCGAAAGCGGTAAAGTAACAGCAATCGACGGTCTCAAGGTGACTCTTGAATCGACAGCTGGAGCGGTGACGGGGATACGTCTCGGTCAGAATGCCGACGATTCTGGAGAACCAGATACCACGCGCGTCGAGAGTATTAATGCTGACGTGACCGTGTCTACGAATGATTCGAAGGCTGCTATCGGTCTCCGCGTCGCGGATGCGAGTCTTGTGGACTCCATTAGCGGAAGCTACAAGAGTATTAATACAGGTGATGCTCAGTCTACAGGCGGATTTAGCGTGGGCTATATCGCTGGTGAGAGTTTCTCTGAGATTAATAACAGCATCACCATCCTGAATGAGGCGACAGGTAACTCCGAAGGTCTGAATATAGACTGGGCGAATACGAGCTTAGGAGTGAGCCGTGTGCATGGTGATAGCACCGCAATACAGCTTTCTAATGGTGCGTCTATCGACAAGCCCTTCGGTAAGTCTATTACCGCGCATAGCACGAATGGTAATGCGACCGCTCTGTCTTACGACCATGATCAGGTGATCACACTGCAAAGCACAGCTGAGCTGAAAGCGACACAGGGCGAAAATGGCGCGGAGATGGCGACAGCAATCAAGAATACAGTTAATGGTATCAAGCTCGAAGCCGAGGGTGGCACCGCAGGATCACAAGCGACACTCTCAGGTAATGTGAATGCTGGCACTCAGGATCTCTCCTTCATGCTCGGTGGCTTCTCGGTGAAGTCTGAGACATGGACGAGCTCTGCTCTGAACATGGGGGCGGCTACTACTACAGCCCACGTGCTAGTCGAGCAGTCTACCATCAGCACGGCGGCAGTCTATAATTTCTACGTCGAAAGCATGAGTGATTTCTCACAGCTGACGATCGCAGCAGGGCATACATTTGGCATGGATGATCTCGTGCAGTTTAATATCTATCTCTCCGATAGCTTCTTCAACGGTCTGGAAGAGGGGCAGATTGCCATCATTGACGGATCGACAAACGCGGTGGAAGGGAACTATACTTACACAATTCATGGGAATCAGGATGATCGTGCCGTGTATTCATTCGATGCGAATGGTCATTACATCACCGTCTTGCCTAATGATGCGATTATCCCTGAACCGACGACAACGACGCTGAGCCTGCTTGCCCTCGCTGGATTGCTCGCTCGCCGTCGCCGTCAGCGAGCATAGGTGCACTGAAACATCTAACTAGAGAAAAAAGCCACTGGCGGTGTCCAGTGGCTTTTGATTATGAGGAATACTCCTGCGAATTAAAAGTTGTCCGCGTTCACTTCGAAGTGACCCTGTGGGTGCAAGCAGGCGGGGCAGAGCTTTGGTGCGGCATCGCCTTCGGCGATGTAGCCGCAGTTAC
The DNA here is from genome assembly GCA_964371525.1 of uncultured Akkermansia sp. Lineage (GTDB taxonomy): Bacteria > Verrucomicrobiota > Verrucomicrobiia > Verrucomicrobiales > Akkermansiaceae > Akkermansia. The sequence continues at coordinate 1,846 of CAYJNX010000169.1, read as the reverse complement.
GGCACTTCCACTCGACTTCTTCCGTCTTCGCGAAGACTGCGTCGTTGTCGATGTTTGCAGCGAGACGGCGGTAGCGCGCTTCGTGATGGAGCTCTACCTTCGCGACTTCGCGGAATGTCTTAGCGATCTGGGGGAAGCCTTCCGCATCAGCTGTTTCTGCGAATGCAGGATAGAGGTCATGCCATTCTTCATACTCACCAGCAGCGGCTGCGAGGAGGCAGTCGCGCGTGTTTGTGAGCACGACGGTGTCGGCCATGGTGGTGATTTCAGCAGAGCCGCCTTGGAGGTACTTGAAGAAGAGCTTCGCGTGCTCCTTTTCATTGTCCGCTGTTTCTTGGAAGATGGCACTGATCTGCACGTAGCCTTCCTTCTTCGCGATGCTAGCGAAGTAGGTGTACTTGTTGCGTGCCATGGATTCGCCTGCGAATGCCTTTAAGAGATTTTTTTCTGTTTCTGTTCCTTTGATGTTCATTGTAATCTTTTGGGGGATTTTTCTGTGTTATTTATGATAGAGCTTAAGCGCTTATCTAACTAGATGATAATCGCTCTAAATAAAAAAGTCAAGTAATAATTTCTCGAAAGCTTGAATATAGAGTGATGTACAGGACAATTTTTGCTTGATTTACATGAATAATCATTTATTATGTTGATATTACTATGAAATACCTCTTGTTGACATTATTTGCTAGTTTTTCTTGTGTATGCGCTGCTGATGACGTGAACGCCGCTGTAGCTGATTCAGGCGACTTCGTTAAAGCAGCCCTAGATAAGTACCCTCCACTCTTGCATGATGATGTGCGCCGTGATGCAGAGTTCTTCTTTTTCATTAGGATAGAGGATTATTTAAAAGAGTTCGGAGCAACTTTAGATGAACCTAAAGAAGAAATAAGCAAGGAGCTCAATAAGTACATAAAGACCATGAAGCGCGATCCTCGCATCGAGGTGATTGTCTATAATAGGTATCCTAACTCAGGTAATATTCCTGAAGCCGTTATTCAGGAATATATTGATAGGAGGACGAAAAATTATGAAGATTATGAGATTAAAGCTCCTTTCTATATTATCACGCGTTGTGATGATACGGTGAAGGTAAATAGCTTTATCTCGAAGGAGAAGAATCAAGTGCCGCATTCATATATTGTGAGAGGTGTTATTACGGTGGTTGATCATGAGGGGCTTGTCCTAGGAGAGGGCGATGAGTTTCTATTGAAATATTGGAGGGATTTTACGATTAAACCGCTCGACCCTGATAAGTTGAAAAGAAAAATGGATATCTACGCGAAAAAGAAAGCTCAGGCAAAGGAGCGTGAAGAGAAACGAAAATCACGTAAAGGCAGTCGATATGGCACTTTTGGTGGTTGAAGGGCGCAAGTCGCGCTAAACTTTTTCTGTTAGATGTTTTTCTGTTGTATGACAAGCGTTTCTACTTCAGGAAAAGGCGGACTAGGATGGGGGGATCTCCTTAGTTTAGTGTGAATGATCATGAAAAGAACGTCTTCTTATAAAAAAATGCTCGCTTTGATATAGGATGAGATATAATACCTGACTTTGGTATCAGACATCTAAACATGGTGCGCATCGATATAGTATTTTAATTTTTAGATTCTTGCTTTTTCTTGAAGTCGCCTTGTAATTTGTAGTTTAGTATCATTTGCACCTGTTTCTCGGATAAAAAGCAGTTTGTAAGCGGAAGTTTAAAGCGAGTTGCCAGCTCCTTTATACAAGGTGACAGCGTTGCTGTGTTAATGTAGTTATGCTCTGCACTAGTTATATTAAATCCTCTGATAAATCTAAATAGTCGACCCTTAAAAAGGGGGTATCTGAAAATCACTCAAGCAACTAGAAC
>CAYJNX010000168.1:0-5139 GCA_964371525.1 uncultured Akkermansia sp. | reverse complement strand
CCACAGCCTAGGAGACACACATCATAATCCTGCGCATCTATTTCACTCTTCATATACTCTAAAGCATCAAACCACGTCGCCATGCCCGCAGGAGCGACAGCCCCCATACTCTGAACAGCCGGCACAGTCTTAAGCTCAAATGAAGGAAGTACACGAGGGTCTTTGAAAAGCAGCTCTCGCTTGTGAGTGTACTGATACTCTATCGTCTTAGCAAAAGGATGCACGACAAGCACCTTCTTCCCCTCGAGATGCTGACTCCACGGATTAGCAGAATCATCGTAGGGCTCGATATTATGAATATTCACGCGCGGCACCTCATCATGTGGGAAAATAAGCTTCTCATACATGAGCCAAGAGGCTAAAACATCTAACTCCTTGGCAGACTCCAGCATGAGCTCGCAAAAACGCTCTGCCAAGGTCAAATCTTGAGGGAAAAAGCCAGCATTGAGCCCGAGATATAAAATAGAATCGTGACTCCAGTTCGGAAAGTCCGCTCGGCCACGAATATACTCCCATGGTCTGAAACCATCGCGATGGGCCAGATACCAAGCGATACACTCTAGCTCGACAAAGCCGAAACGCGCTACCATACAGGGCTTCCCAGAAGCGATCAGCTCATTGAGCAAACGCGGTGACTCGTCAGCATTCCACGCGACCCCCGAACTAGGGATATGCGAGAGATGACGCTTCTTGAAGTAAACACGTCTTGCGATTCTGAAGAAAGTACGAATGGCGGTATTCATGATAATCAAAGTATCTTAACAATGGAATCTAGCCTTGTCAAGGCAGGGGGAGCTTGCGAAACACAATAAACTATGCTACACTGTCGCTATGCCCATCCTAGACGTACAGGAACTCAGCGTCCACTTCCCCGTCCGTAGCCTCTGGGGAGGACTGCGCGACACCATCATCGCTGTGGATGAAGTCAGCTTCAGTCTCGAGAAGGGCGAAATCCTAGGACTCGTCGGAGAGTCAGGCTGTGGGAAATCCACCCTCTCACGCGCCATCATGCAGCTACAGCCCCCCAGCGCGGGACACATCCTGCTGGATGGAAAAAACCTCAGCACCCTCCCCTCGGCAGAACTGCGCCGCCACCGCCTCGACTTCCAAATGGTCTTCCAAGACCCCTACAGCTCGCTGAACCCACGCCTCTCCATCTACCAGACCTTGCTGGAAGCCCTCCAGCAGCGACGCGATGACCTGCACAGCCAGCAGCAGAAACAAGCAGCCGTAGGCGAACTCCTCGAACGCGTAGGACTCGCAGCCGAGCAGATGCACAAGTACCCCCACGAATTCTCAGGCGGACAGCGGCAGCGCATCGCCATAGCGCGCGCCATCGCCCCCCGCCCTGCGCTCATCATCGCCGACGAACCCGTCTCCGCCCTCGATGTCTCCGTCCAGAGCCAGATCCTGAACCTCCTGCGCGAACTCGTCACAGAACTCGACCTCGCGCTCATCTTCATCTCGCATGACCTCTCCGTCGTCCACTACATCTCTGACCGCGTCATGGTCATGCAGAAAGGACGCATCGTCGAACAAGGAAGCGCGGAGGACATCTTCCACCGCCCGAACTGCGACTACACGAAACAGCTCCTCGCCGCCGTACCGAAAAGCAATTACCCATAAGCAACACATAGATGGGAGTCCAGAGAGCATTTTGCGGAAGAGCAAAATGCCTCTCTGGCGATCCGAGCGCAGCGCGGAAGCTGAGGACAGCACTGCGATTTGAGACGAAGGTGATAAGGAAATCAGAAGAAATTTTTTTGCGTCACGCCCCGCCCATTGCCCCCTTTCTCCTTGACTTTAGTCATAGCAGATTTTAGCATAGCTAATACATCATTATGCTTTGGAACAGTATCGCAGATCTTAAGAAAGAAGCCGAGCAGTCCGCCGTACACGGAGCTGTATGGGCACAGCTTACCCAGAAAGTAGACAAAGTCACAAAAACAGGGAAACCCTACCTCGACCTCAGCTTTGCCGACACCAGCTCCTCATTCTCGCTGAAAATATGGGACAACGCCGACTGCTACCACAGCTGCACGCAGCTAGAAAAAGGCGCATGCGTCGAACTCACCGCCACATGGCAGCTCGGCAGCTACGGCATGGAAGCCGCACAGCTCCAGATGCGCCCCCTCAGCGCGGACGAAGAACAAACCCTCTTCGCCGGCGCGCCTGAACTCAAGGAGAAACAGCAGCGCGACTGGGCAGACATCCAGCGACTCGTCATGGGCATCACCGACCCACGCCTCCAGTACCTCTGCCGCGCCCTGCTCGACACCTTTGAAGACAGATTCAGACGCTGCGCCGCCGCGCGCAACTTCCACCACGCGAGACGCGGCGGACTCGTCGAACACGTCAGCGCCATCATGCGCGCAGGAAAAGCCCTCTGCGCCGTCTACCCCGAAGTAAACGAAGACCTCCTCATGGCAGGCATCCTCTTCCACGACTGCGGGAAAATGTGGGAAAACCAATACGAAGAAGCCGGCTTCAGCATGCCCCACTCCGAAGTCGCCGAACTCCTCGGTCACATCCCCATCGGCATAGAAATGATCAACAAACTCTGGAACTTCCTGCTCACCCCCGAACGCCGACAAGAATGGAGCCAGCTCGAACCCGCCTCTGACCGCGTGCGCCTGCACCTCATCCACCTCGTCGCCGCCCACCATGGCGAGCTAGAATACGGCTCACCCGTCGTCCCGAAGACCCCTGAAGCCATGCTCCTGCACTATCTGGACAACATCGACGCGAAACTAGAAATGTTCCGCGACGCCTATGCGAACAGCCCCGAGCTCGCCCCCCGCGTCCACCAGAGACGCGCCCCGCTCAACGGGAACGAAGTCACCCCCCTCCCCCGCGTCCAGAAACGCGAAGCCACCCCCCTACCCCCTACACCGGAAAGCTGACCCATGTACATCAACAGAGAACTATCCTGGCTCGAATTTAACGAACGCGTCATCAGCCTCGCAGGACGCGCAGAAAATCCCCTCCTCGAACGCATCAAATTCCTCGCCATCTCTGCGAGCAACCTCGACGAATTCTTCCAAGTACGCGTCGGCGGTCTCATGCTCATGGAACAATCTGGGAACCACAGCCCCGACCTCTGCGGACTCAGCCCCAGAGAACAACTCCACCAGATCCAAGAACGCGCCTCCGCCATGGTGAACAAGCAGTACGACATCTACAACCAGATGCTCCTGCCAGCCATGGAAGAACACGACCTCCACCCCGTCGACATCCAGCAGCTCGACGACGCGCAGCGACTCGACCTCAGCCAGACCTTTCACCTCCAGATCGCCCCAGCACTCACCCTCATCGCGCTCGGAGACCACCCACACACCCCGCTCCCCTCGCTGAAACTCATCCTCGGATTCGAACTAAGAAGCCAAGAAGAAAACGACAGCCGCTTCCTCGCCATCGTCCTCCCCGAAGGTCTCCCCCGCCGCATCCACCTCCCCAGCCTAGGAAAACACCGCTACATCCTCCTCGAAGACCTCGTCCTCGAATACGCCCACGAACTCTTCCCCGCTGAGAAACTCCTCTACAAAAGCCCCTTCCGCCTCACGCGCAACGGCGACATCATCCTCGAAGACGAAGAAGGCGACATGGTCGAAGGCATGTCCGAAGTACTCGTCGCGCGCAAGTTCTCCGACTGCGTACGCCTCGAAATCCCCAGCGCCACCCCCATCATCTTCCGCCAGCGCATCGCCACCATCATCGGCGCGCGCAGCAGCTCCATCTACCTCATACCAGGACCGCTACGCCTCACAGACCTCATGAGCATGGCCTTTGAAAGCGGACATGAAAAGCTCAAAGCCCCCCAGTGGAAACCCTTCGACTCACAGCACGTCGACACGCACATCAGCATGTTTGAAAACATCGTGCAAGGCGACATCCTGCTCTACAACCCCTTCGAATCCTACGAACCCGTCGTACGCCTCATCGAAGAAGCCGCAGAAGACCCGCAAGTCATCGCCATCAAGCAAGTCCTCTACCGCACCGCGAAAAACTCACGCTTCATCCGCGCCCTCTGCCGCGCAGCCGAAGCCGGAAAACAAGTCACCGCCCTCGTCGAAATCAAAGCCAGATTTGACGAACAAAACAACCTCGACCAAGCAGAACTATTACAACGCTCAGGCGTCCAAGTCGTCTACGGCGTGAAAGGCTTTAAAACCCATGCAAAAGTCCTCCTCATCGTCAGACGCGAAGCCGACGGACTGAAACGCTACTGCCACTTCGGCACAGGCAACTATAACGAATCCACCGCCCGCATCTACGTCGACATGTCACTACTCACCTGTGACGACAAACTCGGCGCGGACGCATCACAATTCTTCAACTCCGTCACAGGCCTCACCCAGCTCACCAGCTTCAGACGCATCTTCCCCTCGCCCGCGATGATGAAAAAACGCCTCATCGAACACATCGAAGCCGAAACCGCGCGCGCCTGCGTGGGAGAACACGCGGAAATCAAAGGAAAAATGAACTCCCTGAACGACAGAGAAATCATCACCGCCCTAGACAAAGCTGCGGAAGCAGGAGTCCAGATACAGCTAAACATACGTGGCATCTGCTGCTGGCTACCCAGCACGGAAAACGCGCGGGCGAACACCCGCATCACCAGCATCCTCGACTACTATCTAGAACATGCGCGCATCCTTAGCTTCCATAATGGAGGACACCCGCTCACCTACATCGCCAGTGCGGACTGGATGAGCAGGAACCTCGACAAACGCGTAGAACTCATGATCCCGCTACTCGACCAGAAACTAGCACAGCGAGCGCGCGACATACTCGACACCTGCTTCCGAGACAACCAGCAAGCCTTCATCCTGCAAGAAGACGGCACATACGCCAGCCTCGCGGCGAGCAGAGAACAGGGAGAGCCCCCCTACCGCATGCAAGAACAGCTACAGAAACAAGCGGAAGAAAGCGCGCTGACGCATGACAGAACCATGCGACAAACCCTTGAACCGCACCGACCGCAGGGCAGCTGATCCCTACCGACGTCAACGCGAAGCGCGCGACAAGAACAGCGGTAAACGCCATCGCGTTTCCCACAGAAAACAACATCCCAGCATCCCACCCACCAGCACAATTCTGGCTTTGCCTAGAGGCGGTGCAGGTGGTCCGACCACCTGC
>CAYJNX010000167.1:0-5145 GCA_964371525.1 uncultured Akkermansia sp. | reverse complement strand
ATGTCATCTTATCTGTCTTACCCTGCCAGCTGAGGGAGATCACGTCCTGAGCACCAGGACCATTGTAGTCAACATCGTTACCTGTTTCAACATCGCCACTTGCGTCTAATTCAGCGAAGCTGTGCATGTAACCGAGTGTGAGGCGTCCCATTTCACCTGTAGCCATGCTGAGCGTAGCACCTAACATGTAGGAGGAATCGTCATTGAGATCTGGGTTTGCCCAGTGGTTGTCACGAGCGCTGTTTGCCCATGCTCCGAGCTGCCAGCCGAACTTAGCCTTCTTGTCGCTGTTCTTGATGGAGATACCGTAGAGCTTGTCAGCGGTGAGCTGGTTTGTGATGAAGGAACGCTCGATCGTGTTGATCTTTGAGCTAGAAGTGGAGTATTCCGCTGTGTATGCAGCCTTGAACTTACCTACTTCAATGGAAACTGGGTCAAACGTGCCTGTGATGGAGAATGAATCGAGCTGACCTGTGGTCTGACCTGCGTTCCAGTCGTTATCACTGTATTTTGACGCGCCTTGAACACCACCAACATTCCAGATGCTTTCGACCTTGAAGTGATTGAATACCTTTGCCTTCGCACCGACGCGGAAGCGGCGAAATTCGCTATTGTAGCTTTCTGGGCGACCGTCAGCACCACCCATGAGGCGATCATCACCGCCTGAAGGATCAAGCCAGTTCATCTGCCACTGGGCACGGAAGGCGAGATCGACTTCTTGGATGTAGGGATTCTCAGCATTGTCACGCTCGGCGTCGAACCATGCGAAACGCTCAGGAAGCCATTTGTTAAAATTGAAAGCAGGAGCTGCGGCTTCTTCTTGACCGAGGCTGAGGCCTGTGGTTCCCAGAGCAAGGGCGAGCGTAATGAGTGTCTTGTGATTCATATGCGTTAGTATATGTGGAGTGTCTGTTCTTTTTTTCCGAAGCAGTGCTTCGATGCACACAGTAAACAGCAAAATCGTCATTCTGACAAGAATCCTATGGTGAATCAATCGTCACGAAAGTCGCAGCCAATGTGTCATTTCCGACACACTCGCGCTAAGTCATTCTCTCTATTCCCTCTAATTTGTTTCAAAAACAAAACAACCCCCGCTCTTCTCTTGGAAAAACGGGGGTGAAAATAAAATTTATTTCTGTAAAAAATCGTTTACAACGGCGCAAATGCCCAGTGAGATAGACATTCACTCGTCCCATTCTTATACGCGACATAGGAATCTGCATAATCGAGCGAAACCTCGATAACATGGTGCATATCAAAGTATCGGTAGCAGCCGAGGCGTCCGATGAAGGAAACCCCATCTTCTTGATCACCGAGTGCGACGTATTTTTTCAGCGTCTCCATATCCACGTCCGTGCGCTTCGGGTAGAAGCGATCATCGTCACGGGTCGCCTCGCGGCTGTACTCATAGACTACAACGCTCTTCTCATGGCTTTCCCACGGGGAGAAGTACTTATGCTCATGCCCACGCGTGAATGGCACGGACATATCCGTGTAGTTCAGACAGCCGCAGCCCTGCATATCCCCCTCGCCGCGCTCGTAGCGGAAGTCTAGCGTACGGTAGCTTAACTCACCCTCGCAGTAGTTAAAATATTCATCCAGAGGTCCAGAGAAGAACACGTGGTCGAACTCTGGGTTCATCTCTTTGCAGTATTCCACCCCTAGCTGGACCTCAATGAGCTCATGCTCCAGCATGCGAGAGATCCACTGTGTGTAGCCACTCATGGGGAAGCCCTGATACTTGTCGAAGTAATAGTTAGCATCATAATTAAAGCGCACAGGGATGCGCTTAATGATATCAGCGCTCAGCTCGCGGGGATGCAGCCCCCACTGCTTAATCGTGTAATCGCGGAAGAATGTCTCATACACCTCAGTGCCGACAAAGCGCAGCAGCTGTTCCTCGGCATTCGCAGGATTCGTGATACTCTTGTCCTGCTTGCTTTCGATGAAGGCCTTTGCCTCGCTGGGACTAAGGGATTCATTAAAAAGCTGGTTAATCGTATGAAGATTAATAGGCATGGAGAAAACACCCTTCGCATTCTTCGCCATGATTCGATTAATAAAGGAATACCACTGGTCAAATCGCTGAACGAAATCCCAGACGCGCTCACTGCTCGTATGGAAAATATGAGGGCCGAAGCGATGCACATCCACCCCCGTCTCCTCATCTCGCGAGCTATAACACATACCGGCCACATGCTCTCGCTTGTCGATAAGCAGCGAGGCCACCCCAGCATCGGCTAGACTCCTCGCTAGGGTACTACCCGCGAGACCTGCCCCTATAATGAGTACGCGCTTCATATGAGGAAGTAGCGTATCAAGAACTCGCTACAGCGTCAAGAATATTCCATTCTTATCCTAGCAGTCGTTGAATGAAAAGAGCCTCTCGAACATAGATCGAGAGGCTCTCCTGTCTTAGCAAACTGCTATCTATATTATAAAGAAGTAAGCTCCAGTGCGATCACTGTCCCTGATAGCTCATTAGCCACGAGCAGCATAGGCTTGCCAGTCTTGCTCTCAGCAGCACTAATGAAGGACAATCCCTCAGGCGAGATGTCACCACCCGTGATGGCGATAGGATCTCCATCCTCGTCGTTCATCATCGATATGTTTTTAAAATCTCTGCTGTTAAAGTAGTTCACAAAGCGAGCTTCCTGCGGGCGTGTGATATCATAGACCATGATACCGCCTGCTCTCTCAAGGGCGATGAATGCATAGGTTTTGTTCGCAATTTTCCCCAGTGTGACACTTTCAGGTTCTGGTCCCTTTTTGCCCGATCTATCATCCAGTCCCAGTTTGTCACCTGACAGAGGGATAGCGTGAGCGAGCGTATTTGCCACCACTTCTTCAAACTGGCTGCCACTATCAAATACCAGCTGCAGACCACTGCCCGTCACACGGAAGATGCTAAAAGAGCGCGTACCAAAGAGGTAATCCTTCTTCTCATCGAGTCCATCCATGCTCTCTGTGTTGAGAAGGGTTACTTTACCCCGCTTTCCTGTGAACTGTGAAGGCTGAATATGCCCTGCGGGGGAGCTTTCTTTATCCTTAAGGTTCACTTTCACTTCGTTTTCGTAGTCTCCCCACTCGCGACCATCGCCTTCATTGGCGGTGACGATGTAGGTGCTGCCACCCACTTGGTAGGAGGCTATGGCATCAGGCATGCGCACACCGTAGACACCAGGGAAGTTGCGTGGGGCATAGGTTTTATCCTTCGCGCCGAGGTCGACTTTTACGCGACCATAATCAGCGAAGCCCAAGCCGTAGACATTCTCCATGCGCTTCTGAGAGATGTTAAGCACGGCGATTGCGTTAGCCTCCTGTAAGGAGATGTAGGCTTTGTTTCCCACGACGGTGATGTACTCGGGCTCTAAGTCTAGGGAGGGCAGAGCCCCCTTCTTCAGCAGGACACCTCTAGAAAGCAGCTTCTGACGCATCGCTGGACTATCGAAGGCGTCAAAGCCTATGTTCACACAGCTGCGTTCTTTAATATTGATGATGCTCACGCCGCCCTTAGGATCGATTTCACCCTCATAGCCTTTACGCGCTTCGCCTTCGTTCGCTGAGAGTATCGTATTAGAATCAGCATAGCAAATCATATCAGGCTGCACGCCTATAGTGATAACATCTAGCAGACTGAGGCTACCATCAGCGGCGCAGGAAAAGATGGCGGCACGTCCTGTGTCCGTGTGACGCTTGCCTTGGAGGGCGATGGCAAGACTTTTCCCATCGGGGGCAACTGCGACGCTCGTCATGTCCTTGTAATTAAATCCTGCGTCACGCCCCTTGACAGCAGCTTTCACGTCTATCTCTGAGGCGGAGATGACAGCGCCCGTCATCGCGCTGACATGGAGAATAGACAACTTTCCCGTCAAGCCATTAACAGCGTAAGCGTAGCCATTAGCCGCATTATAAGCTACGATCTCCATCACGGAGGCAGATAGGCCTAATGAGCCAGCATCGTAGCGTCCTGCAAGCTTGATATGCAAGCCTGAAGTCGTACTGTTATAAAAGCCTTCACTAATAGCAGAGGGAAGAGCAGAAGAGGAACAGGAGGTTAATGCGGGAGCTGCTGCCATGGCAGCAAGCGAGAGGATCGATGATATGGAGGATGTTTTCATGTTATTTGAAGTGTTGTATCTTCACTATCTCCCTTCTACCACTCCCCTGCCCAGCGGTCAAGTGAGAAGCCTCTACTGGGCAGAATCGTCACAAATCACTAAGCATATGTGACCATTCTGCCACATAGAGTGAAGCCATACATTTCATCACCCAGCAAGCGTTTGCTGTAAATTCTCGCCAAAATGCAGCAAAAGACGTGCTGTTTAGCTCATTTCCAAGATAAGCATTCTGCTCGGACTAATTCTGCAAGAAAGACAATACGCGCTTCCGAAATAATCAGAAGCGCGTATCAAGGGGAGAGAGAATAGGTTATTTGTAGGTAAAATTATTAAAACTCAGGAGTGAGGATCATGTACTTACCAGCTGTACTGCGACCGCGGCGATCTTCTGGATAGAGTGATTTTCCTTCTGCGAAGCGTCCCATTTCGTCGTTTTCGTCAGATTCCTTGATGTCATCCTTAGGATTGGTAATCGAGCTGTCTGTGTTATAGACAAGGAAGTTACCAAGGAAGGAAGTGTAGTCGATCTTGATATCGTCTGCGACGTATGGATCCTTAGATGGGAAGAGAGAAGTAGCAGCGAGAGGGACAGGACGGTTACCGGAGACACCGTTCTTCATCGCTGGATCTTCGGTATTCTTCTGCATGACGTAGGACATGCCGTTCTCACCTGGTTCGAGAGCCTGACCATTTGCGATCTTATCATCGCCTTCTGCTGTCTGCTTACCGTCGACTTCAATCTTCGCGAAGAAGACCTTTTCGCTTGTGTTTGCGGAGTTGTAGAAGAGTTGACGGAAGTAGGCGTTGGAGTTGTTGCCCTTGAGGTCTCCGAAGTTGAACTCAGGCTTTTCGTCGAGAAGAGTATCTGCTGTCTCGTCGGAGGGATAGCTTGAATTATCATCACGGAATGCCTTTAGCATGGAACCTACTTGCTTTAGATTCTCCTGAGCTTTAGCTCGGTCACCAGCGTTACGCTGACTCATCACGAGCGGATAGCCGATTGAACCAAGAACGGCGAGGATAC
>CAYJNX010000166.1:0-5195 GCA_964371525.1 uncultured Akkermansia sp. | reverse complement strand
TTCATTCTGCCGAACAAGGGGAAGATCAGCATCATTGACAGCCAGCTCAGTGAAGACACTGACTCCTTCACGCTGTGGGCAGAGTTTGCTAACCCCGAAGGCCAGCTCACCCATGCAGGCGTGGGTGAAGTCATCATCAGCCTGAACTCGCGTCAAGAAGTGGGCATGCTCCCCCTGACAGCTATTCACTACGACTCCACAGGGGCATACGTCTACCTCGTCGACAAGGAGAACAAGATCTCGCGCCGTAGCGTCACCGTCGGCACAGTGCAGGGTGTGAACCAGAGCGTCTACTCAGGAGTAGAAGAAGGGGAGATCGTCGTCATCGACGGTGCGCATAAGATACGCGTAGGAAGTGTCGTGAATCCCAAGATGCGACAAGATAGCAGCAGCGAGGAGAATGGCAAACCGACGCTCAATGACACCCTACCCCCTGTATCCGTCACCGCGCAGAAACCTCAGCTCATCGCAGATCCGACGGTTTTAACAAGCAAAGGCGCACGCCTCGAAGAGGTACGCCAGGTCAATATCACACCAAAGATTGAGGGTCTCCTCGAAGAAATTGCCTTCATCGAAGGCTCGGAAGTGAAGGCTGGCGATATCCTCTTCCGCATCGACGACACGCGCTACTTAGCGACAGTAAAAGCTCAGGAAGCGAAAATAATCCAGCTCGAAGTCCAGATCAAGGAAGCCCTGAGAAAATGGGATAGACAGAAGTTCCTCATGGAGCGCGCTGCCACCAGTCTCAACGAAGTGGAAATGGCACAGCTCTCCCATGACAGGCTCGTCGCGCAGAAAACAGCCGCGGAAGCACAGCTTCTCATCGCACGAGATGACCTCTCACGCTGTACGATAGAAGCCCCCATTGACGGCATCATCGGCCGTATCGACTACACGGAAGGCAGCTATATCAAGAGTGACTACAACATGGCGACACTCCTGCAGGTACGCCCCATGTACGCGCGCTTCTCGCTGAGCGAGATGGATATTCTCTCCTACTTTGGCAGCGCGAAGAAGATGCAAGAGGAGGTAGAACTCACCCTCGTCGGAGCGTCGGGCAAGAGGTATAATAGTCCAGGTGATATTGAGTTCGTCGACAACCTCATTCAGACAGGCACAGGCACGCAGAACTGCTGGGCAGTCTTCCCGAATCCCGACGGTATCCTGAAGTCAGGAGCAGTCGTGACCATAGAAATGAAGCGCAAGCCTGAGTTCAAGCAGATGGGCATTCCTGCCATCGCGGTACAGACGGATAGCGAAGGATACTACGTCTACGTCATCCGCCACGGTCGCGCGGTAAAAACCGCCATCATCACAGGCGCAACAAATGATGAAGGTGTCACGGTAGTTTACAAGGGAATCACAGCCGACGATGAAATCATCTGCTCGAAGTTCTCCGAGCTCGCCCACGGCGCAAAGGTCAGCACCGCCCAGCAATAACAGTCCTCCGGTTTATCAGAAATCTTTCTTATCCATCATACCTAAACACATTTCATGTTTTCACTATTCTTCATTAAGCGTCCAAAGTTCGCTTTCGTCGTCTCCATCCTCATGATGCTTGCGGGTATCATCTGCGTCACGCAGATCCCCATCGCAGAGTATCCTCAGGTTTCTCCTCCCACTATCTCGGTGAACATGACCTACTCAGGAGCAAGTGCAGAAGAACTCGCGCAGGTCATCGCCGCCCCCGTCGAAGAGCAGCTCATCGGCCTAGAAGATCTAGAGTACTTCTCCTCAAAGAGCACCAGCAATGGCACCTACAGCCTCTCACTCGTCTTCGCCGCTGGCAGTAATGACGACATGGCTCAGGTGAACGTCATGAACGCCATCAGCCGTGTCGAGTCTAAGCTTCCCGCCGAGATCAAGCAAACGGGCTATCAGGTACACAAGCGCAGCAGCGATATGCTCTGCACCATGTCCTTCATGGGCGATCCCTCGAAGATCTCTGACCTTGAGCTCACGAACTGGGTGCGAGCGAATGTCCGTGACCGCCTCGGTCGTGTACCAGGCGTCTCCGAATCTGCCATTATGAGCAACCGCAGCTACGCGATGCGCATATGGATGAACCCCACGCGCATGAGTGCGCTGGGTATCACACATGCCGATGTGAGCAAGGCTATCACCGAGCAGAACATTCAGGCCGCAGCTGGTTCAGTCGGCTCTCAGGATATTGATTCACAAGCGACCTTCACCATCACGGCGACTGGTCGCCTTAAGACGGCAGAAGAATTCAGCGACATTATCGTGAAGAGCGGTAGCGATGGGCATGTCACTCGCCTGCGCGACATCGCAACCATCGAACTCGGTGCAGAGGCAAACAGTGCTTACACCCGCTTCGACGGAAAAGATGCTGTCGGTGTGCGTATCTCTCGTACGAATGAGGCGAATGCCCTCGAGACTGTCGAACGCGTGAAGGAGGTCATTCATGAGCTCGAAGCTAGCTTCCCCGAAGGTGTGAGCTGGTCGATGAGCTATGATCCGACACGCGCCATTGAAGCGACGATGAAGGAAATCATCATCACGCTCGTTCTCGCCCTCTCCCTCGTGGTGCTCGTCACCTACGTCTTCTTGCAAGACTGGCGCGCGACCATCATTCCCGTCGTTTGTATCCCAGTATCTCTACTCGGAGCCTTCACCGTCATGTTCGTGCTGGGGTACAGCATCAACGTGCTGACGATGTTCGGACTCATCCTCGTCATTGGCTCACTCGTCGATGACGCCATCGTGGTGGTAGAAAACGTCACGCGCCTCATGCACGAGGAAAAGCTCGATGCGAAGGAAGCGACAATCAAGGGGATGCAGCAGATCACCAGTGCCGTCATCGCCACGACGCTCGTAACGCTGGCTGTGTACGTGCCTATCGCCTTCTACGGCGGTATGGTCGGTAAGATCTACACGCAGTTCTCGGTCACGATGTGTATCGCGCTCTGCATCTCGACATTTAATGCCCTCACCCTCTCGCCAGCACTTTGCGCGCTCTTGCTGCGTGAGCCCAAGCAGGGCACTCGAAGCGTCTCTTCCTACATCTTCGCCCCCTTCAACTGGATTCTCGACTTCTGCCGCAAGATTTACATGGCGGGCACGCGCCTCCTCGTGCGCAACGCATGGCTGACCGTACTCATTATGCTTGTCGTCGCAGGCGGAAATTACTTCTACTTCAAGGGCATCCCTCAGGAAACACTCGCGAAGATCACAGGCATGGACAAGATGAGCGAAGAGGAGAAGATGGCGTTCATCAAGGAAAAGCAAGCCGAAGCCCAGAAGAATGTGGATGCGAGCGCGAACCCTCTACGCCTCATCATGCCCTCCGAGCTGCGTAATTCCTTCGTCCCTGTGGAAGACAAGGGCACGCTCTTTGTCATGGTGATGCTGGAAGGTACAGCGACAGCGAAGCAGCGTACAGACGCAGTCGTGCGTGAGATAGAAAGCCGCATCTCGAAGATACCTGGTGTGAACCATGTCTTCGCTAGTGCCGGTTTCAGCTTCGTCGCCGCGGGGGAAAACGTCGGTATGCTCATCGTGATTCTCGACCCATGGGATGAACGCCCCACTGACGATCTCCATGTGAAGAGTATCCAAGCACTCGTAAACAAGGTCTGCGCTGACATCCCAGAAGCCCTCATCGTCGCCCAGACACCACCAGCCATTCAGGGGCTCGGCATCGCAGGCGGTGTATCCCTCGTGCTCCAAGCATCGGGTGATGCCACCCCTCAGGATCTCAGTTCCATGGTGAAGGAGCTCGATGCGAAGCTCAAGAGCTACCGCGACAGCAGCGGCCGCCAGCTCGTCGCTATGACACGCAGTAACTACACTGCAGAGACGCCACAGATCCATCTGGAGATTAATCGTGAAAAGGCGCAGTCCATGAACATTCCAGTGAAGACCATCTTCAACACGCTCCAGAGCCTCATGGCATCAAGCTACATCAATGACTTCACCTTGAATGGATTCAGCTTCAAGGTCATCATGCAGGCGACGGCCGATAGTCGCCGCTCCGCTGATGATATCCTCAACGTACTCGTGCGCAGCGACAGCGGCGCGATGGTACCTCTCAGTGCCGTGTGCTCCCTGTCCTACAAGATGGGGCCTCCTAGCTATGAACGCTTCGAGCAGCTCATGAGTGCAGCGATCAGTGTCATCCCCTCCAGTGGCGTCAGCTCTGGCGAAGTCATGACTCTCATCAGCGATCTTCTCGCTGAGCAGAATAAGATAGAGCGAGAAGCGGGACGTGATATTCAATGGCAGGCCGCATGGGAAGCCCTGTCCTATCAGGAAAGGCAGAATGAGGGTAAGATAGGCTATCTGCTCCTCCTCGCGGTCATCTTCGCCTACCTCTTCCTTGTCGCGCAGTACGAGAGCTGGACGACTCCTGTCCCTGTACTACTCTCCGTGAGTGTGGCGACGCTAGGCGCGCTGATGGGTGCACAGCTCTTCGGTCTGAGCTTCTCCATCTATGTGCAGCTCGGCATCCTCATGCTCATCGGCCTCGCGTCGAAGAATGCTGTGCTCATCGTCGAGTTCGCGAAGGACGAGCACGAGCGCGGCACGCCTGTCTGCGAGGCTGCCATCCGTGGTGCGAAGCAGCGATTCCGCGCGGTACTCATGACAGCGATCTCCTTCCTCTGTGGTGTATTCCCCATGGTCATCGCTACAGGAGCTGGAGCAGCCAGCCGTCAGGAAATCGGTATCACGACCTTCTTCGGTATGCTACTCGCCACGGTCTGGGGTATCTTCATGGTGCCAGCACTCTACTCCATCTTTGCCCGCATGCGTAACTTCACCGCCTCACTCTTCAAGAAGAAGGCTGCATAAGGGAGAGAGAGTCCCCTAATTCACTTGATTACAGCAGCCTTGCAGCATCGCAAGGCTGCTCTTTTTTCTTGAGCTATTCCAAGGCTGTGCCATAATAAAAGCATGAATCTCCCCATCCCCTGCTATGAAGACATCTGCCCACATGGTCCCGATGATCTCGATGCCCACTGGGCGGCGAAGCACTTTCTGCACGTCGACCGAGCACAGGCCTGCGGGATGATGGAAGAAAGAGGGCTACAGTGCTATTGCGAAGACTTGGCATGTATGGGAATACAGGCCTTCGCCTACTATCTCTACGCGATTCAGGATTACTTAAAGCTCACCTACGAGCACTATAAGAGCGCCCCCGATAACGGTGACTACTATCTTGAGGAATACGACGA
>CAYJNX010000165.1:0-5219 GCA_964371525.1 uncultured Akkermansia sp. | reverse complement strand
CTGCTTAATCATGGTCTTCATCGACTCGATGCCAGAGCCTGTGATGTACCACAGTACTGGGTCAAGCATGACGACCTTGCTATTCTTTACCGCCCTCGTGGTTTTCACGAGGGGGGGTAGGGGGGCGCTTGCTCCATTCCATCGTGCCTGCCGTCGTCGGGGAGACGAAGCGATTACACGTGATGCACTGCATGATGAGGCCTGCTATGGCGAGGCTGCTGCCTATGATGTAAGAGCCACTGGACGATACGTAGTATGAGGAGATTCATCTTAAGAGGGGGAGGAGCTTATTTAACCGCGTGCATGGTGATGCACTCCATCTCAATGAGCCATGTAGGGCGGCACACTGGCGCATGTACGATGACCTTCGGCACATGGGGGAAGCGCGCTTCGAAGAGCTCCTCGATGAGTTCATAGTCGCCTATGTCGCGCAGGTAGATGATCATCTGCATGCTGTCGTCCATCGTCGCTCCTGCTTCGGCGAGCAGGGCTTCGACGTTCTGCCACATGCGCTGGCACTGCGCCTGTATGTCGCCGACGTGGACGACTGCGCCCTTGTTGTCGATACTAGCTGTGCCCGAGATGAAGCTGACGATGCGATCGCTGTAGTGTATGGCTGTCCCGCGCTCGAAGCGCACACCGTAGTCATGCGTGGGGTCGAGGTAGTCGGGGGCGTAGAGGAATTGTACGCTCTCAGAAGGGATTGCTGCGATGGAGTAGGTGTCGAGGTGGACGAGTTCGCGGTGATCGCTGCTCCTGCCCTGTATGCCTGTGCTGCTGATGAAGTGATCCCCAGGGACGAGTCCCTTCTCATCGAAGTGGACATTACGCCCTGTGACGACTCCTGTGTAGTTCACGTCGACGTTCTGGACGAAGATCCATGTGCGCACGGCATGGGCGTACAGGCTCGCTCCCTGAGCTTCGAGCATGGCGCTGTAGTCTTCGAAGAGGGCGAGGCACTGCTCGTGCGAGTTCCCCTCCTGCTTGCGTGCAGAGCCTGTCCAGATGTGGCGCAGATCGCCCTGCTGGCTGCTGCATGTATTACTCGCTGCATCGTAGTGCCAGCCCTTGCCTGTTTCGTTCGCCCCGCTCTGGAGGTAGCACCAGATCGAGAGCTTACTGCCGTCGAGTGGGGGCTGCTCGATGAGGGAGAGCGCGCCTGCCTGCTCGCCCATGGCGGCGCGTACCTGTGCTTCTTGGTTCGCGGCATCGCTCATGAAGACGCGTGTGAAGACGACGGCTGCCTCGGGGTGGTCGGCTTTGAACTCTTCGAAGGCGGCAGCCAGCGTGCTGAGCTGCTGCTCGAACTTCACGCGCGTGTCGGTGACATGGAGCTGTATCATCCAGTCGCGGAGGCTGGAGCTCTCGGTGGAGAACTCGGAGCATTCTACTCGGCAAGCGTCGTAGGCGGGCGAGCCTGTGATGATGGATTGTGTTAAGGGCATGGGAGGGGCGATAGTTGATAGAAATTAAAGCGATTTCAAGAACTCGATGAGTTGTTGCGTCGCTTTCTGTTGATAACATCCTAACCTAGTTTACGCGGCTTGTCCACCCATTCTTTTATAGATATCATTTATAAAAAAACCCCTTCACGCATCACGCGAAGGGGGAGGAGGAGAGGTGCTTATTTCTCTAGGCTGGATTACTCAGCATAATAGAATTCTAAGAATCCATCCTCTGCATAGAAATAGTACTCGTATGTACGCGTCTGATACCAGCTATCCAGTCCGAGCTGCACTCTAAAGTGAGATGATGGGTTCTCAAGCGTTAAGACATAATATTCCTCTGCTCCTATTTCAGATGTAAGAGCTGCAGGAACTCTGAGGCTAATTAATGCAGTATCAGAGTCGTATGGAGTGTATTCATAGTCGACAGTCGCGGTAGACGCATCATCATAGGTGATTTGCGCGTAGGTATCGTCGATGAAGTAAATCGAGACAATACGGTTATAATAGAAGGCAAAACTTTCTGAATAGTTTTCAATTTCTATAGAGCCCGACAGCTCAAAGCCCGTTATACTGAACTCGGGGAAATAAGGAGTAGTATCATCATAATCACCACTATCACTCCCTCCGCAGGACAAGAGAGTCGCGGTAGCGAGTGTCGTCATGACTGCGCTAGCAGCTAGTCTCAGTTTCTTAGTAAAAAAAGTTTTCATATCAGAGGATATCCTAGCGAAATAGTATGAATATATCAAGCTTTAATAAATGAGTGCTTGTTTTCGCTTCTTCTCGGCATGATGCTTTCGCGCTTTCATCGGTGAGAAAAGTGTCGCGCTGTCGCGCGCGGTAGTAGGAGCCCATTTAGGTGTCCTACAGGGGACCTTGCAAAATTAGCAGCTTCGAATTTTGCTTGCAGTTTGGATGATAATTTGCGGCGTTTGGGCGCGCATAGCGAGCTATGTAAGCCCAAAAAGCTGTAAATTCT
Organism: uncultured Akkermansia sp.; assembly: GCA_964371525.1. Lineage (GTDB taxonomy): Bacteria > Verrucomicrobiota > Verrucomicrobiia > Verrucomicrobiales > Akkermansiaceae > Akkermansia. The sequence goes on along the minus strand of CAYJNX010000165.1, from coordinate 2,792 downwards.
CGCCAAAATGCGGCAAAAGGCGTGCTGTTTCGCTCATTTTAGAGACTAGCTTTCTGCTCGGACTAATTTTGCAAGATCCCCTACAGGGACTTCTCGACTTCTTTCAGCATCGTGTTGAATGCTGTTATCCCGCCTCCGACTAGGTACCAGACCTGTGAATCGAGTGCGATGATGCCGCCATTTTTTGCGGCCTTGGTGCGGCTAATCAGAGGGTTTTTTGCGAAGTTTTCCAGCGTAGCTCCACGTCCTATGGCTGCGGCGCGGTCCAGCACGAAGATGATGTCTGGATTCGCAATCGCGATGTACTCATAGTTCACGCGTTTGCCGTGGGTACTAACTTCGATAGGTTCTCCCGCTTGCTCATAGCCGAGTACTCCGTACACCATGCCGAAGCGGCTTCCCTTGCCGTAGGCGGAGACTTTCCCATCGTTTGCGAGGATGAATAGGGCTTTCTTCCCGCTGCTGCTGCTGACTCCTGCCTTGATCTTGCTAATCAGCGCGTCTATCGCGGCGAGGTGGGTGGCGCATTCTGCTTCCTTGCCGAAGATCGTTCCCACCGTATTGATGTTCTTCTTGATCTCGTCGATGGAATCACGTGCGGTCGAGTCTGCGAGGATGACGGGGGCTATTTTTGCGAGTTCATCGTAGTAGTTTGCCTGTCGCATGGAGATGAAGATGGCATCTGGCTTAAAGGAGCTGATGGTTTCCAGATTAAACTCCTTTAAGGAGCCCAGATCGGGGTAGCGAGCGTCCTTGTAGCGTGAGAGATAGGCAGGCAGGGTCTGCTTCGAAAGGGCGACTTCGGCTTCGATACCGAGGGTCTGTATGGTGTCGAGTGCCGCGTAGTCGAGTACGACGATGCGTTTCGGGTTCTTCGCTACATCTACAGTGCCTTTCATATGCGTGATGCTGACGGTCTCGGCATGCAGGCTGCTGACGAGTGTCATGATGAGGCAGAGGAGGAGGGTGAGTGCGTGTTGTGGGCGTGATTTCATGATATTGTTTTTATAGAAAATGAGTAGAAAAAACCCCACCGCTAGAAAGTCCAGTGGTGGGGTATAAAAGTCATGGGGGCGATGATGATTACTTCAGCCCTTCAGCGATCTGCTTAATCATGGTCTTCATCGACTCGATGCCAGAGCCTGTGATGTACCACAGTGCTGGGTCGAGCATGACGACTTTACCATTCTTTACCGCCTTCGTGGTTTTCACGAGGGGGTTCGCAAGAAGCTTGCTAGAGCCAGCTTGTTCGCCTATGGCCTTGCTGCGGTCGAGGATGTAGATGATGTCAGGGTTCTTGATGGCGATGTATTCGTAGTTCACGAGCTGGCCGTACTTGTCTGGCTGGATGCTAGGATCGGACTGCCCGACGCCCATGGAGTCGAAGGGCAGGGAGGCGAAGCGGCTCTTCGAGCCAAACACGCTGATCTTGCCGTCGTTCACCATGATGAACAGGGCTTTTCTGCCGCTCTTTGCAGCTGTTTCTGTCGCAGCGGCGAGGGAGGCGTCGAGCTCAGCGAGTGCCTTCGCGGCTTCTGCTTCTTTTCCGAAGATCTTGCCCATCACCTCGATGTTCTTCTTCGCTTCGGCCATCTGGTCTTTTGCCATGCGGTCGACGACGTAGACAGGAGCAATCTTGGAGAGCTCTTCGTAGTGGTCGCTCTGGCGTGTGGAGATGATGATGAGCTCAGGCTTGAATGCGTTCACCGTTTCGAGGTTGAACTCCTTCATCGAGCCGAGGTCGAGATACTTCTCGTCACGGTACTGAGCGAGGTAGTCTGGCATGAGCTTCTTGGGCAGTGCCATTTCTGCTTCTGCTCCGAGGCTCATCATGTTGTCGAGCACGGAGAAGTCGAGTACGACGACTCTCTTCGGGTTCTTCGGGATGTCCACGGAGCCGTGGAGGTGGGTCGCAGGGATGGTGTCTGCGGCTTGGGCTGTCATGCTGCCGCCGAGGGCGAGGAGCGCGATACCGACGTATGTGGCTAGTTTATTCATGTGTGTGTTGTTTGTGTTGTTTGTGTTTAGGGGACTTCTAAATTCTCGTCATTCTAAATAAGCTAATGAGAAAAATCAGCTCACGAGGCATCTTTTGAGTGCTTTTCGGCTGGATTTGCCCCGAATTTTCGTCTCAGAGGACACTCTGAGCCATCAATTCGTGAAAAATACATCTCGAAAATCATCTCAAAATCTCGCCTCGCGAGAAATTAGAAATCCCCTTTATATGTAGTAGATACAGAGTTTTTTCCCATTGAAGCTCTCGATGCTGATGTCGATGTCATAGATTTCCTTGATGACTGCGGGGGTGATGATCTCATCCGCCGTGCCGTGGTGGCAGAGTACGCCATGCTTCAGCGCGACGATGTAGTCGGCGTAGAAGGAGACGAAGTTGATGTCGTGGATGACGATGTAGATGGTCTTTTTCTTCTCTTCAACGAGGGTCTTGAGAAGCTTCATGACGCGCGCGGAGCGGCTCATGTCGAGATTGTTCAGCGGCTCGTCGAGGAAGATGTACTTCGTGTCCTGCGCGATGGCCATGGCGATGTAGGCGATCTGTCGCTCACCGCCCGAGAGCTCGTCGAGGTAGCGGTCTTTCAGCGCGTCGATGCCGGTGTAGTCTATGGCTTCGCGTACGATTCGATGGTCTTCTTCATCTAGCCTACCGCCCGAGTGGGGGAAGCGTCCGAAGCGCACGAGCTCCTCGACGGTGAGGCGTGCTGGGGTGTGGAGGCTCTGACCGAGTATGGTGAGGGTCTTTGCGAGTTCCTTGTTGTCCCACTGCTTGAGCTCCT
>CAYJNX010000164.1:0-5251 GCA_964371525.1 uncultured Akkermansia sp. | reverse complement strand
TCGCCAAAATGCTGCAAAAGGCGTGCTGTTTTGCTCATTTTCAAGATCACCATTCTGTTCGGACTAATTTTGCAGGTGCCCTACTAGCAGAGTCGTTTTATCGAGGCTTCTTTTCATCATAAGCTGAGCGTCTGAACATGTCTTTTGTCTTAGCTGATCTTGGTATTTTCCAGTTCTCTATGGTCGTATTGAACTTCGATTCGATGAACATACCACTCATATCAGTAACTCTACTGATATTCCATTGTGAAATATCCTGATCAAACTGTGAATGGCTGAACATATAACTCATATTTACTACGTTTCCCGTGTTCCATTCTCCTATAGGAGAGTTAAAAACGGAATTGGAAAACATAGAATACATTCTCCTGACTTTGCGCACATTCCAATCTGAAAGATCGCCATCAAACTCAGAGTATGCAAACATAAAACTCATATCTTCTACATTACTCACATCCCACTTTGAAATATCGTTGTTAAACTTGCTTTTATAGAACATCCATTCCATATCAGTCGCATACCCTACATCCCATGCGGACAGACTTCTATTAAATTCGCTTTCACGGAACATGTTCCGCATATATCTAACGCGACTCACATTCCATTTTGAAATATCCTGATTAAACGACGATTCTTTAAACATGCCTTCCATGCTCGTGACACTCGAGACATCCCATGCCGAGATGTCACCATTAAACTTTGATTTAGAAAACATATAACTCATAATCTTGACATTGCTGACATTCCAATCTGACATATCGCCATTAAAGTCGCTGTCCTCAAAGAGTCTTGACATATTTGTCACTGCGCTGACATCTATATGATTAAGATCTGCATCCTTACCGCCTAATTTAATAGCTCTTGCGACTACTCTGTGAATAGTTCTATCAGTAGCGCGAATAATAGTTTTTTCCTTTACTACGCCGTTTTTTGCACCTCGGAGCAATCTCGCATTTCTCTTTTCCCACCTTTCTAAAGTAGGTTTAAAACTTTCGTTCGTAGAGATATGAGTGATATCGGTGGATATCCCTACATACCACCTCCCTAGATCCTTGCTGTAGTTAGACTCTGCGAACATGTAGCTCATATTCTCGACATTCCTTACATTCCAAGATGATATATCACCTGTAAACTTACTAGACATGAACATGCGAGACATATTCACGACTTTCTCCGTATTCCACTCAGAGATATCTCCATTGAACTGAGACTGGTTAAAGCAGGATCGCATGCTAGTCACACTGCTTACGTCCCATTTCGATAGATCGCCATTGAATGCGCTGCGAAAGAAGGTCGCGTTCATATTCGTCACCTTACTCACGTCCCATTTCGATATATCGCCATTAAACTTACTACTGTAGAAAAGGCGTTCGAGTGTTGTCACTTTACTCACATCTATATGGTTGAGATCCGCTTCTACTCCATACGTCGCTATTTCTTGATTTACTATTTCTTGGATATTTTTATTATTGGCGATTATCCTAGCAGGTTTATTGAGCTTTCTTAGATCACTTGTAGTAGATCGCTGTGCGAAAGATGGCGCAGCAGCAAAAGAAACTAAAGTGAGGAAAGCTGTGATGTAGATGCCAGTTTGTAGTTTTCTTATAATCATATATGTTCAAGATGATGGATAAAATATTTCCCTGACTATATCGGGGGTACAGGTGACGTAATTGACGTAATGCTCATGCATTATAGTCTCCACATTATCAGCAAAGAGCGATGAATGCAAGTCAAAGTTTGCGTGATGTTCTATTTTGCGTATAAAATATACACTGCATGCTCCCGTTACAGACTGTGCTTCATCGCGGCTCATTGCGGATTACTACCCCTGCGACTACGCCATTTCAGGCGTACACAAAAAGCCTCATCCTAAGATGAGGCTTTTTTTATATTTCGTTTTGTATGATTGTTATGGCTTAGCCACCCAGATAGACGAGTCGCTGTCGTACTGAGGCCATTCGAGACCTCCCTGTCCGAAGCCAGCGTCGCTCAGCAGCTTTTGTACTTCGGCTGCGGTAGGTGAAGACAAATCGGTGCGGAAGAGCTGTAGGTTTCCTACACCTTTCTCGCCATCCGTGACATCTTCGATCAAGATGGCAAAACCGAATGCGCCACCAGGAATTTCTGAGATGAAGATCTCAATGGGATAGGTCTGCCCCTCGCGAACAGAGAAGATATCCCCTGCGGTGAGACCTCCAAGGTCGCTGTTCCACTTGGGAATGCCGGGGACACTGAGGAATTTGTATCCGCGCTTTGATGGGTGATTACCTGCGAGGACGCCCGATCGGTAGTCAGCCTGTGCGCCAAGCCCGCGGTTGCTCTGATTAATGGTGGGGATACTCCAGCCAGCTTCGAGCACCATCTTGCGATTAAAGCGAATAGCCATCACGTCATCTGCTGTACCGACAAAGCGGAACTTCCCTGTCTTGGGTGCGACGATTTTCCCTTTATAGAGAACACCCCATGCGGAGGGTTTTACCTTGTCTGCGCACTTAAAGGCGTGGGGGGCGTATTCTGCCTTACACGTAGGGAGCATAAAGACACCTGAGTAGAGCTTAGTGGGAGACTTGTAGTATTTTCTAAAGGTACTCTCATTCCATCCTCCCTGGAAGAAGTCGTTGTAGAGACCAAGAATCTGCTGCGTGCTATCGGGAGTGATGCCTGTATTCGCACCGCTTGATGTTTGCTTAAAGTCGTAGAATGTCCCTTCTAGTGTAGACCCACCTGCATTACCAGAGCCGAGACCACCAGGTCCGTCACCTAGACCGTCACCAATGCCATCACCACCCAGACCATCTCCTATGCCCATCTGATTACCTATACCAAAGTCTGGTGAGGGGAAATCTGTGGCTGCCATCTGGATGGTAGAGGAAGCCGTGGAGACGATGACTGGAGGCGCCATCGCAGCTGATGGGGGGGAGGATTTAGAACTGAGCTCTTGTACCTTGGGCTTATTTGTAGGGGGCTTGTTGCTTGGGGGAGGTTCGTAGCTTTTGAACGCTGGCTCTTCGTTACCTTTGATCAGTGTATAGGTGAAATAGAGGGCGGCGCCTCCGATGGTGACGAAGCCTAAGCAGGCCGCAATTGCTGAAATCTTACTACGCATAAGTCTGCGTTTCAGGGTAAGCTCAGCTTCTTCGCTCATTTGAATATGTAGTGCCATAGTTGAATATGTGAGTTGTTCGTTGAAGCTATATTAGCAAAACCTAGATGGAATTTGAAGATATAAATCATAAGGAGTGAAACAAAAGAGTAACAAACGTTGATTTTTATAATGATACATGAAAATAAAATCTAGAATCTGCATTTCTTCGGCATCAATCGCGCGTAGAGGTAATACTTTCCTCTCTCAGATTTTCCGTCAAGTCGCAGGTATCTTTTCGACTTTGCGCTATGAGATTAGTTCGATCAAAATGATAACCTAGAAGATAGTCATACAGTGATAAAAACCCGAAAAAAATCCAAATCGACAATTAAACGACAGAGACTTAAAACATCATCTTTAAAACGCCTTTAGTCATTCAGCTTATGGTACACGGGGTAGCTATACATTTCACTAGCACATTCCGTATGTACGATGTGTGCTAACTGGACTCTCTTCTGAGCGGAGGCGATACCGCGTCTCTGAACGTAGCGCACGTCCTTTTCTTCGAGTTGGTCTGCGTACTTGTGCAGCAAGGAGCTGGAACTCTGATTAAGGTCTAAGCTCTCATGAATAATGCGTCCGAGCTCTGGCTGAGTGGGCAGTGGGAGCTCTCGAAAGTAGCCAGGATAATCCTTAGAAAGATGCTCCGAGAGCAGGTAGAGATCAATCTCATAAAGACTGCCCAAGGGGAGTAAATTCGCGCAGCTCTGCGCATAGAGAGTGAAGCTACCGAGGATCAACTCCTGTCGATTCAGAGAGGAAAGCTGTAGAAGATGATACTTCTCTGCTATTCCTGTGACGAGAGATGCCTGTACTCTGAGGCTGAGATTAAGTAGATGATGCTCATCTAGATCTGCGCGTTCTCCGAGCTGGAATGGTAGATCTCCGAGCTCTATCTGATGGCACTTTAAACCGAGGTGATTCAGGTAGGCATTCTCCCCTCGGGTAGATATTCCCTGCACCTGATCCCGCCCTAGTGCCTCTACAGTGAGAAGTAGAAGCAGAGGCGCGTAGCTCTGATCCATCGCGATGCACGCGCCGCGAAAAGCACCGAGCTCTGCTGTTTTCTTAATACTGAGGACGAGGGCGCGACGTAATAATTCTTCTTCACTAGGTAAAGGATCATCATCTCCTTGTCTGGACAGTGAAAACACCTGCGCATCCTCATCGAAGAGAGCGAGACGCTTCATGAGCCTTCCACGGCTATCGTAGGCACAGGACGCTCCAGCATAGACAAAGCCCTCTGCCGCACCCACAGGATTCACACAGATGAGCGGCGTGCGACTCATCTCTGCTTCCCAGCTTCGCGACTCATGCTCTTTTTTACAGCTTCCTGCGTGCCATGCCTGCGTGCCTAAACGTAGCGAAAAATCGAGTTCTTCTAAATCTGAGATGCTCTCTTCATTACCTAATTCTACGCAGAAACTCATACCAACACACTCCAAGAGCTGCGTCTCCTCCAGCTGGGTAATAGCACCATCATCAAGAAGGAAAAGGCATAGTCGACTACCCGTAGGGTACTCCATGAGTTCTTCGTCTTGCATCGCTAGAAGTTCCGCCTCTTCCTGCTCATCGAGCTCGTTGCTATAGGCGGCGAGTATGAGTGGAGCGCAGTTAATCTCCTGCGAGAGTGCTATCAGTGCATTCTCCGTTTGCTCTAGGAAGGATTCACGACGGGCGAGATCCTGTGGCTCTATTCCACAGAGGGCATAAGCAGAGGCTATGACTAGATCTGCCCCTTGATCTATACAGCTTCGATAGCCCTGTACGAGGGAGCGAAGATTTTTTGAAAAATCCCCTGCAATGGAGAAATTTTGAATGACACCTATCTTTTTATTTTTACTCATAATTAGCTGGCTAGTCAGATTTTACAATAAAATTAGCATTTTAGCAAGAGGGAAATTTTGTATTTCATTATATTAAACACAAAGGCTTCAATCAGTTAAAAAACCGCTATCTACATATTACCTATCACTACAAAATACTCTTGATGATGAAAACACGACTATCTATAGCTATACTTTTTCTTCTTCAGATAATAAAAAAAGAAGGCTGAAGCATGCACCTCAGCCCTCGCCTCCATCTCTACTATGGAGATGATTC
>CAYJNX010000163.1:0-5258 GCA_964371525.1 uncultured Akkermansia sp. | reverse complement strand
AGGCTTCGAAGTAGATCTCTCAAAAGACAGCGTCTCCCTCATCATGCGCCCCATGGTACGCGCAGGCACAAAGTGATAAACAGCTAGATCTATCTTCTCGTCTATATAGAAGATAGACAACATAATGCTGCGCGTATGATCACACGCAGCATTATATCTAGTTTATGCCTCCTCGCGGGAGGACTCCACGCCCAATCACCAGAACTCGAACTCCACTACGCTTACGACTTCAGCGAAGGCTCATCTGACACCACGGTCGATCTAGACCGCATCATCAGCCCCATCCCCGTCAGCGGTAACATGCAGATAATCAGCTCAGATGAGCATTTACTCCGCTACACGGACAGTACGGACACGCTCAGTGGCACAGGGAGTGCGCTCGATGTGACGGATGCCACCCTTGCCTTCAAGCGTCTGCAAGTGAATCCCTCTACGGGCTACGTCCTTTTCCTCCAGTTTAATCTGCTTGACCTCCTGTGCGCAGGAGCGAGCGATCAGTTTAACGTGATGAACATGGATATAGGTGGCACCGTGTGGGACATAGGAATATCTAATAATCATTTTACCATCACTGGTGTAGAGAGCGGAGATATCGCGCTCGCCCTCACGGGGACTAGCCCTGATGGCTGGATGACGCTCGTTATGCGTAATGGTGCGTCTCTCAGTGGCTCGAATAATCAATTCGATATTAACCTATACGGCTCAGATACCAGCGAACTCGCAGCAACAAGCTTCACCACGAATAGCAATAATCCCATGCTCAAAGAGCTCATCTTCGGAGACGAAGGACATACGGCCATGCTCATAGACAACATAGCCATCTACGACGGTGTATTAGATAGTGGGCAATACCAGTCACTCGTATCACAGACCGGATCTGGCATCATCCCGACAGACTTCACCGTCATTCCAGAGCCCGCCACACTGACACTAGGCGGGCTAGGGCTAGCCCTCCTCTTAAAACGTAGAAGACGCGGAATAAGCGACGTACGCGACGTACGCACCAATTGCGACTGATCGCTGCGACATTGCCCCTGCCACTATGACAAGCTACTCTCTACATACTCGCGCAGCGCAGCCAAGGCCTTGGCGCGGTGAGAGATGCTGTTCTTCACCTCGGAGGGAAGCACGCCGAAGCTGTCACTGTAGCCCACAGGGATGAAGAGTGGATCATAACCGAAACCGCCTTCCCCCCTGAGGTCAAGGGCGATGTGCCCTTCGACGACACCTTCAAAGGATACGATCTCACGCCCCGCCTCGGAGAGACTGAGCACGCAGACGAAGCGCGCGAGGAATCGCTGACTCTCATCACCACCCGCAAGCGCGCGCAGCTTGTCGAGGAGGTGCGCGTTGTTCGCCGCATCATCACCATGCTCACCCGCGAAGCGCGCGGAGTGAATACCTGGTGCGCCATCGAGCGCATCGACACAGAGCCCCGAGTCATCCGCGAGGACGAGACCGTCATAGCAAGCAGAGATACCGACGGACTTCAGCGCGGCATTCGCCGCGAAGCTATCGCCATCTTCCACGATATCGGGAGCATCAGGGTAGGCGGCGAGGCTTTCTACCTGAAAAGTAGAGGGCAGGATCTGGGCGATTTCTGAGGTCTTATGCGCGTTGCGCGTAGCAATGATGAGCTTCATGATAATTCTGGGGATGGGGTGATAGAGGAAGGTTTCGTGCGCTTTCGCAGGTAAAGAAGAAGCACCGTCGCGCAGACTAGTGCAGATATGACATCAGATACCGCGCCCGACGCCCATATACCGCGCACTCCATAGTACTGCGGCAGGATGGAAAGCAAGGGGATAAGGATAATCATCTGGCGCATGAGATTCAAGAAAATACTCACGACAGGCTTGCCGATGGCTTGGAAGAAGTTCCCCACTATAATCTGAGGGCCGATAATGGGAAGGAAGAGCATGAAGATGCTAATCCCCTCCACACCGAGGCGAATGAGCTTCTCTCCCTCTGCCTGAGCGATCGCACTCTCTGCACTCTCCTTCACGAAGATCCCCATGATCTCATGAGGGAAACTCATCATGAGCACGTAGCCTACCGACATCACAGCCGTCGCAGCGAGCATCCCTCGGAACAGAGTACCACGCACGCGCTTCATCGCGCCCACGCCGTAATTGTAACCAACAATAGGCTGCATGCCCTGCGCTATCCCCATCACCACCATGGCAAAGAAGAAGGTCAGACGATTCACAATACCGAAAGCACCGACCCCCATATCCCCCTCATAGGCGAGGAACAGGCGGTTAAAATACAACACGACGAGGCAACCACAAATCGTCATCGTGCAGGGAGGAAGACCGACCATACAGATGCGCCGCGCGATACGCATGGAGAAGCTCCACATCCCACGGCGGAAGTGCAGCACGCTGTCACTCTTCAAGAAATGGCGCAGCACAAAGACGAAGCCTATCAGCTGCCCCGTCACCGTAGCAAGAGCCGCGCCACTCATCCCCATGTCCAGCACATAAATAAACACAGGCGCGACCGCGATATTCACCCCGACTGAGATGAGCAGACTGTACATCGCCATCTTCGGGTAACCACTCGCGCGCATCACATGATTGAGATTCATGTACGCCGCCGTGATGGGGAAGACGAGAGCCGTCACACGCATGAAGTCATACGCAGGCTGGTAAGTCTCCCCCTGCGCCCCGAAGAACACCAGCACCTCAGGAAGGAAAATATAAATCACGATCCCCACCGCCGCAGCGAAGGGCGCGCCCATCTGCATCGTGTGACCCAGCACACGGAAGGCCTCCTCCCTATCGCCACGCCCGAGAGCGAGCGACACATTCGCCGCAGAGCCCAGCCCGATGAGCATACCCACCGCGACCATGAGATTCATGATAGGGAAAATAAGCGCGAGCCCCGCGATAGAAGCAGGACCACACCACAGACCGATGTAGTAAGCATCAATCAAGTTATACAACGACATCGCCGTCATCCCGATGACAGCAGGCCAAGAATACTTCAGGAGTAAACTCCCAATGGAGGCGGACTCAAGCTCACGCAGCTTATCTTCTTTTGTCGTCATGGATGAAGCGAGCTTACGCTCATGCTAAGGATAAGTCAAGCCTGCACCGTGAACTTCTCACCAGCTATACAAAAACTACAAAAAAAACAACACCGCAGTACTGCATCAAGGGCTCTCACCCTATCACACAGCACAGCGGTGCAGGTATAATATGGAAAAACAGGTTAAGCAGTCTTATTTGCCATTCTGGCGACGGCGACGAGCGAGAAGCCCCGCAAGTGCCAGCACGCTCAGAGTCGCGCTTGTAGGCTCAGGAATGATTTGGAAAGTAGCTACTGTAAAGCCACTTTGCGCTGTACCTACTGCGAATTGAGACATCTGCTCAGCCGCGGCAGCACCTTCCCACACGCCAAAGTTGGCATACAGAAGATTTGCATCATCTTTTGTAGCACCATAGCCTCGTGTTTGGAAAACAAGTGCTTCATCGCCATTGATATTAGAGATTACACCCATACCAGAACTACCAATCAGATCACCATTGCTATCGTAAACATGGAGCTCAAGAGTAAAAGTTCTCTCCGTGGCGTTATAAGCACCAGTCAGGAACACACTCGTCAGAGTACTCTGAGTGATATCTGATACAGAGCTCATACCAGCTATCCCGACGTGACCGCCAGCAGCCGTTAGAGCCTTTTGCTGCATAGTTAAGGATGTGGTCGTATTGTTCTGAATCGAGTATCCCGTATCCCCAATTCCAACTTCTGCAAGAACAGACCACTGTCCAGTGCTTGCATTAATGTAATTCATGCCCATGGTGAATCCATCAGACACGGTGAGACCTGCTGCTTGAGTTTGGGCCGCAGTTATCGTGTAGCCTTCATTCTTGCGACTTGCCATAATGGCAAAATCAGTTTCAGTGCCAATAGCAGCACCAGCTGCTCCATCCGCACCCCTAGCTATATAATTCACGTAACCAGTTGCATCTAAATCACCTAAGGAATCAGCCGTTAAATCCGAGGCATTAGTATTACGATTCGCATCAGTGGTGTTAGCAACGCCAAAGACGAGCTCACCAGGAGCCGCGTATGTAAGCCCAGAGCTTAATAAGATTGCTGCAAATATAGTTTTCTTCATAAGTGGGATTAATATAACACAGGATATATTGTTTTCAAACATAAATCACACTAAAACACCTAACAATTATACAACTAAGCAGTCATATTACCAACCTGACGACGACGACGGCGACGGCGACGGCGACGAGCGAGAAGCCCCGCGAGTGCCAGCACGCTCAGAGTCGCGCTTGTAGGCTCAGGAATGCTTTGGAAGTTAGCTACTGTAAAGCCACTTTGCGCTGTCCCTACAGCGAATTGCGACATCTGCTCAGCCGAGGCTACGCCTTCCCATACGCCAAAGTTCGCATACAGAAGATTAGGATCATCACGAGTATCACCATACCCACGTGTTTGGAAGCTGAGAGGTTCATCTCCATTGAAAAAATGAAACGACCCCACACCTGATGTACCAATCAGATTCCCCGCCTTATCGTAAACATGAAGCTCAATATAAAAGATAGTCTTCGTGTCATTATAAGCACCCGTGACAAAAACACTCGTCAGGGTATTCTGAGCGACACCTGATACAGGATTCAGGCCAGACACACCGATGAGCCCAGACTCAGAAGTTACTAGCTTCATTTGCACAGTCAATGATGTAGCGTTATTGTTCAAAATAGCGAACCCCATCGATCCCATTCTGATGTCCGCAAGAACACCCCAGCTATTAGCACCTGCATTGATATAATTCATGCCCATGGTGAATCCATCAGACAAGCTGAGTCCTGCGGCTTGAGTTTCATCAACACTCATCGTATAGCCATGATCCTGACGGCTAGCCATGATAGAAAAATCAGTCTCAGAAGCGATAACTGCCCCATCTGTTCCTACAGCCCCCCTCTCTACATAATGAACATCGCCTGTTGTAGCTAAAGCAGGCAAAGTGTTACTCGTTAAATCAGAGGCGTTAATATTACGATTTTCTTCTGTGGTATTAGCGACCCCAAAGATAAGATCACCAGGAGCGGCGTGCACAAGACTAGAGCTTAATAAGATAGATATAAGTATAGTTCTCTTCATAAGTAATAATAATATAGCATAACTGATATTACTTACAAACACAAACTACGCCATCTCAACTAATAATTATAAAAACTAGGGGATTTCTAATTTCTCGCGAGGCGAGATTTTGAGATGATTTTCGAGATGTA
>CAYJNX010000162.1:0-5271 GCA_964371525.1 uncultured Akkermansia sp. | reverse complement strand
CCCTTCTACTTCCTAGGAGCAAGAAGATAGAAGGAAGGGACAGCGAGCTGCTTCGCATGGTCACCTATGCGCTCAATGGCACGCAAGATGAAGAGCAGATTCGTCCCAGTCTGGAAGTTATAAAACATCGCGGAAGAGGTATTGTGGAAGATGCGCTCCATCTCCGCCATATAAAGCGTGTCGAGCTCTTCGTCCTTCTTCTGCACACCGAAGGCGAGCTTCTCATCGTCGCGCATGATGGAGAGGATGGCATCTTTCAGCTCCACTTCAGCCATGAGGAAGATGGGCTTGAACGCGGCGATTTCTTCCTGCGTGATCTGGCCTTGTAGGTCATTCACCGCCTGAGCGATGGTGCTGTGCTGATGCACGATGCGTCCGAGTCGGCTGCATCGCTGGGCGGAGAGCACGAGCTCATAGCGGTCATCAGCATTCGTGATGCCGATGAGAAGCGCGGCATTATTATCAGCCTCGGCGCGACGCGTCTCGTGGCTGAGCTGAGAGCACTCGGCGAGCAGGCGAATCGCAAGCTTCACATCCAGTGAGAAGAGGCAGTCGCGAACGCGGGCTGTCAATTCGAGTACCTTGTGGCTGAGATCAAAGAAAGGATCATGCATGTCATTTGCTACGGACTCCTTCTTCTTGGCTTGGCTTGGCATAGTTTGCTGCATGCCGACACTATGCCAAAGGATAGATTGAAATACAAGGATCGTACTGTGAATGATACGCCACAATCATCGTTAGGACTATGTCCATTTCGTCACATAAAAAAAGCAGACCTTTTAAAGTCTGCTATTTTCTCTTACCAGCTAGTCTCGCCAGGGCTCGAACCTAGACAGAGGGAATCAAAATCCCTAGTGCTACCATTACACCACGAGACCATGGTAATCACATCATCTGTGCGCTTCACCGAGGCTTAGCTCAGATGGATGTGCGCGAATATTATCACAAGGCAGACACAGTGGCAAGAGAAAAAATGATCAATTGGAAAAAAATTGCATAATTGAGGCTTGCAATAGCTCGTTATCATGCTACAATGACGTACCGAACCTTCGGGCAAAAGAAACATTTTTAATTTCTATGAACGTCGAACTCATCGAAAAAGCCGCTTCCATCGTAGGTGACAACCAACTTCTTGTCAACATCGTATCCAAGCGCGTCCAGCAGCTCAGCCATGGTGCTGACCCTTACATTCCCACCACTCCTGAAATGGGCAGTGGCGATATCGCTCTGAGCGAAATCATCGAGGGCAAGCTCACTTGGCGCCCCCTCACCGAAGAAGAAATCGCTGGTGATGACTTCTCCGACGACGTGGAGCTCGAATCCTAAGTTTTTTCCACCATTGCAGCGGAATTAAAAAATCGCGCTGCCTCACTGTGAAACTGCCGCGCTCTCATCAGCGCGGCTTTTCCTATCTCACCCCGCATTACAACCATGGGCAAGACCAAGAAGAAAACCAACAGCAGTAATCTCATCGCAAGCAATAAAAAAGCCGGACGCGACTACGAAATCATCTCCAAGCACGAGTGCGGCATCGAGCTGCGCGGCACAGAGGTGAAGTCCATACGTGCTGGGAAGGTGAATATTTCTGACGCTTTCGCCCGCATCGAGAAGGGGCAGATCTTCCTCTACGGCTGCGACATCCAGCCATGGGAAACCGCAGGGAAATGGTTCCAGCACGAGAGCAAGCGTTCGCGTCGCCTGCTCATGCACAAGCGCGAAATCCTGAAAATGGAGCTCCAGACAGCCCAGAAGGGCTACGCCCTCCCCCTGCTACGCCTGTACTGGAAGGAAGGACGCGTGAAAGTAGAAATCGGTGTCGGTCGTGGTAAGACACACCGCGACCAGCGTTACGACATCAAGGCTCGCGTCGAGATGCGCGAAGCCCAGCGCGAAGCTTCCCACTACAACAAGGGGAAGTGGTGAGAGACTGCCAGCCCAAGAAAAGTCGCGTAGGGAGTTTTCGTAAGAGATTACGATTTCGCATTATTGGGTATTATAGGGGAGTTCTCGCAATTCGTTTTTGAAGCAACTTATTTAGAATAAATCTACATCATCTTCGCGGCAGCAAGCAACAGCCCTATTAAAGAGGGCTAAAACATCAAGGGAGACTTTTCTTTACGCTCAGAGAGCGCAGAAGCAGACTGCGCTCCTAACCTGTTGAATATTGAGCAGTTTTAACTGATAGCACTGCGATTTATCCCGCGCAGATATCCTAGTCAAGCTCTCTGAATGTGTGTTCTATGAGTTTTTCATAAAAATAATACTTGCAAAAAAACTGTTATACACTATCATACACCTAAGCGTTTTTCATTTATGCTCTAAAACCAGTAAGTAATACATGGAAAATATCTTATTCGTAAGGGGAGTTTGCAAAATTGCAGCTGCAGTTCTGATTGAACTAATTACGGGAACTTGGCATAAACCACAACTATAATCACACTATGAAAATCACGAACAAAAAATTAAGAGATGCTCTTGCTCACCTTAATGCGCGCCAACTGTCTACAACTCTACTGACCTCGGGGCTGCTACTGAGCTCCTCTATTGCTAACGCAGCAACTACGAGTACCGCCATTACAGGGGATAGGGTAGGAGAAAACGCATTAGATTTTGATGGTCACAGTGATGCTGAAGACCTTGGTAAAACAATTCAGCTTTTCACTCTTGATACAGGTGCAGCTGGCGCGGGAGTGACGATATCTGGTACGATTAATTTTGACAACCGCGCTCCAGATACAGAGCTACTGCATAACTATGCAACAGCAGAGCTCATCAGCATAACTGGCGCTGGAGATCTAAACATGAATGACTTATCCATCTCCCTCTCTAACTATGGTGGACAGAATTTTTCATCTGGAGAATTTCTACAAAACTTCGCGGTCATAGGAGAAAGCTTCACGGGCAAGCTCAATTTATCTAATTCCACTATCGCTATTAACGCGAATGCGGGATGGAGCACCTCTGCACAGTACGGTATCAACATAGCAAACATCGGCACTATTGGCACTGATAGCTCAGTAAGCGTTACAGGTCAGTCATTCATGACTAGAGCCATTTTCGCTATTTATAGTACTAGCATTGATTCACTCGCCGGCAGCGTTAGCGTATACAATACGACGGAAGCAACTGGTGTAATGAGTCAGAAATTGGCTCAGTTTACAGGCTCAGTTACGGTGACGTCATCTGCCGAGGACAGTCGTGCAAGAGGGATGGTGATTATAGGCAACGACTCTACCACACACTTTGGCACTAATGCAGCAGGAGATAACGTAGCCACAGTCGACGCGAGCGGACAGTTCGCTTCAGGGCTGTATTACGCAGGAAATCCTCTTAATACATCGGCTGAGAACGCTGTAGACGTTTTTGGCGGCACATATACTGCCACTTCGCATAAAGATCCCAGTGGCAATGATTCATGGCCATACGGCTACGCCATAGCGGGTCAAGTTTATGTGGATGTCGGGACAATGAAAGCCAATTTCTCGGCAAGCAGTGACACGAGTTCCATTGGATTTGTCCAGCGAGCAAGCACTATAGATACACTCAGCTCCACTATTAATGCTGCGGGGAATGGCGACTACGTCGTCGGTTTGGTTTTAGATAGCGCGTGGGAAAGCGGGACTCATAGATCAGGCTACGCAAAAGAAATAAATGGCAGTATCTCAGTGGAGAATGCCAGCACTGATTTCACCTATATGACTGCAGGTCTGGTTACGACCCTAGGCTCAACTAATAGTGAAGTATCAAGTGTAGGATTTGGTAACTTTACAGGTGAGATTAATGCTACAGGCTCACACAATGCACTGGGGATGGAACTTTACTATAGAAATATTTCTGAAAGTGCCATCTATGGAGATTCTGGACTTATAGGCGGAACGATATCAGCACTCAGCACTGACGACACCTATATAGTCACTCGAGACGAATATGGAGATCATCGGGCTAGACTCTCTGAGCCACGTGACCAATTCCACTTTAAGTCTACAACCGCCATACGCGTTTCCGTTCCGGAAGATACAGCTGGTCTAGATCCAGAAAAAACCGCGGTGCTTAATTTTAGCGACGGAGTAGTCGCGAAAGCATGGGTAGGAGCGGAAGGAAAAGAAAACGGAGGAAGCTATGGCGATGCCATTGCCTTTGCAACGGACAAACTCGTGCTCAACGCTAATCCAGATTCTGTAGTCAACCTTATTGGCGACATCACCAGCGATGCTGAAGCTTCACCACTGAATGAAATTGAAGCAGAGTCATGTATAGAATGCATCCCTATCGCACTCCTCACGATACCTGGTTCAGAGCAACGAGCTGCTAGCCCGCCTAGAACACTCGTCTATAATCAAGGAACTTATCACGTCAACTCCGACTACTGGTTTGTGAATCGCGTCGAAGTGGGTTCTTCCTCAAACTTGGAGGCCACAACTACTAGCACCGTGCACCTGCACGACTCCACACATCTCTTTGACACTGTAGATCTCACATTCTTTTTAAGTTCAGTTAGTGACTATTCGAGAATCACGATTGATACGAATAAGAGCATGACCATTACAGAGCTTGAAAACATTCAACTCACACTAGGAGCAGAGCTGATGAGCACAGAGAGCTTCCGCATCACCGTCATTGATGGCGAGATGATTGATGCGATGGGCGGAACACTTGCGATCACACTGGTAGATCTCATCACAGAAGGCTTGGAGGGCTACATTGATGATCTAGGAAGCATCTATGTTGAATACGACGGGCAACGCGTATACTACACGGACGAAAACATCACGGCGAATGGAATCAGCTTTGTGACGACAGGCGCGGCAACCGACCTCATCATTGGTCGTAATCTAATCCCAGAGCCAAGCACCGCTACACTGAGCCTACTAGCACTTGCTGGTCTCATGATGCGACGCCGCCGTTCATAAATCGCGACGCGCGTCGCTACACCATATTTTATACGAAAGCTGTAGGGGAGTTCTTGCAAAATTAGTCTGGGCAGAATGGGAATCTCGAAAATGAGCCTGCTTGCGAGATGTAGGTTAATCTCGTCTCCTTGCTCGCGGCTCGTCAAGCATACCAGAGGATATGCTTGTCTCTTCGGTGGCTAGTAGGCTTGTTTTCGCGTCTTCTCTGAGCGGACGCTTCGCGTTTGCCACGGAAGAAAAGTGTCGCGCTGTCGCGCGCAGTGGTCGGAGCGTCAGTTTCTGGTGTGGAGGTGATGCTGGGTTTGCTTCACGGGCGTGTGTGACATCAGGTTATGAGGAAACTGACGCTGCCGTGGCTGCG
>CAYJNX010000161.1:0-5294 GCA_964371525.1 uncultured Akkermansia sp. | reverse complement strand
CTCCGCCTGCGCTTGCTGCTGTGAGAGAACATAGCTGACAGCACCGACGGTGAGAGTACCAGACATGATGCTGGTAGCCATGGGCATGGGGAGAACTGCGAGGCATGCGAGAAGAGCAGAGCGCAGCTGGACGGGGATATGAACTTTCATAGATATATTTTGATTTGAGTTTAATGGAAATAAATTCTAGATAGAGCAGAATAATATTAGTATCACCTATACCACAACTCCCCCCCTAAAGGCAAGCGAAAACTCAATAAAAGCTTATTATTCTTCTCGACAAATGTATAACCAACGTATGCCATAGATGCATTACTACGCAAGGGCGCGAAGCGTGCAGCGGTTCTACGCTCACGCGTTTGCCACGGAAGATAAGTGTCGCGCTGTCGCGCGCGGTAGTCGGAGCGTCAGTTTCGGGTGTGGACGCAATGCTGGGTTTGCAAGGCGGGCGCGTGTGACTTCAGGTTATGATGAAACTGACGCTGCCATGCTCTGAGAGCACGGCTTTTCCTTGGGCTTTGCCCAAACCCAGCGGGGACGCCGTCCCCTGCACCCCTGCCAGAGGAGCGCGCCCCTCTGGACTCCCATTTAGGTGTTGATGATGGGTATTGCGCCAGTTATCTATAAGAAAACTCTCAATTCATGGCTGAATATCTAACTCATGCGTCTTCACCCAGTCACCGCGCGTGAAGTCGGGGAAGTCCACAGGCATACCCTGCGCCGCATTCGACTGTTCTGTGAGCTCGACGACGCTCGACCAGTACGCGCCCTCGTAGACATTCTGATCGAGAGCATGCCCCGCTCGCAGGCACTCGACGATGCGGTTAAGCATGAGAAAATCGCGAGCGCGCTTCCCTGCGAGCTCCTCCGCGCGCGCACCCAGTCTCAGCCAGAGGGGGTGATCATACTGCGCGTAGATAGCCTTCATCCCTTCACCCTGTATCCAGTCGCTGTGACCATCTGCACCGAGGCATTCCGCGATGACGCGCGGGGGGAAGCCCGCGAGGATACCCTCCGAGCCCTGAATGAAATTATGCCTCGTGTAGGGACGTAGGCTGCACTCATCCCACTGTAGCAGGATGGTATTTCCCAGATGAGTCTTGATGATGGAGCTATTAATATCCCCACAGCTGAACGGACGCTCATTCCACTCATGATGCTCGTCAAAATGCTTCTTCGCGAAGCGCGTGAAGCTCACGGAGCGGCTAGACATGGAGACGAGGTGTGAGAACTGGTCGACTCCGCGCCCGAGATTCATGTACTGCGAGAGCGGCCCGAGCCCATGCGTCGGGTAGAGATTCCCATTACGCTCACGGTAGTGACGCACGCGCCACTCGGCCTCGCCGCGCTCCTCGTCGAGCAGGGCAAAGCGCAGGTCATGGATATACGCGCCCTCCGCGTGGACGAGCTCGCCTATCACGCCCTGCCTCACCATGTTGAGGAAAAGCAGCTCGCGGCGGCCGTAGTTCGCATTTTCCAGCATCATGCAGTGACGCTGGTTCTTCTCCGCGCTGTCTATCATGCGCCAGAGATCAGAGATACTCATCGCCATGGGGACTTCTACGAGTGCATGCACGCCTGCGTCCATCACATCACAGCATAGCGTCGCGTGAGCCTGCCAGCCCACCGTGACGAACACCGCATGCAGCGACTGCTCGGCGAGCATGCGCAGATGCCCCTGCTCTTCCGAGTAGAGCGCGATCGTGTCCTCATGAGGCATCGCACCCCGCTCATCGGCGATCGCGCCTCTGATCCCCTCCCTTGCCTCAGCGGCGCGCTCCTCGACGAGATCACAGATCGCGACGATGTCCACGCCCTCGATACGGGCGAGGAGCTGCTGGAGGTGCTGCCCTCTCCTCCCAGCACCGATGAAGGCGACGCGGAGTCTATCCACGGGCTCAGCCGCATAGTCCCCCATGTAGCGCGCGCCAGCTGGGCGGCTAGGTGAGATGGGTGGAGTCAATTGGTGCAGCAGATTCGCAGATGGTGAGGACGAGGTCATGGAAAAAAAGAAGGGTGGAGTCCCAGTTATAAGACACCACCCTCCTGTTAAATGTTCGATTTACGCATTCAGCTCAGCGTGGAACTCCTGAATGGTGCAGACAGCAGCATCCTTGTTCTGGCTATTGAGCATCGCGGCGGCGGAAGCACTCGCACCCGAGAGGTTCGTGCAGTAGGACACGCGGTTGCTGACGGCGGCGGCGCGGATAGCGACCTCATCTTCACGGGCATCATGAGAGCCTGGTGTGTTCACCACGAAGACGATTTCGCCATTCTTCAGACGGTCGACGATATTCGGACGCTGACCTTCGAGCACCTTGTAAGCACGCTGGCAAGCAATACCATTCTCAGCGAGGAAGTCCATCGTACCCTTCGTCGCGCAGATCGTGAAGCCAGCCTTCGTGATGTTCTCCGCGATGGGGAGGACAGCCGCCTTGTCACGGTCATTTACCGAGATGAATACTTCGCCCTTCGTAGGAAGGGTGTTGAACGCAGAAATCTGGCTCTTGAGGTACGCGATATCAGGATCGCGGTCGATGCCCATGACCTCACCTGTGGAGTGCATTTCTGGACCGAGAACCACGTCGATACCGATGAAGCGATTCCATGGGAACACAGCTTCCTTCACCGTGTAGTACGGAGGTACGATCTCGCTCGTGAAGCCGAGCTCCGTGAGTGTGAGTCCGCTCATGACCTTCGCAGCGAGCTTCGCCAGAGGCACGCCGATGGTCTTCGAGACGAATGGCACAGTGCGGGAGGCACGTGGGTTAACTTCGATGACATAAAGCTGCTCATCCTTGATCGCGAACTGGCAGTTCATGAGACCGCGTACCTGGAGCTTCGCGGCGAGCTGCTTGGCAGCGCGCATCATCTCCGCGTGCATCGCTGGGCTGACGCGGTTTGGCGGGATCATACAGGCGGAGTCACCTGAGTGAATACCAGCGGGCTCGACATGCTGCATGATAGCACCGACGACACTGATCTCACCATCAGAGATGACATCGACGTCGATTTCCATCGCGTTTTCAAGGAAACGGTCGACGAGGACAGGACGCTCTGGGGAGGCATCGACAGCCTCACGCATGTAGGTGCGCAGCTCCTGCTCATCATAAACGATCATCATTGCACGACCACCGAGAACGAAGGAAGGGCGGACGAGGACAGGGAAGCCGATGCGTGTGGCTACTTCCACCGCTTCTTCTTCATTTGTCGCTGTGCCCGCTTCTGCCTGCTTGAGCTCAAGCTCGTCGAGGAGGGCGGAGAAGTACTTACGGTCTTCTGCGAGTTCGATGCTGCGTGGGCTCGTGCCGATGATGGGCACACCGCGCTCTTGGAGAGCAGCAGCGAGGTTCAGAGGAGTCTGACCACCGAACTGGACAATCACGCCATGAGGCTGCTCCTGATCGCAGATGTTAAGCACATCTTCCAGAGTCAGCGGCTCGAAGTAAAGCTTATCAGAGGTGTCGTAGTCCGTGGAAACGGTTTCTGGATTCGAGTTCACCATGATGGTCTCGTAGCCGAGCTCCTTAAGGGCGAATGACGCGTGCACACAGCAGTAGTCGAACTCGATACCCTGACCGATGCGGTTAGGACCGCCACCGAGGATGATGATCTTCTTCTTATCATTCGGGCGTGCCTCATTCTCATCTCCGTAGGTGGAGTAGTAGTAGGGGGTGAATGCTTCGAACTCAGCCGCACAGGTGTCGACGAGGCGGTAGGTAGGCAGGATGCCCTTTTCCTTACGCTCCGCGCGGACAGCGTCTTCTGTGATGCCACGTGCGAGGGCGATCTGACGGTCAGCGAAGCCGAGACGCTTCGCCTGACGCAGGTCGAGATCCTTCAGCCCCATGCCCGCGGTAGCGAGCTGTTCCAGCTGGTCGAGGAACCAAGGGTCGATAGAGGTGAGCTCATGGACTTCTTCCATGCTGAAGCCATTTATGAACGCGGTTTGCAGCCAGAAGATGCGCTCGGCATTCGGGACTGTGAGCTTCGCGCAGATTTCAGCGCGTGTAGGATTCACAGGCTCTTTCGTATCGAAGCCGAAGCCCCAGCGACCTGTTTCCAGAGAGCGAAGTGCCTTCTGGAGGGACTCCTTGAAGGTGCGGCCGATGCTCATCACTTCACCGACACTCTTCATGGCGGTTGTGAGGCGTTCGTCAGCCTTCTTGAACTTCTCGAAGGTGAAGCGAGGAATTTTCGTGACAACGTAGTCGATCGAAGGCTCGAAAGAAGCGGGAGTTTCGCGCGTGATGTCGTTCTGCAGCTCGTCGAGCGTGTAGCCAACAGCGAGCTTTGCGGCGAGCTTCGCGATGGGGAAGCCTGTCGCCTTCGACGCGAGAGCCGAGGAACGGCTGACGCGTGGATTCATCTCGATGACGATCATGCGACCTGTCTTCGGGTCGGTAGCGAACTGGATGTTCGAGCCACCGGTCTCGACACCGATCTCGCGGATGACGGCGAAGGACGCGTCACGCATGATCTGGTATTCGCGATCAGAAAGCGTCTGGATAGGAGCCACGGTGATGGAGTCACCTGTGTGGACACCCATGGGGTCGAGGTTTTCGATGGAGCAGACGACGACGCAGTTATCCTTACGGTCGCGCATGACTTCCATTTCGAACTCCTTCCATCCGAGGAGGGATTCTTCGATGAGAACTTCTGTGACAGGGGAAAGGTCAAGACCACGGGTGACGATCTCTTCGAACTCCGTCTTGTTGTAAGCGATACCGCCACCTGTACCACCGAGCGTGAACGCAGGGCGGATGATGAGCGGGTAGCGACCGATGACATTATTCGCGATATCCCATGCCTCAGCCATCGTGTGAGCTGTGCCGCTGGAAGGCACGTCGAGACCTATCTTGATCATCGCGTCCTTGAAACGCTGGCGGTCTTCGCCCTTGTCGATCGCGTCGGCATTCGCACCGATCATGCGTACCTTATTGCGCACGAGCACACCTGTGCGATCGAGCTCCATGGCGCAGTTCAGCGCGGTCTGACCACCGAGGGTAGGCAAGAGCGCGTCTGGCTTTTCGCGAAGGATGATTTTTTCTACGTACTCGGGAGTGATAGGCTCGATGTAAGTGCGAGGCGCGGTTTCGGGGTCCGTCATGATGGTCGCCGGATTGCTATTGACCAATACAACCTCATACCCCTCCTCTCTAAGTGCCTTACATGCTTGAGTACCAGAATAGTCGAACTCACAACCCTGACCGATTACGATAGGTCCTGAGCCGATAACAAGAATTTTTTTGATGGTTGTATCTTTTGGCATGACGTTAGTGTAAACTGGCAGA
>CAYJNX010000160.1:0-5345 GCA_964371525.1 uncultured Akkermansia sp. | reverse complement strand
CTAATGCCTTTAGCAACTTCTCGTGTATGCCACCGAAGCCACCATTACTCATCACAAGCAGTACGTCACCTTCACGAGCTTCTGGAATGAGCGTGCTGACGATGTCATCGACCCCGCTTGCGAGATAGCACCCTGTGCCAGCCTCTTGTATATCGCGTGAAAGCATATGAATGTCTAGTATGGTCTCATTCGTGTACTTGCAGGCATTTTCTACTGGGGCTACGACGGCGTAGTCAGCTTGAGCGAGTGCGTCTGCTAGTTCTTTTTGGAAAAGATTGCTGCCTGACGTATTGCTTCTCGGGTCGAATATGGCGACGAGTCGTCCCTGTGGGTAACGCTGGCGTAGTGCGTGTACTGCCTTATGAATAGCAGTAGGGTGGTGCGCGAAGTCATCAATCACGCTCACGCCGCGCTCGCAGCCGCGTAGCTCTTGGCGACGGGCTATACCGAGGAAGCCTAAGAGTGATTTCCGAATGCTTACTGGGCTCACGCCAGCGAAGAGTGCTGCGCTAGCAGCCATGGCGGCATTATAGACATTAAACTCACCTGTCATGGGGATGCTGTACGCTTCTCCCTGTAGTGTGAAGCTGCTGCTCTGCTCAGCGTAGCTGATACTCTCGATACGAATATCGACGTCATCACCCTGCCCCACTAGCTTCACGGGCACTTCAGCGGGGACTAGGGAGGCGATGGCACGACAGTTCGTGCAGTCGGCATTCACAAGTGCACAGCCTTTGCTAGGGACGAGGC
This sequence comes from uncultured Akkermansia sp., assembly GCA_964371525.1. GTDB lineage: Bacteria > Verrucomicrobiota > Verrucomicrobiia > Verrucomicrobiales > Akkermansiaceae > Akkermansia. The sequence continues at coordinate 4,595 of CAYJNX010000160.1, read as the reverse complement.
GCAGGAGGTGGTAAAATGATTTCTTAATCTGCTCAAGACTCTCAAAGATGTCTGCATGATCCATCTCTATATTGTTCACGATGACGAGCTCTGGGAGATAGTGATGGAATTTCGACCGCTTGTCGAAGAAGGCGGTGTCGTACTCGTCACCTTCGAGTACCGTGTACTCTGACTCTTCGAAGCAGGCACCGCGTTCAAAATTACGAGGGATACCGCCTATGAGGAAGTTCGGCTTCAGTCCAGCATCGTGGAGTAACCAAGTGAGAAGAGAGGTCGTGCTCGTCTTTCCGTGCGTGCCAGTGACGACGTAGTTATGTCGTCCCCAGAGGTAGAATTCTTTAATAGCCTCAGGCAGGCTCATGTAGCGTAGCCCACAATTCAGGGTCGCTTCTACTTCGACATTTCCACGGCTCATCGCGTTACCGATGATGACGATATCTGTATCCGCAGAGATGTTGCTTGCCTTGAAGCCTTCGAATATCTCGATACCTTCGTCTAGCAAGAACGCACGCATGGGGTCATAGGCCTTTTCGTCCGAGCCTGTTACTGTGTGACCTTGCTGTGCCAGTGCCGCAGCAAAAGCCCCCATGGCAGTGCCGCATATGCCGATGAAGTGAAATTTTTTCATGTAAACCTTGTGTAGAAAGTGTGGAGAATCATGGAGAGTAAGTCTTTACCCTGAGTGGTGAAAGACTAACGAATTTATGCGGAATTTGCAAGGCTTTTTTTCCGTGCAATTCCGCATAAATATATCGCATTTTTTGTGAAGCCAGAGCTTCGTTGGTTTACTTCGCTTCGATATCAATGATGCTTAGCTCAGGTGGGCAGAAGAAGCGCATTCCGTAGGTAGAACCCACGCCTCGCGTGACAAAGATCTTCTTACCATTCTTAGCGGGGTAGAGACCAGCTGGCATCTCCGAGCGGAAGCTGATATAGCTATCAGAGAAGGGGACTCCTAACTGACCGCCATGCGTGTGCCCACACAGCATGATATCCCAGTCGTAATCGTCTAGGAATTCACGACTCTCTGGGTCATGTGAGAGGAGGAGAACGGGACGATCTTCTGCACCAGGCTTCTTCATGCAGAGTTCTGCCTTCATGTCGCCTTCATTCCAATCACCGAGTCCGATGAGAGTCAGGCTATACCCATTATGGCTCGTCCAGTCGAGACGCTCGTTGCGCAGGATTTGAATCTTTGATTCCTCCAGCACGCGCTGAACTTCAGGCAGACGCTCCATATCCTGATTACCAAGGATAGCGAAGGTAGGGGCAATTTTTGGCAGTTCGCGCAGTGTCTCGATGAGCTCATGCGTGCGCTTCATGCGCTGCCCTACCATGACGAGGTCTCCCCCGAAGATGATGAGGTCAGGCTCTGCTTTCTTGATATGCTCGATGCACTCCTTTAGCAACTCTCGATTCTCATGAACATCCGCAAAAAAAGCGACGCGCAATGTGGAGCCTGGATTGAAGCCATCATGGGCGATCTTCGTGTAGGTGAGCTGGAGATCCTTAGCCCCCATCCTACCGAAGATTTTCACACACTGTACGCAAACGAACGCAGCGAGGACGCAGATCCAGAAGATCTTCCTCAGCCGAGTTCCCAGTAGAATCGCCCATAAACTAGGCGGTTTGATTGATTGTTCGTCACTCATTTAAGATTAGCAGGTGGGTTTAAAATAGCAAAGGTGGGGTCGAGGAAGACACCGTCCTTGCGGACAAGAACGCCGTCGAAGTACATCTCACCGCCACCGTAGTCGGCGCGCTGGATGTTCACCAGATCCCAGTGAACCTGTGAACGATTTCCGTTATCACAGTCCTCGTAAGCCTGACCGGGAGTGAAGTGGAAGGAGCCAGCGATCTTCTCGTCGAAGAGCGTGTCACGCATCGCGTGCAGGATCTCAGGATTCGTACCTATGGCGAACTCGCCGATGAAGCGCGCGCCTTCGTCGCTGTCGAGGATGTTATTCAGCTCAGCGGTCTTGCCATTGCACTCGGCATGGACGATCTTACCGTCCTTGAACTCCAGCACGATGCCGTCGAAGCCTATGCCGCGATACACGGAAGGCGTGTTGTAGCTGATCTTGCCGTTCACGGAGTCCTTGATAGGTGCGGAGAATACTTCGCCGTCAGGGATGTTGCAGTTCCCCGCGCAGGTGATGGCTGGCATGCCCTTGATCGAGAAGCTGAGGTCTGTACCAGGGCCGACGATGCGTACCTGATCTGTCTTCATCATCAGCTCACCGAGCTTATCCATCGCGACCTTCAACTCAGCGTAGTTCGCCAAGCAGCAGCGGAAGTAGAAGTCTTCAAACGCCTCAGTGCTCATGCCCGCAGCCTGTGCCATGGAGGGCGATGGCCAGCGCAGCACACACCACTTCGTGTGGTTCACACGCTGATCTTGCATAGGGCGGAGTAATTTCATGATGAGGCTCATGCGCTCAGCAGGAACGTCTGAGTATTCGAAGCTGTTATCCCCACCGCGTATGCCGATATAGGCAGACATCTTCTGCATCTCAGCGAGGGAGATCTCGGCGATATCGCTGTACTGCTCTTCTTCTGCGCCCACGAACATCTCACGTGTCAGGCGTGAGTGGTTCACGCGCAAGTGTGGATGAGCTCCTGCTTCGCGTGCAGCGCGGATGAGGGCGAGACCGATGCTATCAGGCACGTCCGTCACTTCGATGAGGACATGTTCACCAGCTTCGAGGTGGCATGAATAGGTGATGAGATTCTTAGCGAGCTGAGTAATACGTGGGTCAATCATAATAAAGTTAAAGTTATGAATTATTCTAGCACGAAGTGGGTTCTGACTTCAAGCACTGAATTGCCTTTTTCAGATCATCGACAGTCACTTTATCGCTCACATGCGCCTCACCGAGGCGATCAAGCAGCACGAAGCGTATCGCGCCAGCGGAGAACTTCTTGTCCGTCGCCGTCTTTTTCAGGATGAGTTCCTCATCCATGGATGAATCAAGCACGAGCGGTAAGCCAATGACCTTAAGCAAATGAAGAATAGTCTGTTCATCTTCCTCAGATAGCCCCGCATGAAGGCGTGAGAGGAAAAGAGCCGCGCGTAGTCCGTAGGAGACGGCCTCACCATGCAGCATCTCACCATAGGGGAGGGAGGCTTCGACACCATGACCGAGTGTGTGCCCGAGATTCAGCAAGGCGCGGATGCCGAGTCGTTCTTCCTCATCCTGCTCGACGATGCGCGCCTTGATGGCGATATTATCCGCGAGGATCTGGGGAAGCTGAGCGCGTGTCTCAGGGGAGAATCCGCTTTCGATTTCCTCAGCCATCTGGATGAGGGCGGGTATCATGGAGGGCTGACGTATCGCGGCATGCTTCACCATCTCCGCCATCCCTTCGCGCACGACGCGTGGGGGGAGGCTGTCCAGTGTCTCAGGGTCGACGATGACCATGCGCGGCTGATGGAAAGCACCGACAAGGTTCTTCCCACCGATGACATCGACTGCAGTCTTCCCACCGACTGAGCTGTCCACCTGAGCCATGACAGTCGTAGGTATCTGGACGAAGGGGATGCCTCGGTAATAAATGGAAGCAAGGAAGCCCGCCATGTCGCCGACGACTCCGCCGCCTAGCGCGATGACGATGCTCTTTCTGTCATGTCCTGCTTCGACCATCTCACCGACGAGGCTTTCTACCGTTTGAAAGCTCTTTGATTGCTCTCCAGCAGGAAAGACGTGACGGCTGAAGCTCATGCCCGCGGCACTCAGGCTCGCTTCGACGCGATCCGCATAGAGAGGCGCGACTGTCGAGTCAGTGATGAGGGCGATGCGCCCCGTGATGTTATGAGACTTCAGCAGGGAAGCCACCGAGTCTATCGCTCCATTTTCAACGACGATGTCATAGGAGCGCGTGTCTAGGGAAAGGGATACCGTAGGCATGGGAGATTAGTTTGTGCTGCTAGGGGTTGTCGAGTTTGTATCTTGAGCTTGGGCTGGGGCGTTCTTCTTACGCAGCATGAGGGCGAGTCCACTCGCGGCTATGCTGAGTACACAGCCTATGTTACCCACGCGCATCCAGAAGCTTCCAGGTTGATACAGACATGCTATCGAGATAGCGTCATCGAAGCTGCCCCAGTAGGTGATATTCCAGCCGCGCTCTGAGATGGTCTGTCCCATGATGAGGGTCTGCGTGTGCTCGCCCTTGCCTGCCTTGATCGTGATGTCAGCGGCATGCTGTATTCCTATGACGTTAAGCTTCGTGAGGTACAGTTTCATCTCGTCGAGCTGAAGGGGGCTTTTCATCTCGGAGTCTAGGGAGACGAGATGATCCGTTTCCGTGTACTGCTGGTTGGCTAGATGTCCAGCCGTCGCGATGAGTAAGAAGCAGCCAGCCTGCACTAGTGCCAGCGCGGGGGTGATGATGCGCGTGACAAGGTAGCCGAAGACAGCCGTGAAGAGCAGCCCCATGAGTGCGTAGCTCCAGTAGGCTATCGCGCCGAATCGTGCCCCACCCGGTAAATCAATGAACTGAAATCCCTTTTCACCGTATATAAAGAGGATGGCGATGCCCGCAGCTGTGAAAAAACTACAGATGAGTAAGAAAAGTAAACGGATGAAGGATTTCAT
>CAYJNX010000159.1:0-5457 GCA_964371525.1 uncultured Akkermansia sp. | reverse complement strand
TTAAGAGAAAAGTGCTGTAGAGTAGTAGCGATCCGCGGAGTCGGGGAGTATGACGAGGATCTTTTTCCATGCATTCTCGGGGCGTTTCGCGATGAGTGCTGCGGCGTGTAGGGCTGCGCCTGAGGAAATGCCCGTGAGGATGCCGTCGGCTTTGCCTAGTTCGCGGGCGACGCGGAAGGCATCTTCGTTACTCACGGTTATGACTTCATCGTAGATTTCCGTGTTCAGGGTGTTCGGGATGAAGCCCGCACCTATGCCCTGAATGCGGTGTACGCCTGAGCGGCCTTCGCTGAGCATAGGTGAGTCCTGTGGCTCTACTGCGATGACTTGCAGTTCTGGTTTGAGTGCCTTGAGCGCCTTGCCTATGCCGCTGATTGTGCCGCCTGTGCCTACACCTGCGACGATGATGTCCACGTCTCCGTCCATGTCGTCCCATATCTCAAGCGCGGTGGTTTTCTCGTGCATGATGCTGTTGACTGGATTGCAGAACTGACCTGGGAGGTAGGAGTTTGGCGTGCTTTCATGGAGTTCCACCGCCTTGGCGATCGCGCCGCGCATGCCCTTCGCCCCCTCGGTGAGGACGAGCTCTGCGCCGTAGGCTTTCAGGATGTTTCTGCGCTCTTCACTCATGGTTTCTGGCATGGTGAGGACGCAGCGATAGCCTTTAGAGGCGGCGATGGAGGCGAGGCCTATGCCGGTGTTTCCGCTGGTGGGCTCGATGATGATGGAGTCAGGCGTCAGGATACCGCGCTCCTCTGCGTCTTCGATGAGTGCCTTTGCGAGCCTGTCCTTCACGCTGCCGCTTGGGTTCAGGTATTCTAGTTTCCCGTAGAGTGGGGTGTTCAGACCATTATTCTTGGAGAAATTGTTTAACTCCAGAATGGGGGTCTTGCCGACGAGTTCGGCGACTGATGAGAAGATGTTTTTCATGATGGGATGATTATAGCAGGGGATTAGATTTTATCAAGTGCTTGACTCAAGTCTGCGAGGATGTCGTCGATGTGCTCCGTCCCTATGGAGAGGCGCACTGTTTGTGGCGTGATGCCTGATGCGATCAGCTGCTCTGCGCTGAGTTGCGAATGTGTGGTCGATGCGGGGTGGATGACGAGGCTTTTCACGTCGGCGACGTTTGCTAAGAGGGAGAAGAGCTCTAAGTCTTCGGTGAACTTCTTTGCCCTGTCCTCGTCGCCCTTGATCTCTATCGTGAAGATAGATCCAGCCCCCTGTGGATAGTACTTCTGGTAAATCTCATGCGTCGCCTGATCTGGCTGGCTGGGGTGATTCACTCGTGTTACCTTCGGGTGCTGTGCGAGGTAATCGATGACTTTCAGCGCATTCTCTACATGTCTTTCGACGCGAAGTGAAAGGGTCTCCAGCCCCTGAAGGAGTAGGAAGGAGTTAAACGGGCTGATCGCCGCTCCCGTGTCGCGTAGCAGCGTGATGCGTATCTTCACGATGTAGGCGAGATTCCCCAGTGCTTCTGCGAGGACGAGTCCGTGGTAGCTAGGATTAGGCGAGGTGATGCCGGGGAACTTGTCATTCTGCTTCCAGTCGAAGTTCCCTGAGTCGATGATGACCCCACCGAGCACTGTGCCGTGACCTCCTATGAATTTTGTGGCGCTATGAACCACGACGTCAGCACCATGCTCGATGGGGCGAATCTTGTAAGGTGTGGCAAAGGTGTTATCCACGATGAGCGGTATGCCATGCTTGTGCGCGACAGCCGCTACGGCGGCGATGTCGGTGGCGTCGCTGTTCGGGTTTCCTAGGCTTTCGATGAAGATAGCCTTCGTCTTCTCCGTGATAGCGGCTTCCAGCTCATCGAGCTGGAGGCTGTTCACGAAACTCGCGTTTATGCCTATTTCCTTAAAAGTATGTGCGAAAAGATTATAAGTGCCGCCGTAGATGCGCTTGTCGGCGATGATGTGGTCACCCGCGGTCGCTATATTACGAATGGCGTATTCTATCGCGGCTGAGCCAGTCGCGACGGCGAGTGCTGCTACGCCTCCTTCGAGGGCGGCGATGCGCTTTTCAAAAACATCGGAAGTAGGGTTCATCAAGCGAGTATAGATATTACCGCCCTCAGTGAGGCCGAAACGGCCTGCTGCCTGAGCGGAGTTCTCGAAGACGTAGGATGTCGTCGCATAAATTGGAACTGCACGCGCATCGGTGCTCGCATCGGCGTGTTCTTGGCCGACGTGCAGTTGTAATGTCTCGAACTTGTATGTATTACTCATATTGATACAATGTGTATTTCTTGTATTCCTATAATTATAGTAGGAATAAGGGTATATTACCACAATCAGCGATTAAGTCAATAGAAATAAGTCTAATTTAGAAGGATTATCAAATTATGACAAACTATATGCCAGAACTGAAAGTAAAACGATGGGGGTAGGGGGGTAAGCACAAGTCTCCCATCATGGTATTCTGAAAAAATATCTTACAATTTCGGATAATTGATGAGTGCCATCTATCCTAGATAAGCTGATTACTTAGAGCGCGCGATGCGCCAAGCAATCAGCGTCCAGAACGCGAAGAATACGAGTGAAATGATCAGCACTGTCAGCGCGCCTTGGGTGAAAACAAGGGGCAGGGCGAGGGCAGTCCACAGTCCTCCCCCCATGATGGGCTCATGCAGGAGCTGCTTGTAGCCGAAGGCCGCAGGCGCACTCGTCTTGTTCTCTGGATCTACGGTGCGCAGGAGCAGTAAGCCTGTGGCTGTCACCCCCATGGACTGACCGAACTCGGCTATACCGCGCTCGAACCAATCTTGCTTAAAGAGACGCGGTGCCACATAGAGAAGCATCGTCACACTCCACGCGATGCCTGCCACGATGAGGATGAGCAGGGCTGCCCAGTTCGACGTGATGACATCAAGCTGTATCGTGCATACAGCTGCGACGACGAGGAAATCCAGGCTCGCGCCCGTTAGTCGCTGCATCTGCCCATGGTCGATGAGCTTTCCCCAGCCAGTAGCCTCTGCTATCTTCTGCAGGAGCAGACCTCCTATCATGCAGAGAGGGAAGAGGGGGAATGCCTTGAAAAACACAAAGCTCGCCTCCCACGAGAAGAGACTGCGCAGCCCCATCTCCATCTCCGTGAGCCCCTTGAGCATGAGCCAGCCGATGAGGATGGCCAGCCCGAGCAGGGCGAGATGCCATGCGAGCGAGTCGATAGAGTCAGAGATCACCGTCTGCCGACCCGCAGCGGGGCGTTCGTCCTGTGGGTAGATGCCGATGAGTTTTGATTTATCCACGGCAGAGCCTGTGCTGCTCAGCGCGAGATGCCCACGGCGGCGAGCCCAGTTAATAAGAGCGATACCGAGCACGACCCCCGATATCATCCCAATCGTGGCGACCGTGTAGCCGAGCGCGATGCCCTCAGACCAGTTGAACTCCGTCATGCTAGCCGCCATGCCACCCACCGTGCCATGACCACCTTCAAAACCTATTTCTAATAGATTACCAAAGCCCGATGACACGCCAAACACAGGCATCAGCAGCAGGAGAGCTAAGCCTATACCCAGCACATACTGCCCCCATGCTTGCAACTGTCCGTAGCAGAACTGCGGTAGAGCGAGCTGCCACACCTTCTTAAGCGCAGGGATGCTCGCACCGAGGAAGAGCCCCGCGAAGACCACATTAATCAGGAAACCTGGCATTTGCTTGATACTCGCGAGCCAGCTGGCAGGGACAGCAGAGGGGAACAGATTCACCAGCAGCAGCCCCACGATACCCGCAATCACAGAGCTAGGCAAGTACAGCAACTGAAAGAAAGGAATGAGCGTGCGCAGGAGCTTTCCCAGCACCAGCAGCACACTTAAGAACACGAATATACCGATCGCCTCCATGACTAGTCTAGCGTGATGAGAGTGATCTCGCCAGAGACACCGACGCGCATCGTGAAGCCAGGCCAGAGACCTGCGCCATTACTCACGTAGAGCTGCGTCTTCGTGCCATCAATATTGTGATAATACCCTGAAACATAGCCACCATTGTATTGGGCGACAATCTGATTGAAGCCCAGAAGCATACCGCCATGCGTGTGACCAGAGATGACTAAGTCCACCCCATGCTTCGCGCTCTCCGCCGCGAGGTCAGGACGGTGAGCGAGCATGATAACAGGACCATCTACAGCCCTCATCGCTTGCTTAAAATCGATGCCTGGTGGGTTCGCCGATCCCCATGAGGCTAGAGCCTCGGGAGAGGTCATATAAGCAGAAGCGTCACCGACACCCGCGAGGAAGAGATCGGGGCGCAGCTCCACATTCTCATTCACGAGAGGAATGATCCCCAAGCGGCGGAACTCCGCCAGCCACGCATGAAGACCCGAGTAATACTCATGATTTCCCAGACTCGCGTACACGCCATAGCGCGCCTTGAGCCCCGCGAGAGGTGCGACAGCTTCACGACGCAGAGACACATCACCGTCGATCAAGTCACCAGGGAGGACGATCACATCTGCATTCAGAGCGTTCGTGCGTCTCACGATCTCCTCCGCGTAAGCCTTATCATTCAGCTGAGCGATGTGAAGATCCGCTAAGACCGCGATAGTCATCCCCTTGTACTCTGGAGCTAGATTATCTATCTTCACCGTGACCTTCTTCACATCAGGCACGCGCATCGAGTCCCACATACTCCATACAGTCAGGAGAGCCGCGAAGCCGTAGATATAGAAGCCTGACTTACGGAAAGGGAAAGGATAGCGAGAGGACTTACGAGCCTTGCATACGAGCCAAGTAATACCCGCGATAATGTCACGAATAGCGACGATAGACAGCGCGAGAACGAGGAAGACGAAGAGTGCGGACCCCCACATGAGCACGAGACGTGGGGCTTCGGGTAGGAAAAATGTCTTCCCTGGCCAGTAATAGTCGAGAATAACAGAACGCAGGCCACCGAGCAGCACAGGGATTGCGAGTAAGACGCGCAGCCACCACTTGGCACGCATGGTAAGAACTAAGCTAGCAATGACATAGAGAGAGAGGAGAATGACGAATTCCTTGTGCATATGCGAGATGATAGCATAGAGCCCCGCCTGCGTCGACTCAAAATCAGTGCATACAAGCTCGCAAAAAACAAAAAAATGAAAAATATCTCAGAATAAGCTTGCCTCATCTCCACGATTCATGTATATTGTCCCCGCACACGTTTCTGCAACACAGAGACGCTAGACCAAAGCAAGGGCAGGTGACAGAGTGGTCGAATGTGCTCGCCTGGAAAGTGAGTGTACGGGTGACCGTACCGAGGGTTCGAATCCCTCCCTGTCCGCTTCTAAAGTAGTAAAAAGCCTTATTTTTTCGTTGAAAGTAAGGCTTTTTGCTTACGCGAAGTTTAGTGAAAGTATAAATTGACGTTGTGACTTTTTAAGTGAGAGTCGCAACAAGTCACAACAGAAGAAAATATGGCACTGCGTCAGAATCGCTGCGTGAACGCGGGGCATGTTTTCTGCCGT
>CAYJNX010000158.1:0-5532 GCA_964371525.1 uncultured Akkermansia sp. | reverse complement strand
TCGTCATCTTCGGCGATCACGAGGGAGATATCTTGGATGCTTTCCTTCTTGCCCAGTGTGATGAGCTTCACGCCCTGAGCATTACGCCCAGTTTCGCGGATGGAGTTAATCTTCAGACGTACGGACTGACCTGCGGAGGTCATGATCATGAGTTCATCAGCTTCTGTCACCGTGGTGGCAGAGACGACAAGACCTGTCTTTTCCGTGCAGTTCATGGTGCGTACACCCTTACCGCCGCGGCTCTGGAGTCGGTATTCGTCGAAGCCTGTGCGCTTGCCAAGACCATTTTCTGAGACGACGAGCAGCGTGGCATTCGGGTCATCCTGCACGACGGCAAGGGCGACAACGTAGTCTTCTCCTTCGAGGCGTATACCGCGTACACCGATGGTGTTGCGTCCTTGTATGCGCAGATCTTCTTCTTTGAATCGTATACTCTTACCGAAATGGGAGACCAGCACGACTTCCTGCTCACCTGTGGTGAGGACGGCGTTCACGAGGCTGTTCCCCTCTTCGAGGTTGATCGCGATGATACCAGCTTTACGGTAGTTTACGAAGTCATTCAGGGCGGTCTTCTTCACCGTGCCATCGTAGGTGGCGAAGACGACATTTCCAGATCCTTCACTGAAGGTGATGTCCTTCCCGTTGTCATCCACCTTGCGCTCAAGGCGTAGAATAGCGGCGATGCGCTCATCGGGCTGCATGTCGAGGAGGTTCTTGATAGAGCGACCTTGCGCGCTGCGCATGGCTTCGTCTATTTCGTAGACGCGCTCGACGTAGACGCGACCTGTGTTCGTGAAGAACATGATGTAGTCGTGGTTCTGAGCGGCGAAGAGATGCTCGACGAAGTCGGCTCTATCTCGCTTGCTCTTCGTGGTCGCGACCTTCAGCCCCTTGCCGCCGCGTGCTTGGAGGCGGTACTCGACAGAGCTCGTGCGCTTGATGTAGCCGCTATGCGTGATGGTGACGATCATGGAGTCATTCGGGATGAGGTCTTCGATGGAGATCTCGCCCTGATGCGCGATGATTTCTGTCTTACGTGGTGTGGCGTGCTTTTCCTTGATGGCTAGGAGCTCGTCTTTCACGATGCCAAGCACGCGGGCTTCCTTCGCGATGATGTCGAGGTAGTCGGTGATCATCTCCAGGAGGTTGTTGTACTCACCTGTGATCTTGTCGTTTTCAAGGGCGGTGAGCTGGTAGAGGCGCAGTTCAAGGATGGCGTTTACCTGGCGTTCTGTGAAGGCGTAGCTGTCTCCGACGATGGAGGGCTGGCTGCGGATGAGGACTCCGAGTCCCTGAGCGAGGCTCGTGGGGTAGCGGAACTCTTGCAGACGCTTCTTCGCTTCTTCGCGGTTCTTGGAATCGCGAATGATGCGGATGAACTCGTCGAGGTTTGCCAGCGCGATGAGGTAGGCTTCTAAGATCTCGGCGCGTTCCTCTGCCTTGCGCAGCAGGTAGCGTGTGCGGCGGAGGATGACTTCGCGGCGGTGTTCGACGTAGAAGTTGATCGCGTCTTTCATCGTGAGCATCTTCGGGCGACGCTCGTGAATGGCGAGCATGTTCACCGAGAAGGAGGTCTCAAGGCTCGTGAGCTTGTAGAGCTGGTTCACCACGACATTCGGACGAGCATCACGCTTCAGCTCGATTTCGATGTAGTCGGTGAGATCTCGCATGCCTGCGATGTCGTCGAGTACCTTGTCACGGACGAGTTCGGCGATGCGCTCTTGGAGCACGGCGCGGTTCACGCCGTAAGGCACGTCGCTGATATGGATGAAGTCGCGGTTGTTCTCATTCGTGACGATTTCCATCTTACCTCGCATACGGACACTGCCGTGACCTGTGCGGAAGTAGGAGTCGATGCCCTTGTAACCCATGATGTAGCCGCCTGTCGGGAAGTCAGGTCCCTTGATGTAGTAGCGCAGCTCATCGGCGGTGATCAGGGGCTTGTCAATGGTCGCGCAGATGCCGTCGATGACTTCACCGAGGTTATGCGGTGCCATGTTCGTCGCCATACCGACAGCGATACCTGTACCACCGTTGACAAGGAGGTTCGGGAAGGCGGAGGGGAGCACGACGGGCTCTTCTTCCTTGTTATCGTAGTTCGGCTGGAAGTCGACGGTGTCCTTGTCGAGGTCGTCCATGATGGCGAGACCTAGGGGGCTGAGTTCGGCTTCGGTGTAACGCATCGCCGCTGGGGGGTCACCTTCTGGTGTACCGAAGTTACCCTGTCCACTGACGAGGATTTCTCGGTAGCTCCATGGCTGTGCCATGGTCACGAGTGTGCCGTAGGCCGACTGGTCACCGTGCGGGTGGTACTTACCGATGACGTCACCGACGATACGACCGCACTTGGCGGTGCCACGGTTCGGCAGGAGGTTAAGCATGCGCATCGCGTAGAGCACTCGACGCTGCGAGGGCTTCAGGCCGTCGCGTACGTCGGGCAGCGCACGAGAAATGATGACAGACATCGAGTAGTCGAGGAAGCTTCGTGAGACTTCATCAGCGACATCGACTGGGCGTATTCTGTGTTCGTTCATGAAAAACTGATTGTTAAATGGTGCTAGAAGAAGTATTAAACGTCGAGGTTACGCACGTTGAGCGCGTTATCTTCGATGAAGCGGCGGCGTGGCTCGACGATGTCTCCCATGAGGATGGTGAACATCTTGTCAGCCTTCACTTCGTTTGTCTCATCGAGGCGCACGCGCAGCAGCTCGCGCGACTCGGGATCCATCGTGGTTTCGTAAAGGTCCTTCGCGTTCATTTCACCGAGACCCTTGAATCGGGTGATCTTCACGTTACGTCCGCCTATGTCAAGCACGCGGTCGAGGAGTTCGAAGATGTAGTGAATAGGCGTGCGGAGTTCCTTGCCCTTTTCTTGCAGGTGGAACAGGGGCTCATCCGTCATGGAGAGCAGCTGCGTGTCCTTCACTCCCAGCTCAGCGAGACGGGAGATGAGTCGCGTGATGCCCTGCGTTTCGTGTAATTCGTAGAGGAGGGCGCGGCGTGTTGGACCGTCACGGAGAGGCAGAGGATTCTCAGCGAGTTCTTCTTCCGATGGCATGCCGAAGAGGAAGAGATCGCGGTTCTCATCGGAGTAGGCCGACAGGCTTTCCGAGTCGCTGAAGTAGCGTACTTCTTCGTCATTACCGCAGCGCACCTTCACGAGGTACTCTGGGAAGTGGCCTTGCTCCGCGAGGAAGTCAAGAAGTCCGCGCATCGTGCCGCCATGTTGGGCGACGCTGGCTTCGTACTTCTGAAGGCTGATCAGGGTCTCTAGGATAGAAAGAAGGCTGTCCACGTCGTATTCCTGCGCGCCATCGGCGGTTCGGAGGACGACATCACCGGCACCCATGGAGATGAGCTTGCGATTCAGAGAGACTTCGTCTTGGATGTATTCCTCTTCCTTGCGGTACTTCACGCGGTACAGAGGGGGCTGGGCGATGTAGAGATGCCCTGCGCGGACGAGCTGGGGCATGTGGCGGCAGAAGAGTGTGAGCAGGAGGGTACAGATATGTGAACCGTCCACGTCAGCATCCGCCATGAGGATGATCTTGTGGTAGCGCATCTTGCCGATGTCGAATGAGCCCTCGCCTTCGCCATCACCTATACCAGCACCGATGGCGGTGATGATGTTCTGGATGGTTTCGCTGCCGAGTGCCTTATCGAGGCGTGCTTTTTCCACATTGAGGATTTTACCACGGAGTGGCAGAATGGCCTGCGTACGACGGTCACGTCCCATCTTCGCCGAGCCACCTGCCGAGTCACCTTCCACAATGAAGAGTTCGCACTGCTTCGGGTCGCGGTTCGAGCAGTCAGCCAGCTTACCTGGGAGGCCACCGCCTATGGTCATGGAGCTCTTGCGCACGGTTTCGCGTGCCTTACGAGCGGCTTCACGAGCGCGTGAGGCGGTGATGGCCTTTTCGATGACGAGCTTCGCGATGTGCGGGTTCTCTTCGAAGAAGTCCTTCAGCTCTTGGAAGACGACGCTGCTGACCACACCTTCGATTTCGGTGTTCACGAGCTTGTCCTTCGTCTGGCTAGAGAATCGTGGGTTCGGCATCTTCACGCTGATGACAGCGACGAGGCCTTCGCGGACATCGTCACCCGAGAGGGCGTTGTCCTTTTCCTTGAGAATATTGTTCTGCTTCGCGTAGGAGTTAATCGCACGAGTGAGTGCGCTGCGGAAGCCAGAAAGGTGTGTACCGCCGTCGCCATTGAAAATGGAGTTCGCGTAGCAGAGGATCTGATCCTGATAGGTGCTGTTGTACTGGAGCACGACATCGACGATAACGTCATCTTCCATGGTCTTACCATCATAGTCCACCTCGATGTGGCGTACGCCAGAGATGGCGATAGGATCGGGGGTGATGAGCTGCTTGTTCTCGCCGAGCTGCTTCACGAACTCACGTATACCGTCCTTGTACAGGAATGTCTCGCGACGTTCGTTTTCTGGATGCTCGTCGACGAGCTCGATGACGAGACCGGGGTTCAGGAATGCGAGCTCACGCAGACGACGCGCGAGGCGGTCGAATTCGAAGTCAACGGTTTCGGTGAAAATCGTCGCATCTGGGAAGAAGGAAATGGTCGTCCCTGTGACCTGCTCGGGGCAAGAGCCAACGACGTGGAGCTTGTCGACGGTCTTGCCGCGCTCGAACTTGATGACATGGCGCTGACCGCCACGGCGGACTTCTGCCTTGAACCAGTCGGAGAGCGCATTCACACACTTCGCCCCCACACCGTGGAGACCGCCCGAGTACTTGTACGCGCCCTGACCGAACTTACCACCTGCGTGGAGGTTCGTCAGCACGAGTTCCACCGCAGGCACTCCAAACTTCGGGTGCATATCGACAGGAATACCGCGTCCATTATCCGCGATGGAAATAGAGCCATCGACATGAATGAGGATCTCAATCTTCGAGCAGTACCCAGCGAGGTGCTCGTCGATTGAGTTATCCAATACTTCAAAGACGCAGTGGTGTAAGCCTCTCACATCGGGGTCACCGATGTACATGCCTGGACGTTTACGCACCGCTTCCAAGCCTTCAAGCTTGTCAATCTGAGCGGCACCGTATTCTTCTTGCGCCCCTGTCGCGACTAGTCGCTCATCAGGGCTGCTCGTACTTTCATCAGTCATAGATAGGCATATTATACGCGCACGCGCGAGAGATGTCACGCAAAAAGACTCATTTTCATCTACTTAAATAGGTTATTCACAGTATTTTTTTACTTCACTTGCACAAAACCGCTAAATTCACCTCAAAAAAAGCCCTTTACATAGCATGACAGGTCAATACTCTATCTAGCGTCAATCTGAGCTCCTAGCCCTACGTAAGGTAGCAAAAACGGCGATCTCGCGCCTATCAGAGCCCCTCAACTCACTCACATAACGCAAATCTCCCCAGCCTGCGCGAAGCAAACTGGGGAGAATAATCTTTTTTTGTAGTCTAGTTCTCGATTACAGGATTGTAACAGCGAGGTTCAGACCAGCGGTCACGATGGAGACCATGCTCATCAGCTTAATAAGGATGTTGAGCG
>CAYJNX010000157.1:0-5565 GCA_964371525.1 uncultured Akkermansia sp. | reverse complement strand
AAGGCCTCGTTCCTCGTTGTAGGAGCGAGGCTTTTCGCTTGCGAAATAAAACAGTCGCGTCTGTTGCAAATCTGCTGAGAGTATACTTAGTCGCCCCTTAAAAAAACAGAACACTCAGAAACAACTCTCTTATGATCAACTATTTGATAATCCTTTCTAAGAAAGAGAACCGCAAAGAGCCAGCAAGCTTGGGTGCTCAATGATAATGATTGGAGGCAAGTAATACGAGAAGATGGTAGCTTCAAATATAGACTCAAGTCCTGCATTGACAAATATCCCTACTCTTATATTGTTGATGGAAAGAGAATCACTGTTAATCTTACAGAGAAAAGACTCTTAACATACAATCCCTCTCTCGCGGCTAAAAAACGCTTTGAGACCCAGCGCATGATAGAAAAAGCACAAGGGTTAATCTATTCTCAAGCAAAGCGTAAAGACTATGGTGAATGTGGTAAGTATGTAAACTTTACAGATGAGACTGCTAAGAAAGCTCAAGTTGTGATCAACCAAGAAGCGATTGACAAAGACTTGAGCTTTGCTGGCTGCAATCTCTTCGTTACTTCGGAAATAAAGATGTCGGATAAAGATAATTATAATACTTACCACAATTTATCATCCAAAGGGTATGCGAAATCAACAGCTTCAGATTTTTCAAATCGAGTAACCTTTAGAGGCATACGTGATCTAGATACCAGCGCAGAAGCTCACTTCTGTGCGATCTTGGATAAGATCAAGCAGTGTGATTCCTGAGAAATAGTCTTTAATCACTTGATAAAATCCATCCCACATAGGCAAGGTCACGCAGTTTGCAGCCATGCTACACTGATTAATCGTATCGGCCATGCACTGGACTGGGACTAGCTGTCCCTCCATGCACTCTAAGATTTCAAGCATCGTGTATTCCTCAGGCGGCCGCACAAGTTTGTAGCCGCCGCCTTTACCGCGAAAACTTGTAACCAATTTTGCCTTAAGCAGGCTGGCTATGACCACTTCCAAATAACGGATCGTAATACCCTGCCGTGGTGAAATATCTCGTAACGAAACAAAATTCTGTGAACTATGGATTGCTAAATCCATCATCACACGGACGCCGTAGCGACCTTTTGTTGAAATCCTCATCATACAGGGAACATTATAATGATAAAATAGCCCTAGTGTCAACAACAAAAAGTCGCATTTTGTAACAACTTTAACAATTATTGTTAGTTTTATTTCTCATTACGGGATTACCATGGGCTCGGATGGTAAGTATCAAAATTGCTATTTCTACAGTGTTTTTTTGCTTTTTCTAATAATTCAATGTATTCTTTTTTCATCTCGGGAAGATAACCTCTCTTCGAGACTAAATTGTTCGCATGATCTCCCCAGTACAAGGTGGGGAAATCTATGTTCTCAAGAAGATACTGCTCTTCTTCCAGCAACTGAAGCGGGCTAGCTTGAGTGAAAAGCCCCTCCTCAACCTCTCTCTCTAGCGTACTACTCGGCTGTACGGAGAGACTCAGTGTAGAGATCTCTTCGGGGCGTAGCTTATTGAGCAGATCCACCGTGGCTTCTATGTGACGTTTCGAATGCTCCTGCCCTCCTAGTCCAAAGATGAGAGAACTATGCACAGGAAGCCCCGCTTCTTTCGCGTGCGCCATCCCAGCGATCGCTTGCTCGGGTGTCATGTGCTTTTTCACACGTTTCAAGATCTCAGGATCTCCTGATTCTAGTCCTGCATAGACGATATCGAGTCCCGCCTCGCGGAGGGCTCGCAGTTCTTCCACGCTCTTACGTCGTAAGTCGTTAAAGGCGGCGTACATGGCAACACGCTCGCAGCTGGGTATGAGTTCACGTATTTTTGCGATAATACGCAGCAGCATGTCAGTTTTCACGACAAGTACGTTTCCGTCAATGAGGAAGACAGAGCGAATGCCGTAATACTGCTGTGAAGCTCGCTTGATGTCCGCGAAGATTGCCTTCTCTGATCGAATCGCAAACTTCTTGTCACTGAACATCGTGCAGAATGTACAGGTATTATGCGAGCATCCTAGTGTAACTTGGATGAGGAAGCTCTCGGCTTCCATCCAAGGGCGGTAGATTTTTCCTTCGTATTCCATGGTGTTATTCTAAATAGTGATTGAGTATTTGATTCATTGTGGTCACGAGTGATTCGCATGGTGCTAGTTGTCGTGCGTTCGGGTGAGGTGCTGCGAAACGTCCTATATCATTATCAAAGTACAGTCCATTCGCTTCGGCGAACTCATCAGACAGGGCGGCGCGGCAGAGTATCTGAGCTCCTGCCCTCACATCTGTTCCAGCCACTCCGTAGGCAGTTCTGACCATAGGTGTCGCTAAAAATGACTTAGGATTGATAGAGACAAAAATGGGGGCACCCGGCTTACTCGCGTATTGTGCAGC
This sequence comes from uncultured Akkermansia sp., assembly GCA_964371525.1. GTDB lineage: Bacteria > Verrucomicrobiota > Verrucomicrobiia > Verrucomicrobiales > Akkermansiaceae > Akkermansia. Next base: position 3,165 of record CAYJNX010000157.1, on the reverse strand, counting down.
CAGCGCATTCGTCCACATGATGACTCCGAGTTTACTCTGAGCATAGGCTTGGCTGTCGTCCAATGCGCCCGCCTGAGCGAAACGTATCGGATCAAAAGCTGCTTGCGCTGCTGATGAGAGGTTCACCACTCGGCTGCCCTGCCCCAGCAGCGGCATGAGCTCTAGAGTGAGCATGTAGGGAGCTATCATGTTCACCACGTAGCGAACATCCATACCATTCGACGCAAGACGATGTGGTGTAGCGTACACGCCCGCATTGTTAATCAGCACATCGAGGCTGCGATGCTCGGCCTTAATCTGACCTGCTAATGCGTGAACCTCTCCGAGATCACTGAGATCGGCTAGGTAAGAAGCAATGGGGGTAGTCCCCGTCTCTGCTTCGATGGCGCGGCTTGCGGATTCAAGCTTCTGGGCGGAACGCCCGTGGATGATGACGCGCTGCCCTTGCTCGCAAAGCATTTTTGCCGTGGCGAGCCCGAGTCCATCGCTAGCTCCTGTAATGAGAATCGTTTTCATAAAAAAATGTCTGTTCTATCTGTTTTAATACTTGTGTCTTTCAAGACATGGGAGTATTATAGCCTCTAACCGATCAATATGCAAGTACGCACAAATAACTGCTATAGTGACAAAAAAGTAACTAACGCGTAGTTTCAACGCATAAGAAAGTTATTCACATGTCAAAAGATTATAAAAAACCCTACAGTTGCTCCGTAGAAGCCGCCTTAGCCGTCATAGGGGGGCGCTGGAAAGCCGTCATCATCTTCCATCTCATTAGCGCAGAAGTCCTACGCTTTGGCGAGCTTCAGAAGATGATACCGAAGGTGAGCCAGCGCATGCTGACAAGTCAACTCCGCGAGCTCGAAGAAGACGGCATCGTGAACCGCAGAGTGTACGCCCAAGTCCCGCCAAGGGTGGAGTACAGCCTTACAGAATATGGGAAAACCCTCACTCCTGTCATGTACGCCTTACGCGAATGGGGTAACGTCCATATGCAGCACTGTCAGGTGCCAAATGACAACTGATAAGCCACCTTATTCACAATTTTAATCTACTTACTCACATAAAAGTCATCTTATTCACAGATTAACTAGAGATGCGCCCACCCTCGAGCTGTATCTAGCCTCCAGCTCGTGCTTCTGCGGCATGAAGCGATGGAAGCAAAGTGACAGAACAAAAAAGATCCTAGCTCCGTTACAGAGCTAGGTTCACGATGTCAGTCTATGTGAGGAAATTTACTTTTTCGCTGCTGCTATGTATTTTTCAGAAATAGCGTTAAGTGCTGTGATGTCTTCATCACTTAGCAGCCAGCTGCTGCCTGAGTTCTCATCGGATGAGATACCGTAGGTTTGACTGACGAAGAACTCGTGTCCTCTCTCGTTTTTGAACCCCCAATTTGTCGCGCTAGCCATTTCAGCGTTGACAATATCTTTTGACTGTTGACCAGCCTTAGGGTTGACTTTCATGCGGGCAAAGATGGGCTTCACTTCTGCCATTTGCTCAGCACTGAGTTGGAACTTAATCCAGCCTTCCGACGCGTCTCTCTTACGAGCGCGGTCACGATTCCAGTTCATGAACTGAATTTCGTTACTGCTTTGAATTGCTTCTAACTCCACGTTGAGAAGGTAGAGTTTTTGCTCTTGCCCAGGGCGAGGTTCGCTTTCTGCCATAGCGGTGGGAACGAGAGTTACAGCACTAATGAGAGCTGCACGAAAAAGCATTGGGATGATTTTGTTCATATAGTTATTAGGTAATTACGTTAATAACTATAGCAAAGAGAAGTTCATTTTCAAGTAAGAAATCCTCTTCGAGTGTAACAAGTGTGTAACAAGATATATTGGCTCATCCGCAAGCTGCCTTTTACGTACAACTCAACGAACTCTCAATTAAATCAAACATATACAGGAGAACAGCCTCAATCATACTGAATCACTCGAATATTCGTGTGTGTATGACTGCCTGTCCCGCTATCAAAGGCATCTATGCGATGCTCTCCCTCGACCAAGTCTGCGTACCACTGCCCATTTTGTTTGTACACGCGTAGGCTGTCAGATTGCCATTCAGTACGCTCAGGGTGCAGATTGCTCTGAAGGGGGATCTGTCGTCCGTAGCTAGGCTCGGAGGCATCTAGTGAGATCACAGTGCCATCCGCTGGCATGTGTACACGAGGCTGACGTGCGAGCTGCTGCTGCGAGTCAATGGCGTATTGCTGTCTCTTCTCCGCGCCCTGCTGTGCGTACCATGACTTGTACTCGATGGGGAGTAGCGCACGACCTCTGGCATCATAAAGATGCTGACTCGGAGAAGACATAACTTTCTCCATCTGGGCATCCGTGAGCCATTCCTTACGCTTGTAGGGAGTGCTAGCCTGAGTAGTGACACCTCCTGTTCGTGAGTCTAGCTCTACAGCAGTCAGACCAAGTGCCTCGGGGGCACCGAAGGATTCAGCGGCACTGTATTCATGCAGGAAGTTCATAACGCGCTTGAAAATAGGGGCAGAGCCGACGAGTCCCGAGACTTCTTTCATGGGGCTCTGGTCCATATTCCCCACCCAGACGGCGACGGTGTAGCGCGTGCTGTAGCCTACGCACCAGTTGTCGCGGAAGTTCGAGGACGTGCCAGTCTTCACAGCGCAGGGGAAGGGAAAACGCAGGCTTGCCGCATATCCGAATCCAGCTGTGCGTGCGTCATCGTCGGAGAGCATCTTGCTGAGCTGGTAGGCATGCTGCGGATCTATTAACTGCTGAGGCATACTCCCAGCTTCTGAAATGTACATGCTAAGCGGTATTCTGCTCCCTCCACGGGCGAGTATACTAAAGGCCTGCGCTTGCTCCAGCAGGCTCACATGGGCATTACCTATAGCGAGCCCTAGTCCGTACTCTTCATCGGGAAAGTCATAGCCCAGCTCATGCAGTAGCTTCGTCAGTGCTGGGGCTTGGCCATGGCTGTTTAGCGCAAGCAGGGCGGGGATATTCTGGGAACTCGCCAGCGCGATGCGCATAGGGATGGGGCCGAGGAAGTTATTATTAAAATTACTAGGGGCGTCTACGCCTGTAGAATCGGGGAAGGGAGTGGGAAGATCTGCGTAGATGCTCGCAGGGTGTTTCCCAGCGCGCAGGGCGAGGAGGTAGACAAAGGGCTTTAATGTCGAGCCCGCTGACCTATCCT
>CAYJNX010000156.1:0-5575 GCA_964371525.1 uncultured Akkermansia sp. | reverse complement strand
GTCATGATGAAGTCCCATGTCTGCTGATAATCGCCAGCGACTGCAATGGAAGGATCGCGCAGGTGGGCTTTCCATTCGTCGAGTTTTCCTTTGTAGTGCTCGCTGTATTCATCAGCAAGTGCCATTTTCATATCATCTGGTACAGCCATCTTGTCCATGAGAGCATGTTCTCTATCGCGTGAGAGGTAGTACATGCGGTAGGGGATTGCTGAGATCTTTGCGCAATGGAGTAAGACAAGGGCGTTTTGCTTTTTCTGCGCATTGCGGTCTCGGATTTTCTCTGCGTGATCAGTATAGATGCCGTCTTCTTCGTAGCGCAGGAATGAGCTGTCATCATAGACGTGGCTATCGTCTATAAAGGCTCCGTCGGTGTCGATGATGTGTACGAGCTTCTGCACATCGCTTTTTCTGAGACGGTAGGTCTTCAAGTAGCTGTTCACGGTGCCTCCTACTTTTGCTTTGATATTTCTAGGGGTATTTTCTTTCGTGGTGAGGATATCGGCATGTATGACTTTAAAGCGTAGTTGCGCGTCTGCGTAATGTGCCTTGAGGCTGGCATTAAGGGCGGCTTCGTCGCTTGCGCCTTCGACGATGTAGATCACGATTTTTTTCATCGCTATACGCTCTATGATTAGAGTTTCTTTCCTGCGTTACGGAAGGCTCGTGCCATTTCTGAGCTGTCGGTCTCAGCGTAGAGTTCTTCGTCCTGCCCACCGAGGAGGATGGTGCGGTAGTACATATCGCGTAAATTGTTGTTCGGGCGTATGCCCTTCATACGTATGTAGCGCTTCTCGGGATTCGAGGTGGAGAACATGATACTACCCTTCTTCAGCACTTCTAGAGCTCTCAGGTTGTGTGAGGTGAAGAGGAGCTGACCTTTTGCTTCGTGCTGGAATATGTGCAGCAGCTCGCCGAGCAGGTATTCGAAGATGCCTGAGTCGAGTTCGTCGACGATGAGGCAGGCACTAGGTTCATGGTAGATCTGAAGCAGGTGGCTGAGCAGGGAAATGATTTTGATGATGCCGGAGGATTCGTCTTGCAGGGGCAGTTCTCGTCCGTCACGGACGGAGAGGAGCTGGACTCGGACTTGGGTTTCGCCTTTGCTGTTGATTTCTTCACCGTGCTGGTGGAGCTTGATTTGCAGCTGGGGGATAATGGCTTGCAGGACGGTGTTGATGCTTGCTATGCAGGTTTGGGCGAGTTCGCAGCGTTCGCGGGAGATGAGGTCGGTTTGTTCGAGGCTTATGGCGAAATTTTCGGGGAGGAAAGGTGCTTGTTTTAACTTCTTCGTATAAAAAGACACCCCCAAATGACTCTGAGAAACAAGGCAGTGCATATTCGTAGTGACAAAGAAGTTACAATATGTAAAAAGCTTCAGTGCAAGACTAACACAACATAAACGATTTACTATAATAATTTTTTTGTCTTTTCTTGTTGATTCAAAATGCGCCTGCATGCGTGAACTCATCAGAATAGAGTGTCCTTGGGTCTGCGCTAAGGCGATCGCTACAGCAACATCCAATTGGTTTTCTTGCTTATCTACGAGTACCTCATGACAGATCTTTGGTAGAAAACTATCGTAACGGCTGCTATCGTAGCTATATAATAATTCTCTTCTTGAGAATCGCTTTTTTTCGCTGTCCCATTCAGCAGAATGCAACGATTCTTGTGCGATGACTACTGGCTTAGGCGCATCTTCATCTCGTCGCGTGAGTGTAACAGCATAGTCAACCTTGCTTTTAAACGCCTTACTTTCTATAAGTACGCTTAGCGCTAGGCTGCAGTCTTGCTGTCCCTTGGCGATGTAGCGTTCATAATCGTGGCAATGCGCCTTTTCTTGTGTAATGGAATCGCCAGCAAATAGTAATCTTATAAGCTCAAAGGCTTCAATCACTGCTGATTTTCCTGTGCCGTTTTGTCCGTATATACCGAGAATGTCTGACTTGTATTCAAATCTATCTTTCTGTAGATGAGATGGCATGCTGATGGTGCCAGAAGATACGTTTTTAAAGTTCTTCAGTTCCAGTTTTTGTATGCGTACGATAGGGAAGGTTTCGTTCATATTCTGCTGTCATAGTTCCATAACTGAATGATATTGTCAACGCGAAAGCGTGAAACTGCACAAAATGTTACAAAACGCGGTCTTCACCGTGGCACGCTTCGCGTCGGTGACGGTAGAGAAGAGCTGCCCTTCGGGCAGAGGATAGGGGGACGTCAGTGAGGGTGCTGATACCTTGCTGTGACTTCCTCGCGGGCTTTCTTGGAGTGGGTTTCTGTCACTGACGTCGGCGTGGCTGTGCCACGCTTTGCTTGCGGTGGCTTCGCCCCCACGCCCCCAGCAGGGACGCCGTCCCTGCACCCTGCCAGAGGATCTGAGACCCTCTGGACTCCCGCTTTAGGTGTCGGGTGTGGGTGTGCTGATAGTTTTTTATAGCTAGTAAAATAGACGAGGTCATCCCGTGGTGGGATGACCTCGAATTTTGTAGTTTTCGTCGCTCGTTTACTTCGCTTCGATGACTCCGAATTCGGAGATCGCTGCCGAGTCGCCGCCACTGTGTCCGTTCAGGACGATGAGGCGGATGTAGCTGGCTTTCACCGGCGCGCTGAAGTGGATGGCTTGTTCGCTTTCGTTGTTCGCGAGTTCGCCTTTCGCTACGGGCTTGCCCCAGTTCTTACCATCTGCACTGACGTAGATTTCATAGTCTTTCACGCGTGCTTCTTCTACAGGTGCCGACTTGATGGTGACTCCCTTGAGTTCGTAGCTGTCTCCGAGTGCAAATTGCAGTTCGTGTGGGTAGCTAGCGAGGGTGACGCCTTTCATGGTGTGCCAGTAGGTGGCTGCGTTCCCATCAAGCAGGTAGCGTGCTTCTCCACTGCCAGGGAGTTCAGATCCGACGTAGCTCAGGTTCATGAAGGCGCGTGCTGGGTACTGCCCGACGACGCGTGTCACGAGTGGCTTGAGTTCCGCCATGGAGGTGTATTTCACGCCTTCCTTGAGTGGTTCTGTGGCTACCATTTTCACGAAGCGTCCTGCTAGGGGCTTAGCAAACTTGGCGATGATGTCTGTGTCGGCTGTGCCGATGGTGACGCTGGCTTGTGGCTCGGATGTCCATGTGTCTGCTGTCGCAGAGATGTAGATGTCTACGGTTTTCGGACGGGAGTCGGTCTGGCCTTGTCGTGGGGTCAGGGCGACGCCTTCGAGTTCGGATTCGACTCCGAGGTCGACGATGACTTCATGGGGGAATGGCGTAACTGCGCCCGAGTAGTTCGAGTGCCAGATGGTGCCTTTGTTCCCGTCAATGAGGTTGTTCACGGCTTCCGATCCTCCAGCATGGCTGCTGTAGCTGTGGATGCGCATGAGGTTGCCAGGCTGCCAGAGGGGGAGCTCGAGTTTGCTGTCATCGGAGGGGATGAAGCTGTCTTTGCTTGCGCTGGCGGTGATGGTGCCTGCTTCGCGGTAGAGGAAGGGGGCTGTGTAGGCCACTTTCTTGCCGTCTGGCATGGTGAGGGTGATGGCTGCACCGTCGGTGTTTGTCTTCGCGATGACGTAGCCGGAGCGGTCACGTTCGAGCGAGACTGGGCTGACGATGGCGTAGGTAGGACGTGCCTTGTCGGCGACGCTGTCACCTGCTGCCACTGGGCGGATGGAGAAGCTGAAGCTGACGGGCTTCGAGAGCGGGATGTCGCGCTCGATGGGGCGTGGTCCGCAGGATGCGCCACCGAGACCGAGGGTCAGGGTGTCGATGCTGAGGATGGTCGCGTCTGCCTTCACGAGTTCGTGGGGGTGTGCGGCTTCTGTGATGGCCTGTGGGGTGTATGGGAGGGCTGAGAAGTTGAAGGTTTCTCCTTCGCCAGCGGCGAAGACGAAGCCGTCACCCTTCTTGTCCGTGAGTGCTACCCAGCGGGTGTCGTTACGGTTACCCATTTCCATAGGTTTAGGATAGTTTTCTACCATGCCTTCGACGCTCTGTTTGTAGATGCCGATGGGTGTGCCTGTCTTACGGTCAGGGTAGTTTTCACCAGGACCGCGGCCGTACCATGCTACTTGGTCGAGTTTAGGATCAAGGGGCAGGATGTAGCCGAGCTTAGGCAGGATGTAGTTGCTGTGGCTTGGGGTGATGTTTGCCTGCACGTTGAGTGTACCATCGGGGAAGAGGGTGTAGATGAGCTGGCTGTTGAAGTGGAAGCCGTCCTGAGGCATAGGACCTTGGTCGACTACTTTTCCCTTGCCGCTGAAGAGGCCTTGCAGGGATTCCACGCGGTCGCCTTGTGTGCGGATGTCGAAGGAGATGCGTACGGCCTTGTTGTCAAGGACGGTGACGCGCGGTTCTCCTACGGTTTTGCTCTGTAGGTTACGCAGGCCTGCTCCGAAGAACTGGCTGCTCTGATGGACGAGCCAGGTGTCGTTTGCAAGGGGGGCGCGGTAGGCGTTCAGCTTGACGGCTCGGGCGTGTTTCTTCACCATTTGTCCGTCCTTACCAGCGATGGTGTAAGAGGCGAGTGCGCCATCAGATTTCGATAGAGCGATGGTCTTGTCGCCTACGGTGACGATGATGAGCTTCGGGTCAGCCATGTTCACCTTGTACTCAGAGGAGGCGAGCTCGACGCGGCGCGTGGTCGCGTCGTACTTCGTGAGTGTCTCGGGGAGCTGGAGTTGCTCGGTGGCGACGACATAGCCGTTCTCTGCCCAGCTGGTGTCTTCTTTCAGCTTCACAGAGACGGTGAGGAAGTACTCGCGGTCTGGCTTGTATGTGCCCTGTAGGGGGATGGTGACGACGTCTGTCGTGTGGGGGGCGATGTCGGCGGTGATGGCACCGGACTCGACGATGTCGCTGCCTTCTGCTGCGATGCTCCATGTGATGTCGAACTCACCGAGTGAGGTGAAGTTAAACTTATTGCGCAGGGAGAGTGTCAGGTTCTTACCATCTTCGCTGATGCCGTCGATCTTGAAGTCGACGTTCTGCTGTGCCTTGCGCACTTCTGCGTAGACGGGGGATGGGGTGCGGTCGGAGTAGATCACGCCCTTGATGGAGAAGATGCCGTCATTCGGAGTTTCCATGTGGTCACCACCGTAGCTCTGACGGACGATCTTTGTGCCGTCTGGGAGGGTGATTTCCTGATCATAGCTCTGGTGAATCCATTCCCAGATGCCGCCACCGATGATGGAGTCGCTGCTGTCGAATGCCTTCCAGTAGTCGTCGAGGTTACCCATGGAGTTACAGAGGATGTGGGCATACTCGGAGACGTACCATGGCTTGTCGAGTTTCTGCTTCGCGGTGCTGTTCGCCCAGTCGATGCTGGGGTACTGGTTCGAGCGCAGGTCAGCGAGGTCGTTGTTGCGTTCGTACTGGGTGAGGCGTGACGGGTCGCGCACCTTGATCCAGTCTTGGACGTACTTGAAGTTCACACCTGGGCCGGCTTCGTTCCCATAGGACCAGATGACGACGGAGGGGTGGTTCTTCGACTGCTCGACCATGTTCTGGTTACGCCAGAGGGTCTGTGGTGCCCATTCCTTAGGATGGGACAGGGAGTCTTCGCCGTAGTAGTAGCCGTGGGACTCGATGTTTGCTTCGTC
>CAYJNX010000155.1:0-5579 GCA_964371525.1 uncultured Akkermansia sp. | reverse complement strand
CGCGCTTCGCGTAGGCGACGGCAGAGTATAGCTGCCCTTCGGGCAGGGGAAGGGGCACGTCAGTGAGGGTGCTGATACGATGCTGCGACTTCCGCGCGAGCCTTGTTTAAAATTCTTTATCTCACTGACGCGGCTGCGGCTTCGCCTGCGCTTTTCCTTGTGGTGGCTTCGCTCCCACGCCCCCACTGTCCCTGCACCCTGCTTAAGAGCTAGCTCTTAAAGATCTATTTAGGTGTCTGGCTTTCTTTTATAGCAGTGCTTCCCATTCTGCTTCGCGGTATCCGGGGAAGACTCCTTTTTCCGTCACGAGTAGGGGGCGTTTCACGAGCATGCCGTCTGTTGCGAGTAGTTCCAGCTGCTGCTCTTCGGTCATGGTCGGCAGTTTTTTCGCGAGTTCGAGTTCGCGGTATTTCATCCCGCTGGTGTTAAAAAATCGCTTCAGGGGGAGTCCACTTTTCTGCCACCATGCGCGTAGTTCTTCGAGCTGTGGTTGTTCTTCTACGATGGCTCTGTCTGTGTACGTGACTTCTCGTGCTTTTAGCCATGCGATGGCTTTCTTGCAGGTGCTGCATTTCGCATATTGTAATACCAGTGTTTCTGTCATGCTGCTATTATAGTCTGGAATGAGTCCAGTATGCAAGTTCTTATTTCAGCACGCGTCCTATCTGTCGGTTCACGGCGATGAAGATGGGGATGGAGGAGATGAGTACACAGGCGAGTAGGGCGATGCCGATGAGTTGTATCTCGGGGAGTAGTTCTTCGAGGCTGAGTCGGTGTTTCCCTAGTTTAAAGAATTGTGTGAGCACGATTTTCTGCGCTTCCATGAAGGCGTAGATTGCTCCTGCGAAGGAGAGGGCGACGAGGAGGATGTTTTCCACGATGAAGGTGCCTGCTAGGAGGATGGGGCGTATGCCAAAGCTTTTCATCAGGGTGTAGATGTATTCGTTCTGCCTGTATTCCATGCTGGCGAGTGCTGTGAGGAGGATGCCGACGATGAGGGCGATGCCGAGGCAGAAGGCGGCTCGTGCTTGTCCCTGATTGCTGCTGATGACTTCTAGGTCTTTGATGAGGGGGATGGCGGACTGGGTGTGTCCTTGTAGTCCTTCGAGTTGGCTGTAGCTCTTGAGGTAGCGTTCCATTTGCTGGAGTTTGGCCAGTTTTAATTTGTCGTCTGTGACTTTCAGCATGATCTGGAGGGGGGCGGTTCTCAACTGGCGTTCATTGGTGTAGCTTTCTGCCATTTTCGGTGAGACGAGGATGATGCGCCCCGAGTTCATCCGCATGAGGGGGTGGTCTTCGGGGAGGTGTCTGACGTGTAGGGTGATGCGATGATCGCGTATTTCTAGGCTGCGGAAGCCTTCTTTCAGTCCTGATTCCGGGGTGCAGAGTAGGGTGGGTTTTCCGTTGACGAGAAGGGGGTAGTACTGGTGGCTGCGGTTGTAGTCGTAGGTGAGTAGGGCGACGGAGCGTAGTTTCGGATCGGTGACGTAGCTGAGGCTGCGCGAGCACCATGAGTCGACGCCTATGGCTTTGTTCACTTGTTCGCGGCTCGGGAAGTCGAGTTTCGCGCTGTCGCTGCGTACGTACATGGAGACGGTGTCTGCTCCTTGCTTGCGTATGCGTTCGTGTAGTAGTTTTGTTGTGATGACGTAGCTGCCGAGGAAGAAGAGTGCACAGAGGGAGAGGAAGAAGACCACGAGGATGCGCGCCAGTGGACTGGAGAGTCGGGTGAGCCAGCGATGAAAGGTATCTTTAGTAAGATACAAGAGCGTCAAAATCAATGATCTCATGGGCTATGGGGAAGAGGCGCGCGTCATGCGTGCTGATGATGCAGATCTTCTGTGCGGATTCTGCGATGATGCGTTCGATGATGGTTTTTGTATTTCCATCGTCTAGTCCTGATGTGGGTTCGTCGAGTAGTACGATGGGGGAGTTCTTCATCAGGGTGCGCGCGAGGGCGGCTCGCTGTGCCTGTCCTCCTGAGAGTCGGTCGGCGCGTCGCTTGCGCATGTCGGTGAGTCCGAGGTCTGCGAGTAGTTCCTGACAGCGGTTTTTCCAGCTCGAGCTGGGGAGGATGGCCATCTCGGCGGCGAGGCGTAGGTTACGCTCGACGCTGAGGAGGGGCAGTAGGTTGATGCCTTGGAACATGTATCCTATGTCGCGCTGTAGGTAGAGGCGTGAGCCTACTTTGTGTCGCGTGGGGCTGATGATGCGTCCCGCTGTCGGCTTCAGGTAGCCTGCGAGTAGCTTGAGGAGGGTGGTTTTCCCCGAGCCTGAGTAGCCTTTTAGGATGGTGATGCCATTCCCAAAGCTGTGGTTGAAGTTCTCCAGCACCTTCGCCTTGCGCATGTAGCCGAAGCTTACGTCGTCGCAGCGTAGCTGCATCTCTGGGCTGGAGCTTGTCATGGGGGAGTGTGGGGAGGGTAGTAGGGCAGTCGCTGGGGGGGTGAGTGGGCGACGGCTTAGGGTTCTTCGCCTTCGGGGATGAGGATGAGCTCGGTGTCGGTTTCCAGCAGGATGTTGTAGCCGGGGAAGGTCTTGCGGATGAACTCTTCTTTACTCGCGCTGTTTTCTGCGGCTTCTCCGCCGTAGTGCTGGTTCAGGTCGACGCGCTTGTGGCTGTCGCTGAGCTGGTAGAAGAGTTTCGCCTGGGCGGTGCTGCCTAGCATGTCGTAGGCTCGCTCCATGTCGCTGGCGGGCACGCGGAAGTAGTAGACGAAGGCTTCGCTATTGCCAGCTTTTTCTAGTCGGCGGTGGGAGAAGACTCCGTTGAGCTGTTTTCCCGCAGGCAGGTCGATGCGTGTGATGAACTTGTCTGTAGGCAGCTGGGTGAGTGATGCCTGCGTGATGGGCATGGTGATGTAGTAGGATGAGTCGTCGATGGCGGTGGCAAAGTGTGACTCAGCTTTTGTTTCGTAGGGCTGGCTGCGGTCTTCTGGCAGGATGACTTGGTAGCTAAAGCGTCCGTCGAAGGGCATGGTGATGGTGTTTGCCTCGACTTTTTTCTGGAAGTCTTTTTCCATGCGCAGGGGCTTGCGTTCCATTTCCATCTCGGCGAGTTCGATGCGCTCGTCTATGTCTTCTATGGCCTCACGTGTGGGGACTTCTCCATGTACTTGGATGTCGGAGGCGTAGCGACGCTCGCGCTCGCTGAGTGAGAAGTAGAACTGGAGCTGGCGTTTCTGCTTTTTAAGGGCGCGGATGCTATCTTTTCTTGTGATCTTATCGCTGAGGATCTGGAGGTCGAGATCTAGCTTTTCTTCCTTGAGCTGTTCTTCATTAACTTTAGCGATGATATCACCTTTTTTCAGACGCTTAGTTTCATCGGCAAACTGTGTGACGTAGCCTTTCTCCACTACGGGGAGGATAGCGATCTGCTCTGGGCTCACCTTCGCTGGATAGGTGCCTACTTCGATAAACTCAGCAGCCCATGCCTGCAAGCAAATGAAAGGCAAGATGATGGCTGATATGTACTTCATGTTGAGATCTATCTTGCTATATTGGGACGCATAAGTCAAGGCTAGATTACTTTCACAGAAAAACCGCTACTGTACAGCAGCGGTTTTCTATTGCGACGGAAAGAGTGGGATTCGAACCCACGGTGATATCACTACCACGCTCGATTTCGAGTCGAGTGCCTTAGACCAACTCAGCCATCTTTCCATGCAGCCCTGACGTGAATCAGGCGTGGCGACATTGTCGTTGATTGTAGATGATAAGTCAAGAGAATTATCTAACGATTTTTTTCTTTTTTATCCCTTGACGTAAGGGGGCTCAGCGTGCTATTAATATTATTTTATGAAGAAGATCCACCTCATCGCACCGCTTAGCTCATTGCTTCTCTTCGGGTGTATTAAGCCTACAGATGGTTCTGAAGGTTATATTCCTGCGGCGAGTAAAACCATTAATGGTGTTATCTACAATAGGTATGATTCCGAGCTGACGGAGTCTCAGAGGCAGTGGGAGAGGAAGATCACGCAGGCGGCTTTCGAGATCCCTTTCTGGAATGCTTCTCGCACGCGAGCAGTTGTTTACATGAGGTCGCGAGATAAAGGACAAGAGGTGAATCACCAGTTCTACTTCTACCGTCTGAATAGCGTGGGATGGATGGAGCTTTTCGGCGCGGGTGAGTTTATTTCCAATTACTACACCGCCGCGAGAAAGGCTACTGTGAAGGATGATAATTTCCTTATTTCCCTCTGGAATGCCGATGGTGGTGGCAAGTATTCCGTGACGATCACCTATCCCATGGATCAGTCTTTTGTCTCGCGTAAGAAGATGCGTAACAAGGAGGAGGTCGCGAGTACGAAGAGCTTCGATGCGTCTAAGATCAAGCACCCGCACTTGAATATTAAGTTTTAGTTTCGCGCGGTGGTCGCGGTGGTCAGAGCGTCAGTTTCGGTTGTGGACACGATGCTGGGTTTGCCACATGGGCGCGTGTGACTACCGATTATCTGAAACTGACGCTGCCTTGCTCTGCGAGCGCGGCTTTTCCTTGGACTTTGCCCAAACCCAGCGGTGACGTCGTCCCATAGGCGTTAAATGAAAAGAAATCGTACAAGCTTAATTGCATTTTTCTTACCCTTTTACTTGCATTAAGCATTTTACATATATTAACCCATGAGTCTTTCGGTGTTTTCAAGGTCACGCTTGGTAAAATTGATTGCTGGACAGCATGCCTGACAAAATCGAATATACGCCACATACTGCTTTTTGATGCCACTGATCCGATCTCGCCAGGGGGAAAAAGCACCATTTTTTGCGATTATTTTTTCTATGAGTAGAGCAATGAATAATTTTCCGTATAGCCAAGCCTCAGAGCTTTCTGGTGTTTTTTTCGGCAATTGACCGAGTGAGAGCAAGCTCTTAAACCGTTTAAATACTAATTCTAGTTGCCACCTTATACGATATAAGTTTAATATATCCTTCGTATTATATTTATCTGCTGATAGAGTTGTGAAGACGATGATGTACTCCCTCAAATATCTAGTATCATCCTTTACTGCAACAACTTTACCTCCGTAGCTATTGCGCCTTAGTCTATCTTTAAGCACCTTTTCAGATTTCATTATTGCTTCATCGTCCTTTTTTATAACACATAATCGTCCCTTGATAAAACGCTTACCATCAGCCGAACTAATGTAGTATTCTCGCTCGGCTAGCATTCCTTTATCATTACTTAGTGCGATTTCATATGTGATGTTATTCGGTAAAGAGTTCATCTGCCAGAAATAGTATCCTACAAGCTGTAATTTTCTATTCAGATCTAAACGAGAGCAATGATTATTCGTGGGAGTCATAGTTATTCTGATTAAAATCTTTATATCATATGGTGGAGCGTAGCTCAATTATATTTTCCACCGTGAGTTTACGCTTCGCGTAGGCGACGGCAGAGATCAGCTGCCCTGCGGGCAGGGGAGGAGGGGACGTCAGTGAGGGTGCTGATACGATGCTGTGACTTCAGCGCGGGCGTTCTCGAATTTTGTATATCACTGCCGTCTCCGTGGCTGTGCCACGGTCTGCTTTCTGGGCTCTGCCCAGACCCGCAAGGGCTCCGCGCCCTTGACCCGGCAGGTGGT
>CAYJNX010000154.1:0-5599 GCA_964371525.1 uncultured Akkermansia sp. | reverse complement strand
CTGTCTCTCTTAGAGAGCCTTCGCTGTGGCGATGATGTTTTCCACATTCATGCCCATTTCGCTGAGTACGAGATCTCCAGGTGCGGAGAAGCCGAACTCATCTATGCTGATGATGGCTCGTGCATCTGACACGTAGCGGAACCAGAGGTCAGCGCGACCTGCTTCGATGGCGATGCGGCGCGTGCATGCGGCGGGGAGGACGGATTCGCGGTACGCGGCATTCTCGCGCTCAAATCTCCACATGGATGGCATGGAGACGACGCGTACGCCGTCACCGAGCTGCTCGGCTGCTTGCAGGGCAAGGATGAGCTCAGATCCCGAGGCGATGATGATGAGCTCAGGGCTCTCTGTCTTTTCCTGACGTGCGATGTACGCGCCCTTCAGTGTGCCTTCGCGACGAGCCTCTACGCTCAGGCTAGGCTGTACGCTCGTGAGGCTAGGGATGTCTTGACGTGTGAAGATGAGGGCAGTAGGTCCTGTGGTGCGCTGCATAGCACACATCCATGCGCCTGCGGTTTCTTCTTCGTCTGCTGGGCGTACGACATCGAGGTTAGGGATGAGACGGAGTCCAGAGACGGTCTCGATAGGCTGGTGTGTCGGTCCATCTTCACCGACTGCGACGGAGTCGTGGGTGAGGATGTAGGTGACAGGAAGGTGTGCGAGTGCTGCGACGCGGATGGCGGCGCGCATGTAATCGACGAAGACGCAGAATGTGCCAGCACTGACGCGGAAGAGTCCGTCATAGGCGATGCCGTTGCAGATGGCTGCCATGGCGTGCTCACGTACGCCGAACCAGAAGTTACGCCCTGCGTAGTTCTCTGCGCTGAAGTCGCCCGCTGCTTCGAGGTAGTTCTTGTTACTAGAGAAGAGGTCGGCACTGGTGCTCAGTAGAGCAGGGCAGGACTTAGCAAGAGCGTTCTGCACGATAGAGCCAGAGCTGCGTGTCGCGATCTTCTTGTCGCTGGGGAGCTTAGGAATGATCTTGTCGCTGATGTCGGCAGGAAGCCCCTGTGTCGAGAGGGTGCAGCCTGTCTGGAGTTCTGCGGCCTTGTCAGGATTGTTCGCCTGCCATTCGTTGAAGAGTGTCATCCAGCTTTCGTACTGAGCGACGCGCTCTTCCTTCAGCTCTGCCATGTAAGCGCGTACGTCAGCGGATACGTAGTAGAGTTCTTCAGGAAGCCCCCATGCGGCGTGGGCTTCTTTCCAGAGTTTTGCGCCACCTTCGCCGTGACCCTTTGTCGTGCCTTCGAAGCCGGGGACACCCTTCGCGATGACTGTCTTTGCGATGATGAGTTTTGGGCGGCCATTCTTTTCGAGCGCGGCGATGCGGAGGGCTTTCTCCACGGCGAGCATGTCGTTACCGTCGATGGTGACGGTGTCCCAGCCCATGGCGCGGTAGAGAGCTTCTGTGTCCTCTGTCTGGGTGCGCTCAAGGGGCGCGTCGAGGGTGATGCCGTTCGCGTCATAGATGAGGACGAGGTTATCAAGCTTTGTCACGCCTGCGATGGCTGCCGCTTCACGGGCGATGCCTTCTTGCATGCAGCCGTCACCTGCGAGGCAGTAGATGTTCTGGGTGAAAATTTCGTATTCCTCCGTATTGAAGCGTGCTGCTGCGTGCTTCGCAGAGATGGCGAAGCCGACGGCGTTCGCGATGCCCTGACCGAGAGGACCTGTGGTGCACTCGACGCCTGGGCTGCACTTGAACTCAGGGTGACCTGGTGTGTTCGAGCCCTTCGCACGGAAGTTCTTAATGTCATCGAGGCTGATATCAAATCCGCTTAGATGGAGCCATGAATACAGAAACATAGAACCATGACCGCCAGACAGGATGAAGCGGTCGCGGTTAAGCCAGCGTGGTTCGCTGGGGTTGATATTGAGGAGAGAACCGAAGAGGACGGCTCCGAGCTCGGCACAACCAAGAGGTAGACCCATGTGGCCTGAGGACTTTTCGTAAATTGCATCAATTGCGAGTCCGCGGGCTTCTTGAGCAGCCAGTTGAAGAATTTCTGTGTTCATGCGCGAGAGAGTATAGCAGAAAAATCGTATCTGTAAAGGGCAAACCTTTATCATGCGCGACTTTGTTTCCTGCTCACATACGTTTTAAAATATGGATGTATGTGCTGAAAGACGCCTTATTTTGACTCGTGGTACTCTTTTTCCGCATTAATGTTCCACAGCTTTTCCTTGCTTGTATCCCCTGTGATGATGCAATCGACGGCTGCCATGGCGGAGAGCATCGAGTGGTCCATGTTGTTATAGCGATGCATGCCATTACGTCCGATGAGGAAGAGATTCTCCACGCTGTCTGTCCACTCGCGTATGGTAGAAAACTCGTCATAGCTGCCGAAGTAAGCGGGGTAGGCCTTTGCTATGTGGTAGACTTTCGTCTTAATCACGTCTGCTTCGTCTATGATTCCTAGTTTCACGAGCTCGCTTTCTGCGAAGCGGCAGAAGTCATCGTCGGGCATGCTCCAGTACTCGTCGCCTTCGTTGACAAAGTACTCCATCCCTATCCATGCCTTGTCGGGGTCGGAGACGAGGTAGGGACTCCAGTTGTTAAATATCTGCAAACGCCCCACTTTCACATCGGGCTCTTGTACGTAGATCCAGTTGTCAGGCACGATGCCCTCTGTTCCTACGCTTGTATTCATAACCTTGCTCTTGAGTTTCAGCTTATCGAGCAGAACACCAACGGTCATGAAGTCTCGGTACACAAGCCCATCTGCCACCCTGCGCACGTCGTCGGGGACATGCTGGGGGATTTTCCCTATGAGCTCCTGCACGCATGTTGTCGAGATGAGGTAGTCTGCCTGCATCCGAGTCTCTTCACCTGACTGGAGGTCGCGGACAGTGACGCTGGCGATAGCTCCGTCCTGTAGCTCGACTCTGATGACATCATGCTGTAACTTGATCGTCGCACCCATTTTCTCGGCATCACTGCCGACGCTTTCCCAGAGCTGACCGGGGCCAAACTTCGGGTACCAGAACTCCTCTATCAGCGATGTTTCGCCGCCCTGTTTGTCCTTCTTTTTCCAGAAGATGAACTTTCCTGCCGCATGAGCGAGCACCTTCGCGACAGAAAGCCCTTTCACGCGCTGAGCTCCCCAGTCTGCCCCGATCTGATGGCAGGGCACACCCCAGACTTTCTCCGTGTAGTCACGGAAGAATGTCTTGTAGAGTTCTTCGCCGAATCTATTGATGAAGAAGTCCTCTAGCGTCTTTTCCTCGCGCTTGTGCATGAGTGACTTTAGGTAGCCCAGCCCCATTTTCATCACTCTTACAGGACCTAGGTTAAGTAGGGTGGCTGAGCTCAGTGAGACGGGGTAATGGAAGAACTTTCTTAAAAAGAGGATGCGCGAGAGTCGCTGACGCACGAGCATGACGCGGTCTACTTCTTCTGGGTCAGGTCCATGCTCGGCAAGAGCTACATCTCTACCCAGCTTCTTATCATCAGAGGACGCTGCGCCCTGAAGGGGGATGAGCTCTTTCCACCAGTTCATGACGGTGGGGGACTTCGAGAAGAAGCGATGCCCGCCTATGTCGATACGGTTTCCCTCGAAGTTCAGCGTGCGAGAGATGCCGCCAAGTTGCTCTTCACGCTCAAGAAGCGTGATCTGGTAGTTCTGAGCTTTCTTGGCTAATTCGTAAGCGGCAGTTAAGCCAGCGGGACCTCCGCCGATAATGATAATGTGCTTCTTCATAGGGTGTGTAGAACTCATGCTTGCTTCGTGTCGCTTGCCGCTTCGTTTTTAATAGTATCAAACAAGTGAACCGAGCCCAAGACTTTTTTCTTACTGCGGGTGAAATTAGGCAGTGAGTAGAAAAAGCCTAAAAGGTGTTTTTTTACTGGATTTTTCGAGAGTTTTGTGCTAATAGTCTCCTAATAGAGATGACGGTTTTTTTGCGCTTACTGCTTTGTTTTGTGGTTTTCGTGAAGGGATTATAACGCTACGTGCTTAACATCATTTTTATACACAACTTCAATCAATACATTGCATGAAACTCCATTTACCAAAACAATTATTCGTCGCCCTCATGGCCTGCTGCTCTGTCGCGACGTCATTTGTCACTACCGTGGCTAGCTCTACCATGATCGCAGGGGCTATTACTTATTCTCTCATCCAAGAGGAGGCGCGAGCTCGTATTATTACTTGGACGGGTGCAACAGATGCGAACTCACACATCGCGGGGAACTGGACTACTGACGATGGTGCAGCCTTTACGTGGAATGGTGCTGGTGATGCAGGCATTCGTCATGATGGCAATGGACGCAATATTCTTCAATTCGACACCCCAGGGAATACGCAGATCGATGTGTCTTTTGATACCTTTACGACAGGTGGTATTCACGTTCAAGATGGTGCTACAGGCTACGCGATCAAGCCCAGTAATAATTCACGCCCTGTCCTCTGGAGAGCGAGCTATGACGAGGAGGCAGCGGAAATTGGAGGTGTTGCAGGTAAAACAAACTTTATTATAGGAGAGGATTTTTCACTGGGGCTTTCGTCGAACCGTTGGACAACTTGGAGCTACGCCGTTGCAGCGAACTATGACATCGCGGGGGGGAAGACACTGAGTGTTTTCGCGCAGCAGATGACTTTTAGCGGTGACGCTCCTGCTACAAACTACGAGCATGTTGTGCAGGGCGGCGGTACGCTGAATCTGAACTTGAGTACCTCTTACGATCTGTCTCGCTCCGCGAACTGGACGGTGACGGAAGGCTCTACCATTCATATGAGTGCTGTCGGGGCTGGAGCTACAGTCACGTTCGGTGCTCTTTCCTTGAATGATGGTCACATTAATATGGGAACGGGGAACTCCACGCTTACTTCCCAGATGGTTGTAGGTGCGGCAGGTGCTCGCATCACGGGTGGTGATGCTGCAACTGGCACGAAGACGACGCTCACAGGACGTGTCACACTTACAGATGGAGGAGAAAGCCTGACCCTGAATGGGAACTTCGTCCTAGGCGCGGGCTTGGAGTTTGATCTCGGTGTAGGTGAAGATATTGCAAATGATACCTACACTCTATTAGTTTTAGATGGTAATGACTCAGAACTAGAGTTTTCATTGTCAGACCTGACCATTCTCAATCTTGATGATCCTCTGCGTATCGCATCCCTCATCATGGTGGGTGATGAACTGCGTCTTACTATAGCAGACCCTACGAATAAGGTTGTGACCTTCGCTACGGGTGATATCACTTGGGATCTTGATGACGCGACTACCCCATGGATGTCGAGTGGTGCGGCTGCATCGTTCGATAATGATGATGTCGCCATCATAGGCGAAGGCAGTGCTGATGGAGGCACAGTTACTCTTAATGTTGATGTTTCCCCTCGCACAGTCACCTTCACAGGTGAGGGTGATTGGACTCTCTCAGGCGACGGTAGCATCACCGCTGGCAATCTCGTGAAGGAGGGCGCAGGCGCGCTGACTATTTCTACTTCGAATACTTACAGCGGCGGTACTGCGCTCACTGGCGGCACACTCATCCTTGCGGCTGATAATGCAGCGGGTACAGGTGCTATCTCCATGAGTGGTGCTGATACAGTACTAGAGCTCACGAATCTCGCTTCACTGGGGACCGCTGGCATTA
>CAYJNX010000153.1:0-5623 GCA_964371525.1 uncultured Akkermansia sp. | reverse complement strand
CTCAGACCGAGCATGATGCGTTGTGTTGTGTTCATATATGATGATTAGAGAAAATCGTGACGTTAAATGTTGAATATCTTTTAGATTTTAATCTTCACGTCTTTGTTTCTATGAAAAGCTCATGTAGAGGCGTTTCATACGTCACTATGTTTAATCTATTTTTCATCAAAGGTCAAGAAAGAAATATGTCTACTTCCGTCACACGATCTTATTCAGTGCAGCTGTGGGACTAATAAAATGAGTCCGATCTGAGCATAATCTAAAAGTTCAATGCTTTTTCGCTTGCAAGTAAGCGCGATAATTATTATCATTACAGAGTGAAATTAAAAAAAATATTCCTCTGTCTTACTGCACCATTAGCTTTGATGTCTTGTGAAGTTATTGACTCTGATGAAAATGCCTTTCAGTTGCTTGTTGGGCGCGATGCTTCAGAGCTTCGCATTGCATTGGGTGAGGCGCAGCGAGCGGTGGGAGATCGAAGCAATGCCAAACTGACATGGGATTACTATACATACATTCCATCGGATCCATTCCAAGAGGCTGGCGATTCGCTTGGCGATAGTAGTTATTACACGGTGGATGTTTTTATAAAAAATGGTCGCATTGTGATCATTGACTATCAGGGGAATTCATATTCTGTTTCTTCAGAATGGCGTAAAGCCAATAAGTGGCTTTTGGATTTAAATTATGCGTGTGCCTCGAATAATCTGCCAAAAGTGCAAGGTCTTTTGGCTAGCTACCCATCTCTGGCACACTCTCGCCTTATTCGCCAAGCCACGGCGCAGGCTGTTCGTTACAAGGCGGTTGAAGTAGCGAATTATCTCATTAGCACCTATAAGGTGGATATTCATGAGACTTTTGAGACTTGGAGACAAACGGGTGGTTCATTGGATTTCCGCATCGTCCTCGAGCATACAAGCATAGAGGCTCTCATGCGAGAGAGCGGTGCTGTATTTTGATGAGCTTTTGGATGTTTTTCCATAAGGCAGCGCTAGAATACGACACCATGAGAAACTATCTTAATCCTTATGCTGTGATTTTTCTTGACGGAAACTTTATTATTTGTATAATCAGTCTCAGTTACACGACATGAACAATCGTTCCCTCAATCAGATGAACTCATACACACACGCAGCGGAGGCTTGGGCCTGGCGCAGCTATGATATTTATCTACACTAAGGGAAGCACTTTGTGTCGCAGACGCATGCACGTCGAGACTCATTTTTATCGAAGAAACGCTCTGGCTTCCTATTAGCCCGAGCGTTTTTCATTTTTAAACTCTAAAACTCATCCATTAACCATGAATATCATCCTCCAGCAGCAATGTAGGCTACTCCCCGAAGGCGACACACAGACGCCTATCCGACTGTTTATGCAGATCTCACAGCAAAATCCCCATGCCATTCTCCTCGAGAGTGCCGAGGTAGACGGACGCTGGGGTCGATACAGCATCATAGCGACGGACTTCATCGCCGAGTTCGCATGCAAAGAAGGAAAACTCAGCCTCCACACGGAGCACCCCGAGCTTCAGAGCTTAAAGGATCTGGACGGTCAGCCCTACATGGAAGCCATGCACAGCCTGCTCGCATCGCTGGAAATCCAGACTGACGACCCAGCCGCGCCTCCTATCACACGTGCCATCTATGGCTACTGGGGTTATGAAATGGCGGCGATCTTCCAGCCTAAACTTGCGAATACTCTATCCGTCAGCCATGCGGAGAGTCATCTTGTCCTGCCTGCTACTCTTCTCGTATTTGACCATTTGTACAATAAGCTCTACCAGCTGAGCATAGGCGAGCACCGCGATATGTCGACGCTGGTCGATAGTCCTCAGATGAGTTATGAGTCTCTCGTGATCGGCGACACGATGCGCTCCCCTAATGAGGAGCAGTACAAGCAGGGCGTGGAGCAGGTACGCAAGCTGCTGCATGAGGGGGAAGCCATTCAGGTGGTAGGCTCGACGCAGTGTAGCGCGAGCTTCGAGGGAGATAGCTTCGTGCTATACCGCCGCATGCGCGGGATTAACCCCTCGCCTTATATGTTCTACATGCGTTTTGAGAACATGGAGCTCTTCGGCGCGTCACCTGAAGTCATGGTGAGCTGCACGAATAACAAGCTACTCCTCTCCCCCATCGCAGGCACACGCCGCCGCGGGAAGGATGCCGCCGAAGATGAAGCCCTCGCCTGTGACATGCTCGCTGACCCGAAGGAGCGCGCCGAGCATATCATGCTCGTGGATCTCGGACGCAATGACCTCGGTCGCGTCGCACAGGGCGGCAGTGTCGAAGTAGAGCGACTGATGAGTGTGGAGAAGTTCTCCCACGTCATGCACATGACGAGTCGTGTCACAGCACAGCTTACTGAAGGACTCGATGCGCTGGATATCTTAGCAAACACCTTCCCAGCAGGCACTGTGAGTGGTGCTCCGAAGATACGCGCTATGGAGATCATCCACAGCATAGAGAACAACCCACGCGGGCCTTACGCGGGCTGCATAGGCTGGATGAGCCTCGACAAGGATGCCGTCCACCTGAACACGGGCATCACCATACGCTCCATGTGGCAGCGTGATGGCAAGCTTCACTGGCAGATGGGCGCAGGTCTCGTCTATGATTCGAACCCCGATGCCGAGTGGATGGAGTGCCGTAACAAGGGGCGTATCATCGACACAATCCTTGGAAGAAACGATATGGCCTGAGCTCATTGTTCACGCTAAAACAGACTTATTCACAATTTTTATCATTTTATTCATATTTTAGAATCATGTTCCTATTCATCGACAACTACGATTCCTTTTCCTACAATATCATTCAGTACTTTCAGCAGCTGGGCGAAACACCCATGATCGTGTGTAATGATGATCCCCGCCTCCTTGAGCTCGCTCATGATCCCGAGCTGGAGAAAGTGGTGATTTCCCCCGGACCGAGTAATCCAGAAAACGCAGGCTACTGCCTCGAGTTCCTCGACCACCTCCCACACCATATCCCTGTGCTCGGTGTCTGCCTAGGCATGCAGTGCCTTGGTCACCACGCAGGCTGCCCCGTCGTGCGCGGACCTCGCGTGATGCATGGTAAGACAAGCGAGATAGAACACGGCGGTACAGGCCTCTACAAGGGGATAAAATCGCCCATGACCATAGGTCGCTACCACTCACTCGTCGTGAAGTGCGCGGACAACCATCCTACCCTCGACGTGACTGCGCGTGATGATGACGGTGAGGCGATGAGCATACGATTCAAGGACAGACCCTGGGTAGGCGTGCAGTACCACCCCGAGTCCATTCTGACGACGCAGGGCATGGAGCTGCTTGCGAACTTCCCCTCAGCCATCATCGGATCGCATACACGAGCGAAGAGCATATCCCCTCTCATCGACCAGCTTGCCGAGCGAAAAGATCTTAGCGATGAGCAGGCAGAGCTCGCCTTCGGCGCTCTCATGGATGGTGAACTCACGCCAGCGCAGTCAGGAGCATTCCTGCTCACGCTACGTAGTAAGGGTGAAACAAGCGTGGAGATGGCTGCTGCCGTGCGCTGCGCTCTGGAACGAGCCCTCCCTATCACAGGCATCACAGGTGATCATATCGACATCGTAGGCACAGGCGGCGACGGTAAGAAGAGCTTCAACTGCTCGACTGCCACCTCCCTCTACCTCGCGGCTCTCGGCTATCAGGTGCTCAAGCATGGCAATCGTGCGATCTCGTCTAGCTCAGGTGCTGGTGATGTGCTGGAGCGACTGGGCTACACAGCGGTATCCGATGCGGAAGGGGTGGTGAATAATCTGAAGCGAGACGGCTTCGCCTTCGCCTTCGCTCCGCACTTCCACCCTAGCTTTAAGAATATCGGTCCTATTCGTAATGAACTAGGCGTGCGTACCCTCTTCAATCTCCTAGGTCCGCTCATTAACCCGAGTCGTCCTAGCCACATCCTGCTCGGTGTAGCGAAGCCCGAGCAGGTTGACACGACTGCGGATGTCTTAGTTCGTGGGAACTACAAGCGCGCCATGGTGCTGTGCGGCAGTGGTGGTTATGATGAGGCTACGGCCTTCGGTGTGACACGAATCAAGCTCATCGAAGGCGCACAACTCAGCGAGTTCTGCTTCGATCCCGCTGAGCATGGCTTCCCAGTACCGCAGAGCGAAGACGAGCTCATTGTCGAAACGAAAGAAGAAGCCTCCGAAGTACTCTATGAATTACTTCATGGTCGCGGAAATCAGTCTATGCTCGACATGATAGCCATTAATCTTGCGCTTGCTATCCAGCTACTTGAACCCAGCTTCACCATGGAGCAATGCGTCGCTAAGGCACGCAGCGCGGTCAGCGCAGGTGTGGCAGCACGCGTTATCGCTCACTGGAAACATCAAGTTTAAACAATCATGAATTTACAACGTTTTATAGACGCGAAGCAGGAGGAGCTAGCACAGCTGCGCCAGCGCATGCCTGAGCCTCTGAATATCCAGCGCCCCGACTTCCTCGCGACTCTGATGAGCCCACCTCCTGCTGGTGAGCCCCTGCGTGTGATAGCCGAGTTTAAGAAGGCATCTCCTTCCGCTGGCTCTATTAACGAGCACGCGGCCGTGGGTGATGTGGCGAAGCAATACGCTCAAGGCGGAGCAAGCTGCATGAGCGTGCTCACAGAGGAGCTCTACTTCAAGGGCTCATTAGCTGATCTTCAAGACGCAGCAGCAGCGGACATCCCGCTGCTTCGCAAGGATTTCATATTCCACGACTTGCAGGTGCATCAGAGCTTCGCAAGCCCATGCAGTGCGCTGCTCCTTATCGTAGCACTCACCCCCTGTGTGGAGACGCTACGCCGTCTGCGCGAGCTGGCAGAATCACAGGGAATTCACGCTGTCGTAGAGATCTTTAATGAAGAGGAATTAAACATGGCGAGAGCTTCGGGAGCTCGCATCGTACAGGTGAACGCCCGCAACCTCGAAACCTTCGAGACAGACCGCGAAGAGGGGCTGAAACTCGCCTCCCTGCGCGAAGAGCACGAATGCTGGATAGCCGCCAGCGCGATGAGTGAGCCAGAGCACCTCGTCGAAGCGGCAGCTGCTGGCTACCAAGCCGCTCTCATCGGAACTGCCCTCATGCGCAGCGATACTCCCACGGCAGAACTACAACGCCTCCTGCGCAAAGGCAGCTCCTCATGAATCCCTTCATCAAGGTCTGCGGACAGACACACCAGCCATCCATCGACATAGCCCTAGGCATGGGGGTGAATGCCGTGGGCTTCATCTTCCACCCCGCCAGCCCTCGCTCGGTCACCCCTGCGCGCGTGGTGAACTTCCGCACAGGACTCGCAAAACGCGTAGGCGTCTTCGTGAAGCAAGACGCGCTCTGCATACGCAGCTACATGAATACATGCAAGCTAGACTACGCGCAGCTCCATGGAGCGTATAGCCAAGAAGACGCTCTGGCCATAGGCGTGAAGAAGGTAGTGCGAGTCATATGGCCAGATCGCTATGATTCGCTTGATGCCTTACAATTGCATATCAACGAATGGCGTGACTACTGCGCCTACTTCCTCGTCGATGCGGGCATAGAGGGCGGTGGTCATGGAAGGACACTAAAAAGCGAGAAGCTGGTGAAGAAGCTACGCTTCCCTCGACCTTGGCTTCTCGC
>CAYJNX010000152.1:0-5676 GCA_964371525.1 uncultured Akkermansia sp. | reverse complement strand
CGACACCGGCACTCTACGAAGACATCCTGCCCGACCCACCGACGAGCTAGGATGCGTAGCACAGCATCCCTGCGCGTGAGCGTTAAATAGATTCTTAAGAGCTCGCTCTTAAGCAGGATGCAAGGACGGCGTCCTTGCTGGGAGTGTGAGGGCAAAGCCCTCGCGGAAAAGCTGTGCTCACAGAGCACAGCAGCGTCAGTTTCATCATAGCCTGAAGTCGCACACGCCCGCGAAGCAAACCCAGCATGGTGTCCACACCAGAAACTGACGCTCTCTTCACCGCGCGCGTTAGCGCGACACTTCTCTTCCGTGGCAAACGCGATAGCGTCCCACAGCAGCCTCCCTGCGCGTGAGCGTCAAATAGATTCTTAAGAGCTCGCTCTTAAGCAGGATGCAAGGACGGCGTCCTTGCTGGGAGTGTGAGGGCAAAGCCCTCGCGGAAAAGCTGTGCTCACAGAGCACAGCAGCGTCAGTTTCATCATAGCCTGAAGTCGCACACGCCCGCGAAGCAAACCCAGCATGGTGTCCACACCAGAAACTGACGCTCTCTTCACCGCGCGCGTTAGCGCGACACTTCTCTTCCGTGGCAAACGCGATAGCGTCCCACAGCAGCCTCCCGCGCGTGAGCGTTAAATAGATTCCTCGTCCTTATTTCATTCGGACAATCTGAGAATCTGATCATAGCGAAGGTGATGAGGAACGAGTCCCTCTGGACTCTGGGTAGTTCGTCACTCATTAACGCGCACGTGCTTCTCCTTCTCGCCAGCGGAATATGTCATCGAGTTCTCTCAGCTGCGGCGGGCTGCCTTCTTTCAGTATCACCTCCACGATGTCGAAACGATGTGGGACTTCTCCATCGTCTCTGCCATCCAGTAGGTTCAGCCACACGCGTGCAGCGGAGCGTATCTGGTCTCGCTTCTGTTTATCGACTGCTCTCGCTGGTGCGCCTCCTTCTCGCGTTTGGCGTGTCTTCACTTCGGTAAAGACGAGTTCGTCATCTTGTCGGCTCACGATGTCTATCTCGCCTCCTCCGCGTCTGCGGAAGTTCTGCCTGAGGATGCGATGTCCTCGCGCTCGTAACCATGAAGCGACGACCTTTTCTCCGTATTCACCGATCCAATGATGGTCATCGCTTTCTCGACGGAATTTCAGCTTATGCAGAAGCCCCAGTCGCGCGGCGAGTTTATGGATCATTTTCATCGTGCCTTTACATTCCCAGATCTAGGCTGCGCTGTGATACTGGACCGAAGCTGCGTCTGTGGTGTTTTGTAATTCCGTGTTCTTGCAGTGCTCGCAGGTGCTGTGCTGTGCCGTAGCCTGAGTGCTTCGCAAATCCGTATTCGGGGTGTTGTCGGTCTAGCTCTTGCATCGTGGCATCGCGGCTCACCTTTGCCAAGATGCTCGCGGCAGCTATGCTGAGGTTACGCGCATCGCCTTTTACTAAGGGGGTTTGTGGAAAGGGGAAGTCCTTCACCGCGAGCCCATCTATGAGGCACATGTCGGGTGCTGCGGCTAGGCCTTCTGCCGCGCGTCGCATCGCGAGGTGGGTGGCGCGTAGGATGTTAAGCTTATCTATCTCTTCGACGCTGGCTTCTGCGATGCTTTTTAAGACGCTTTCGTCGTCCATGAGTTGCTTGTAGAGGAGGTCTCTTTTCTTCGCGCTGAGTTTTTTCGAGTCTGTCAGTCCTGCTATTTCATAGCTTGGGGGTAGGATGACGGCTGCTGCGACGACAGGTCCTGCTAATGGACCTCTGCCTGCTTCATCTATGCCGCAGATGCAGCGATAGCCCTGCGCTTGTAGTTCCAGCTCATGCTGTCGGTCTGGATGCGCGGGGATGTCTATGCTTTCTTTTCGGGGACGTGGGCTCATGGCGTTATTTATCTGAGGCTGGAGCTGGGGCTTGCTGAGCCATTTCTCTCTGCATGTGTGGTGGTAGGTCTTCGCCGGCTTTCATCTCCATGAGCATTTCTATGTCACGGAGGTAGCGGCTCATGTGGGTTTCTACGGCTGTGGGCTGGCGGCGCAGCATTTCGCGCATGCGTAGGTACTGCTGGAAGTCGGCACTCATCTCGCCGCCCAGATGGGTCATTTCATACCAGTCTAGGTAGTCGCGCGTGCGGATGGAGACTTTCTTGTACTGGCTGCGCAGCTCGTAGAGTTCTTCTAGTGCTTCTGTGTACTGTGTCGCCTCATCGTCCATGAGCAGCTGCGTGAGTAGTTTCTGGTATTCCTCGATGATGGGTCTGTACGTGGGGAAGGCACGCACGTAGAGTCCCTGTAGTTTTCGCTGTATGGATGGAATGAGGGCGCGCCACTCAGGGTGCTGAGTGAAGGCTTGGAAGTTATCGACGGGGATAATAAGGGGCTGTCCTGTTGAGCGGTTCACGTAGGTCTGTGAGAGGATGCTCGCGAGTTCTTCCTCTGTCTGCAAGGGGTGCATGTTTTCGAGCATGGAGGGGGTAGCCATGTTCGCGAGTTCTAGTGCCCACCACTTTTGGAGCGCGTTGTCTTCTATGCCTGCGGCGTGGAAGTGCTGCATGAGCTGCTGGCGCGCGGACTGCTCCCCATCGAATCCTGAGGCGAGCATGCTGAGTACAGCTTGCTTACCGCCTTCTTGATTCAGAAGCGATAGCATGAGTGCCGTGCAGGATGCTTCAAAAAGCTGGCGCGTCGTGCCGTCGAGTGAGTGGCTTGTTGATATGTCTAAAATAGCATTGATACTCAGAACTTCTGACTGCTGGAAAAGCTGAGCGAACAGGTCTCTATCCAGTCTGCCGCTTCGCCAGAGTAGTGCCTGCTCCACGCCTGTGGTCAGCCAGAGAGGGAGGCTCACTCCTGCTTCGTCGCCATCCGCGTACAGTGCCATGTCTAGCTGGCTAAGCGCGTACTCATAGAGGCAGAGTCGCACGATGGCTCGGTGGAGCTCAGGGACATTAATCCCGCCTCCTACGTGCACGCGCATGCGCACGACTGGCTTTTCTCCATGGAGGTCGATGTTAAGCTGGTAGGGATTGTACTGCACATCGTCATGAGGCTCGCCGACGAGCTCGATGAGCATAGGGGCGCGTGTCTTCGCTGGCAGGGAGATGAGCTGCTGTAGGTGCTTGAACACGTCATCGGCGCGGCTGGCTACCGCTCCTGCTCGGAGACTGTCACGGCTCGTGACGGTGAAGGCTCCTGATACGGAAGTTATCTTGACAGGGTCTTTTGATTGGGACGCTTTCTCGGCAGCTTGTCTTTCTGCCGCTTTTTTCAGAAGCAAGGCTTCTTCTTCAAGCAGTGCCTGCTTCTGGGGAGTATTCGCTTGCTCTGAGTAGAGCAGCCCCTGAGATAGGGAGCATAGCAGCAGACTGGATAAAAGGAGCTTCATCTCAGACAAGATAACATAAAATCACCGTAGGTGCAACTCCACACTTCCAGCGTATGACAGGTGGGTGCATGCAGGGGGAGTCTCGCAATACCCATAATCGTCACCTAAATGGGAGTCCAGACGGATTCGATCCTCTGGCAGGATGCAAGGACGGTGTCACACTGGGGGTATGGGGCAAAGCCCACGCGGAAAAGCTGTGGCACACGCGAGCGACCGTGCAGGGAAGACGCTACCCGCGCCACGACTGGGGGCGGAGCTAAAACCCTATTAAGCCGCCCCCATTATGTTAGCAAAAAAAAGCTTGATTTGCCCCATCCTCATGCGGTAGAATGACGCTTATTCATGTTAGATTTGACGCGTATAACTGAGCTTCGCTCTACTGCCCTTTATGGACTATTACTCACGGCATTTAGTGTTAATGCTCCCGCATTTTCACAGCTTGGTGCGTTTGTCTCACAACAGCAGGCTGATGAATTAAGCCAAAAGGACAAAGACATAGGAGATCGCTACCTCACCGCGTACCAACTATGCGTGAAATCCGAGAAGTTAGCCGCACAGAAAAAATGGCACGAGGCGATCAACCAAGCCCAGCAAGCAGAGCGCATACTCGCAGGTATCGTTCGTGATCACCCCCGCTGGAAAAATAACCTCGTCAGCAACAGGCGACAGATAATCGCGACAAATCTACGCAACTACCGCCAGTCGGTAAAAGACAGCGGCGCGCGCAGCCCCCGTCAGCCTATCGCGAACAAGCCCGAGTTCTATGATCCTGAAGGCACGCGGCAGAATGAAGCCCGCGTGAACCTTGAGCGCACGCCCGATATTAACTCAGGCACGATTGCGAACAACAGGCAGATGTACAATGAGCTGATGCGCACGCGAGAAGAGCTCCGCCGCATGGTAGTCGCGTACAAGGACCTGCGCACGAAGCAGACCGAGATGCAGAAGAAGCTCATCTCCGCGGAGCTAAACCGAGACCAGTATCACAAGGAACTCACCGAGCTGAAAAAGAGCATGACCGCCGAGCGCAGCGCGAGCAACGAAGTCGTCGCCGCACTGAATAAGCAGCTCAAGGAACTTGAGGAAAAGCATCAGCGCGAACAGATAGCTCGCCAAGAAGCCCAGAAACAAGTCGAAGAGCTCAATACACAGCTCGCTGACCTACAGCATGAGCACGAAAGAGTTAATCAAGAACATGCCAAGCTGCTAGCAGAAAACGCCCAGCTAAAGGAAATCGTCGAGCTCAATAGCCCAGAAAAGATCAAGGCACTACTCGACCAGAACATCACACTGAGCGCCCAGCTGAAGGAAGCCGAGGCACGCGTCGAAGAGCTCAGCGGGCAGGTATCTGCCCACGGAGATGAGTCCAGCGTGCTCATGAGCCAGCTAGAACAGGCACGCAGCGAAAGCCAGCGACTCCGCGACGAGATGGCGCGCATCTATGATGAGAATCTCGGCTACCGCCGCCGCATCTCTGAGCTGACAGAAAGCAATGCCCAGCTGGAAAAGAATCTTATCGAGTTCGAAGGAACGACGACAGCAGATCCCGCCCTACAGGAAGAAAACCTCTTGCTGCGAAGCATCGTCGCGAAGCAATCTGAAACCCTAGAGACGCAGAAGAAAGCGCAGAAGCTCGTCCTTGACGCGTACCGCCAGATGGTGAATCAGAACCCCCAGATGCTCGCCACACTCGAGCAGATAGACTCCGAGCAGAGCCTGAACCTCACCGAGCTGGAAAGCTCCCTCATCAAGGCCGTCGAATCGAGCAAGAACGCGGCCGATGATGAACAGGCAAACGCGGAAAGCGTCGCCGCCATCCGCAGCGGGCTGGAAGTGGAAGCACTCGCGACAGGCGCACAGAAGGCCTTTGCCGCGCAGCGTTACACAGCAGCAGAGCAGCTGTACCGCACCTTAGTAGACGCGCATCCCGATCACCTAGCGGGACTCATTAATCTCGCCTCTATCCTCCTGTACCGCAATAAGCATGAAGAAGCGATCGAGTTTCTACACCGAGCGAGCCGCCTCGCCCCCGATCAGGCGATGAGCTATGAGCTCGCAGGCACAGCCTATTACCTCCTCGACCAGCTCGACTCCGCAGCGGAACAGTTCAG
Source organism: uncultured Akkermansia sp. (assembly GCA_964371525.1). Taxonomy (GTDB): domain Bacteria; phylum Verrucomicrobiota; class Verrucomicrobiia; order Verrucomicrobiales; family Akkermansiaceae; genus Akkermansia. The sequence goes on along the minus strand of CAYJNX010000152.1, from coordinate 194 downwards.
ACTCGCCCTAGAGCGAGACCCTGCGAATGCTGATAATTTCTTCTACTTAGCGAATATAGAGATCATACACGGAAATGCGAATCAGGCACTGAAGTACCTCGCAGCCGCTGTGAAGCTCGACCCAGAACTCGGTGACGCACATTATAACATGGCACGCATCTACATCGACCTCGGGAAGATGGCAGATGCCTCCC
>CAYJNX010000151.1:0-5702 GCA_964371525.1 uncultured Akkermansia sp. | reverse complement strand
AGCACCCTCTGGCGGCTGGGGAAATCACCAGCAGGACGATTCACCGTCACGCTGCCCTTACCCTGTGCATCTAGCCTTGTCGCGCTTATCGTCGCCGTGTGCGTCTCACCGTATGCCTCATCATACATATGCCAATTTTCTCCGTATGCCTCATCATGCATATTCCAATAATAAGCGTTAAAGTAACCCTCGTCATATTTCAGATAGTTACCGAAGCGATAATCCTTCAGCCCTGCTGGGTAGAAGTTGATATCCGTCGAGGTCAGCGACCACGTCGCTTCTGCATTCGCCAGAGGCGTGCCATTGAGCTGCTGAGCATCGACAGAAATCGTCACCTCTTTCGCGTCATCAGAAATAGACATCGCCTCTGTAATCTCAAACTCGCTACGTCGGTAATGCTGAACTTCCAGACGAGACCTGAACTCTCGATTTCCCCTAACCTTGGTTTGCACAGCCCAATCAGCGTCCTTCACCTTAGCCTCGTAGCTCTTAGCATCATGAACACCCAGAGACTTTAAGTCGAGGCTCTGATACGTCGCATCGAGAGGAAGTACCGCCTTAAAACGGAGGGAAAGCTGCCCAGTCTCGGCACTCTCAGGGATCACGATATCGCAGCTGAAGCTGCCATCCTTCTCTAGTTTAATATCTACCGTTTTCTCTCCCTCAATGGTATCATAGCTAAGTCTATAGCCTGAAATAAACTCCGACGAAGGAATGCTCAGTTCATTATCCAAGAGCTGACGGATAAAGCCTTTCACATGGGCTGTTTCCCCAGGTCTATAAATAGGTCTGTCTGTAAAGACGGAGTTTATAATGATGGGGAAATGAGAAGGCGCTTTCGCATTACTATAAATGTTAAAGTGCTTCTCTACCTCTGAGTCATAGGGTGTGGTAAAGCTATCATCCTCCGTGCTCAGGCTCAGGTAAGCGACCTCTGAAGCCCTCTCTCCTAAGATCTTCGCGAGATCCAGCATCGAGCCCATAGGGGATATGTCCTGCTCATGCAGCAGCCTCGCGTCCTTGGAATAGAGACTGAGATGCGCCTTCGGCAGTTCCTTGCCAGTCGATAAGCTAAAGCCATAGACAAAGAGCTCTTCCTTGCTCGTGTTTGCCTGCCAGAACATCCCAATATCAGTCACCTGAATAATCCCCTGCGTGATGAGTAGGTTCGCAAGCTTATCATCAGGATCGAAGTAGCTAGCCACATCGGGGAGTAATTCCCCCTTCATCTCGACGAGGTAGAGACCAGACTTAGCATCGGGGAACAGGCGCTCATCGCGCAGAGAAAAGCGCAGATCCTGATCACCCTGAGGCAGAGAGATCTCACGCTGCGTCTTCATCTCTAAAAGCTCAGTGGGGACTATAGAGCCAAACTTACCCGATGTTTCCGAGATCGCATAGATGAGAGAACGCGAGGCAAGCGGTCGCTCTTCACGGCTCTCTTTTGCCATTTCTCTCTCATAATAGCTGGAGCTAAATTGCGGTGAATAGTAATTCTCATAAGCTGCAATGACGCGAGCCGCAGATTCCCCCTTGTTCTCAAACTCCATCACACGGAGCGTGGGATTCTCCAAGAGATTGTAAGTGACCGCGAAGTCACGCTTACCCTCTGCTGAGAGCGTCGACAGGGTGATGTCGCTCGCGAGCCAAGGCTTATCTGGCGAGAGCTCCGTCTTAGTACGCGCAGATTCCAGATTCATCTGGGTCTTGCCGACAAGCGTGGCTAGATCCACATCGACACCCAGCGCGCTGGGTTCGTAGCCCTTATTCAGCGTGAAGACGAGCTTATCAATCAGCTTCACCTTCTTCCCATCAGGCAGGGTGATCGTTTGAAGAGATTTCGCACTCTTCTCGACATCGAGCACAATGCGCATCTCCTCGCCCCACTCCTCTGGTCTTTCATATTCTAGAGGTGCTGCGAGACGCTTCTCCTCCGCTTTGGCAAATGTCTCATCATCGACAGGCTTGCTCTTGAAGCTTAAGTCACCATCGCGAGCTACGGGACAAGTCTTATCATCGGTGATGTACTGACTCCACTCGATGCCATCGAGCACATTCTTCAGCTCTGCGTCGACGATCACAGGAGCATGGAAGCTCAGCGTGACTTGGTATACCCCAGACGCGATCTGCTTATTCTTCAAGCTATACTGCGCCTTCGGCACGGTGACGTTGGCAACGGATAGCGGGCTGTACGCCTTTTTTTCATCATCATAATAGCCGAGATTTGGCAGCATGAGTATGAACGACTTCCCCTGATCTGCCTCTGTCGCCAGATAGGGATCAGCCATCCAGAGATTCGGAACGAGCTTATCATCGGGGAACTTTGAAAACTCTTCAAATTCCTCTTTCCCTATATGATAAAAGGCTCCCTCGGCCGCCTTGGGGTATCTCTTCACATCGCCTACAGTTGCTTGACGCAGCTTCGCGGGAATTTTTACGCCCTTGTCTTTTGCATTCACATAATAGGCAGCCTTCACGGCCTCTTTAAAGGGTACATCCCAGAGACCTAACTCTTCATGCATAAAAAAGCTAGGAGCAAAAGGCTCTATATGCCATTCACGTGAAAGACTCAAGGAACTATTCACACGTACGGTCTGCACATACTGCTCATCTCCCTTCGAATAGGAAATAAGATAATCAACGCGCGGCGCGGCATCCACTTTCGGACGCACTTCTAATTCCGTCGTGCTCTTCCAGCATGTCTCCACATCGAGAGCGGGCGTGATTTTCAGACTACCTTCAGCAGCAGGCTTGCCGACCATAGACGCCTCCACCATGGGGTTCGTAAAGGAAAGCTTCAGCGGATATTCTGCTGATAAAGCACCATAAGATTGTATTACTTCCATCTCTGCACTGATCAGTGGCATGGATATTAAACTAGAAGCGATAAAAAGAGGGAAAGTTTTCATAATATTTTTTTGAATAACATAATCATACTATGCAACCCCATTATGACATGCAACAAAAAAGTGTGTCTGTTTGTAATTTTTTTTCTTGTCTTTGATTTTGATAACCATGCCGATGAGCTAGAGGATAAGGGCTGGCAGGAGGAAGTGAACGCGCTTCGACTCATCTGTGCGCATAATGATGTCCCTGCCCTTGTGGAGCGTTCACGCTCGGGCAAGGGGGCGCATGTGTGGCTTTTTTTTGAGGAGGCAATTCCTGCGGCTCTTGCTCGTAAGTTTGGGACAGCACTTCTCACTCAAGGGGCACAGTCGGTGAGCATGAGGAGTTTTCGCTCTTACGACCGCATGATTCCAGCCCAAGATCACTTACCCGAGGGCGGGCTGGGAAATCTCGTTGCTCTTCCCTTACAGGGGCGAGCCTTGAAGGATGGTAACAGCGCATTCATTGATGAAAACTGGCAGCCCTACCCCGACCAGTGGGCTATCCTTCGCCAAACAGGAAAAATCAGCAAAGCCTTTGTGGAAGAAAAGACAGCACTCTGGGCTGAGGCTGGCTTACTGGGGGAATTGGTAAGGCTAACGGATGATAGCGACTCCTCCATAGCTCCAGAGCTTATCGAACAGCCTTGGAAGCGCGTGAAGCCTACTTGGGTAGCAGCAGACGCAGAGGGCGAGGTCATTATCACGCTCGCCAATCAAATCTTCATTGATACGCGGTTGATGAAGGCTCGTTTGCAGAATCAAATACGCCGCCTCGCGGCATTCAGTAACCAGAAGTACTACAAGAATCGTGCCATGGGTTTCTCCACGCAGGGGGTAGCACGCATTATCTCATGCTGCCATGACGAGGGTCATTATATTTGCCTACCACGCGGTTGTGAGGAGAGCCTGAGAGCGCGGCTTGAGGAGGCTGCAATCCCCTACTCTATCCGCGATGAGCGACAGCAAGGCATGCCGTTGAAGCTGAGTTTTACAGGTACGCTCTACCCTGAGCAGCAGCTAGCAGCCGATGCCATGCTCACGCACGATACAGGCATACTCGCCGCAGCCACAGCCTTTGGCAAAACGGCAGTAGGTGCCTACTTGGTCGTAGCGCGTCAGGTAAATACGCTCGTACTCGTCCATAACACGGAGATTATGAAAAACTGGGTGGAGGATTTTGAAAAATTCCTCCACATCGAGCACGAAGCACCCGAATACCAAACTGCCTCGGGACGCACACGCAAGCGAAAAAAGCTCATCGGGCGGCTTATCTCCAACCACAATTCCTTGACTGGCATTGTTGATGTTGCCATGATTTCCTCCCTCGGCAAAAAAGGAAACATCAAGCCACTGGTGAAGGACTACGGGCTTATCATCATGGATGAATGCCACCATGCCGCCTCCGTCACCGCAGAGGAAGTACTCAACGAGGTGAGCGCACGCTACGTCTACGGACTGAGTGCCACCCCTCAGCGTGATGATGGGCAAGAAGCCAAGGTGCTTATGCTTCTCGGGGGCGTGAGGCATCGCTACACCGCCAAGGATAGGGCGAAGGCGCAGGGCATTGCCCACTTCATCTACCCCCGATTTACGCGCTTAGTACACGCGCTGGCAGATGATCTCAAGATTAACGAAGCCTACCGCCTCGTGCGAGAAAGCAAGCTTCGCAATGAGCAAATTGTCAGCGATGTGAAAGAATGCCTTGCGCTTGGGCGCACGCCCCTCGTCATGAGCAAGTTTAAGGAGCATGCCGCCCTGCTCTACGATAAACTCAAGCCCCACTGCGACCACATCTTCCTTCTCCAAGGTGGTAGAAGCAGCAAGGAGCGTGACGCCATCCGCGAGCAAATGAAAGCCGTGCCCCCGCATGAAACTGTCGTCCTCGTTGCCATTGGTCAATACATCGGTGAGGGCTTCAACTACCCGAGGCTGGACACCATGATGCTCACCACCCCCATCGCATGGTCAGGCAATGTGGAGCAATACGCAGGGCGACTCCACCGCGATTATGAGGGCAAGCAAGAAGTCATCATCTACGATTACATAGACACCCACATCCCCGTGCTAGAGCGCATGTACCATAAACGCCTGCGTAGCTACAAGCGCATAGGCTATCAAGTTTGCAGCAGCCTAATCGACAAAAAAAACACCAGCAACAGCAACGCCATCTACGACGTGAGACCACTGGGCGGGATCGGTGTGTGTCTTGGGTATTTGGTAATAACGCTCATGATCATGCGCGCGAAGAAAGTTTCCTTTAAAGACATGACTTGCGTGTCTGAGAAGTACTTGTAGAAGATGAAGCCGTGAATGCAGTCTTTGTACTTATTCGCTTCTATCTTCGAGCGCATGTTGTTAGCTGATTCCCAGATTTTATTAGCAAGTTGCTGTTTGTGCATATGTGTGACCGTACGGAGCTATTCTATTCAGGAGCATAGCATACGGCGAGTGCTTTTTTCAAGTCTTATTTTTTAAGCGAGTACGTGTGAATCCGAGTCTAGACTCACCTCTCGCCTACTCCATTCTCTTCAGTTACTGCTCTCTTCGGCTAGGCGGAGTGCTATCAGGATGGATCAGTCTGTGGTGTATAGTTTTTTTAAATCATACGCAATATGTTCTACGTGGCACAATTTTGATGATCATTCGCAGCGACTTACAGCGACTTTGGACGCTTTCTTTTCTGAGGCGTTTGTTCTAGAATAAAAAAAGCAGCAAGCTCGTGTGAGTTGCTGCTTGGTAGTTGTGGTTTATCTTAAGGATTATTTCTGAGCTTCCGCGATATACTTGTCGACGATGGCGGTGAGCGCTGCCATG
>CAYJNX010000150.1:0-5834 GCA_964371525.1 uncultured Akkermansia sp. | reverse complement strand
TGACAGCGACGGCTGGACGATTAAGAGGAAGATTGTAGGTGCTCTGGGTGAGTTCTGCGAACTTGCCCTTGAGATCACTCATTGCGATGCGATCCTGTGGACGTTTCGGACCGGCGACAGAGGGCTGGATGCTGCTGAGGTCGAGCTCCAGCACAACGGAGTAGTCGATATCACCCTGCTGAGGCATGCCGAAGAGATTCTGAGCCTTGTAGTAGGACTCGACCGTGGACACGAGCTCGCTGCTGCGGCCTGTGGTCGTCAGGTAATCCAGACTCTGCTCATCGAGCGGGAAGAAGCCCATGGTCGCGCCGTACTCGGGTGCCATGTTCGCAATGGTCGCACGGTCAGGAAGGGACAGGGAAGCTGCACCCGCACCGAAGAACTCGACGAACTTACCGACGACACCATGCTTGCGCAGCAGTTCGGTGACGTACAGAGCCGCGTCAGTCGCGGTAACACCCTCGCGGAGCTCGCCCGTGAGGTTCACACCGACGACTTCAGGCACGAGGAAGGTGACAGGCTGACCGAGCATGCCTGCCTCTGCTTCGATACCACCTACACCCCATGCGACGATGCCAAGACCGTTAATCATGGTAGTGTGGGAGTCTGTACCGACAAGGCTATCGGGGTAGTAGACACCGTCCTGTTCCATCACGCCGCGAGCGAGGTGCTCAAGATTCACCTGATGCACGATACCTGTGCTCGGTGGGACGACGGAGAAGGTTTCGAAGGCCTGCTGTCCCCACTTGAGGAATTCGTAACGCTCGGTGTTGCGCTCGAACTCGCGCTGGAGATTCTTCTTATACGAGTCGGGGAAGCTAGACCAGTCTACCTGTACCGAGTGATCGACCACGAGATCGACGGGAACGAGGGGTTCCATCTTCTGTGGGTCTGCTCCGAGATCCTGCACGGCAGAGCGCATGGCTGCGAGGTCGACAAGCAGGGGCACGCCCGTGAGGTCTTGGAGAATGATGCGGGCTACCGTGAAGGGAATTTCATAGTCCCCCGGATTCGTCGCATTCCATGCAGCGAGGTTCTTCACATCGTCTTCTGTCACCTTCAGACCATCGCAATGGCGCATGAGGCTTTCCAAGACGATACGCAGTGACACAGGCATGCGTGAGATGCCAGTGTAGCCCATCTCGGCTAAGGCTGGGAGGGAATAGTAGGAGCCTTCCTTACCAGCTCCCGTGGTGAAATTACGTACGGTATCCTTCATCATTATTTAATTATAAAAATTGAATTACTCGCGCGAGTATACAGTATATTTTTCAGATAGCAAGCACTTTTTTCTCAGCTCGCAGGAGTGCTCTTGGAGAAGGTTTCTTGGTCTTCGCCCACTTCCTTGAGGCTTTGTTGTGCTTTTTCGCGCTCCGCATCGCTGACGGTGGCTGGCGCATCGTCGCTGGAGCTAGCAGCTGGCTGCGCCTTCGCTTCCTTCTTGTCGTAGAGAAGCTCCTGCTTGCTAGGCTGGATCTGTATCTGAACTTCGCCGCGCAGGGGGATGTGTACGCCCTCATGCTGCATGCGTGCCTTCACCGTGACTGTACCGGGCTGGAGCCCCGCTTGCACGATGACAGGTGCATCACCCCAGAGCAAGGGAACGGGCTTCAAGCCCCCTTCCGTGCTGCCGAAGAGGCTAGCGTCGCCTTCGATGTCGAACTGCACCTGCCCATTATTCAGGCGGCGCACGACGCCGAAGCTATCGACGATCTGCGCGACGACGACGACCTGATCGCCGCCATTTGCTTCCGTCGCGATGCCTTGATCATCGACGAGGAGCTGGAGGCGTGCTGGTCGCTGTGGCATGGATACCTTATGCGTGGCGATGACTTCGCCCTTGTCATTGAGGGCTTCTGCCATGATGCTGACCTGATGAGTCTTCGAACCTTCGCGTGTCTGTGCCTTCGCGACTTGGAAGTCGAATGCCTTGTCAAAGGTGAACCAGCGCGTGTCCTTCTTCTCCATCACGCGTGCTTTTCCGTCGACGAAGCTCGTGAGGCGCACGCGAGGTGCATTACTGATGACGGTGACATCCTTCGGTGAGAAGGGGGTCATCTGGTGCGCGATGTGCACCATGGGCTTCAGGTGATCGGCCTGTCCTTGGAACATGTAGAAGGAGGTCTTCGGGAGGCGGAAGGCATCCATGATGCCACCGTAGAAGGGATCTGGGTGGTAGCCACGCTGGTGGTCGAAGCTATGCCAGAGCGATCCGCCGAAGTGGTAGGGTGCGGCCTTCTTTAGGACATCAATGGAGGTCACAGGATAGCTAGGCTTCGTGTAGTGGAAGGCCTGAATGAGCTGGGGCACCTCGCCCCACTGTCGTGCGACGCGTGAGGGGGAGTTATGCGAGAACCAGCTATCGACATTGTCCCCGAACTCGCGTGTGAAGTACACCTTGTTATCCTTCACATGCTCCTTGCGTATGCCGTCTTTCCCGCCATTGTCTGGGTGGGTGAAGATGACGTCGAAGTGCTCATGCCCGCGCGCGATGAGGTCGCTCGCTGTCCATGAACCGGGGAGCTCGGACTTCACGATGTCGCTCACATTCTTAGCAAAGTCCGCGGGGTAATGTGTTTCATTCAGGATGGGCTCCCAGAGGAAGGCGGAGGGGCGGTTGCGGTCACGGCGCACCATCTCGGCGATGTCCGCATAGACGCGCTGGGCGAAGTGCGGGGCGTTGTTCCAGAACTGCCAACCGGGGGTGTTCACGATAACGAAGAGACCGAGCTCGTCACAGGCATCCATGAAGGCGGGGTCTTGCGGGTAGTGGGCATTGCGCACGAGTTCGAGGCCAGCAGCCTTTAACTTCATGGCATCGCGCCAGTGGAGATTATTACTGAGGGCATTACCGATGAGGGCGAAGTCTTGGTGGCGGTTCGCACCGATTACCTTGTCGTTGTAAGGCTTGCCATTCAGGATGAGCCCCTTGTCATGACTGAAGTCGATGCTGCGAATGCCGAGCTTCTTCATGTAGCCATCGACGAGTTCATCCTTGTCATTGTAGACGCGGACTTGGAGCTTGTAGAGGTAAGGATGACGTGGTGACCAGAGCTGCGCGTCTTTCAGCTTCAGCGTCGCTTCTGCGCCTTCTGCCTTCGCGACGACCTTGTTGTCCGCATCGACGAGTTCGTAGCGGATGCGTCCCTTGCCATGCAAGTCCGTCTTTACTGAGATGTGTGACTCAGCCTCGCTAACCAGTGGATAGCTGATGAAGCAGCCGCCGCCAGCCACCTTGCCCGCCATGTTCTCATCCGTGATGTAGGTGTCCTTGTCGGTGCTGATGAGCCAGCAGTCGCGGTAGATACCGCCGAAGTAGCAGAAGTCGAGAGATTCCTGTGGCTTACCAGGGGCATAGTTCGGATCATCGGCATTATCACACCACACGGTGATGACATTATCCGCTCCCGCCTTCAGGTAGGGGGCTATATCTACGCCAATAGGAAGGTAGCCGCCGAAGTGCTCCTTCACGAGCTTACCATTCACCCAGATCTTCGATTTACCCATGATGGCTTCGAAGTAGAGCACGAGACGCTTATCAAGCTGCTCTGCCGTCGGGGTGAAGTGCTTCCTGTACCATGCACTGCCTTGGTAGTTCACACCGCCAGAGGCTTCGACGGGGAGTGCTTGCAGCCCATCAGGGAGATTCACGACCGCCCAGTCGGCATCATCGAAATTCAACTCTGCGGTGGCATCACCGAGTTCATTCTTTGGGTCGAGCTTCAGCCTCCATGCGGGATTCAAGCTGACGACATCGCGGCCAGTCCCCTCTTGTGCATAGAATCCAGCGGTGGAGTAGCGGTCATCATCCGCAGCCTTGACGCTGGAGTGGAGTCCTACAGTAAGGACAGAAAGGAGCGAACAAGTCAAACGACTCGCCATAGCAGAATATTTACTAGATATCATCATGATCAAATGGTGACTATAGCACATAGAATTATAATGTCAACCTTGCAATCTTCAGAATACAATAATAGCGTGACATAAAGCCACGCTATTATCTAACACATTTTAACAAATTATATGAAAAAAATCTAGGGGGTCTCTACGAGCTTAATGTTCAGGGTCGCGTCTACTTGCCCTTGCTCGACATAGACCGTCACACCATCGACGATGACTGGGCGGTGCTCATGGGAGAATACGTTACTACCTGTGTAGTTCGCGTGACGCTGTCTCTTCGGAGCGCAGCGGATTTCAAAATGTTCGGGGATTTTAGCCGTATGATGCTCGGTATAGTGTTCCGTACGAGAAGGGTCTGTACCTAACACCTCATTGAGTGAAGCACGAAGGGTATTGAGATTCGGACGGTTATTACTGGCAGCTGGAGAACCCGCGCCACCTGTGGAAAACAGACTTAAGGAAAAGAAGCCTGCGAAAAGAGTCATCACAGCCGCACTGCTGATAGCAAGCTTAGGCATGGTCATATTGCTAAAGAAATGGCAGATATCATCCCAGATGCGTCGGCTCGCGGGAGGAGAGACGGCACTCTGGACTACTCTTTCATGGAAGTTCGTTAAAAAGCGATCTTCGAAGTTTGCATCCTCAGCCGGCTCTTTGTACAAGCTTGCTAGCATCTTTTTTAATTCATCTTCATTCATACCTGACTCTTCACTCTTTTTGTGGTTTCTATAACAAGGCGGTTGTGGCGATATATGGTAGACGCAATCCTATCATATTTCGTTCAAAAAAAAACACATTTTTTCGCCATTAGGACACTTATTTTTATTAACACCAAAAGATTATTAACATATAGAAAAAACAAACAACACCCACTACACATTCATTTTTAAAAACAAGCAGCACTTTTCTAACAGAACAAGTCATTGTGATGGCGTTCAAATAACGTGAGACATTTTTTAGAATGCAATATGACAAAATATGTAGTAAAGAAATCTAACTAATTAAACAAATACGCATTGACAAAAGCCCCATGATCAGGCACACTCCTCCGACATGATTAGCTTTACCAATCTATCCGAAAGCACGGACATAGGATCGAACTCATATCTTCTTCGCTGGGGAAGATCTAGCATCGTTCTCGATGCTGGGATGCACCCGAAAAAAGAAGGGCTTGATGCCATACCAAATTACGATCTGATCGGTGAAGACAGCCCCGACGCCATTTTCGTGACGCATTCGCACCTCGACCACATCGGTACACTCCCAGTCGTGCAGGCTAAGTTCCCCGACATGGCCGTCTACATGACCCCTGCCACCTCCGTCATCACCGACGCGATGCTGCATAATTCCGTCAACGTCATGACCGCTAAGCGCACGCAGGAAGGCATCACCGCCTACCCCTTCTACACCCACGCTGAGCTGGATCACGCGACACGTCACTGGACAGCGCACCCCTACGACCAGTCCTTCCGCGTCGGCTATGACAACTCCATGCTCGCCACCCTCCATGACGCAGGACATATCCTCGGCTCATGCGGAGTCATGCTCGAAGGAGAAGATGGCAAGACCCTCCTCTACACAGGCGACGTGCAGTTCGACTCACAGAGCCTTATCAAGGGCGCAGACTTCCCTGAATCAGGCGTGGACATCCTCGTGATGGAATGCACGCATGGGAACACCCACCGCTCCCCTGACTACAGACGAGACAAGGAACTAGCACGCCTCGCCACAGCCATACGCGAAACACTGGAAGACAACGGAGCCGTCCTCATCCCCGTCTTCGCTCTCGGCAAGAGCCAAGAACTCCTCTACGAGATCAACCAATTCCGCGAAAAGGGGCTCATCCCCGACGTGCCTATTTACTTCGGAGGGCTCAGCACAAAGCTCACCCTCATCTACGACAAGCTCAGCGACAGCACCCCACGCCAGCTCCC
>CAYJNX010000149.1:0-5844 GCA_964371525.1 uncultured Akkermansia sp. | reverse complement strand
AAAAGGCGTGCTGTTTTGCTCATTTTCGAAATCACCATTCTGTTCGGACTAATTTCGCAAGCCCTTAAGAGCACATAAATCCTAACGGTGAATCTCTTTGCGCCATTTTCTTCGCTTAGTTCAAGAGGAGGCGAGTCGCAAGACTCGCGCTATTTGGCTTGCACTTACTAAAAAGCTTGCATCTCGTTCGCATTCGCGCTATGCTCATGCGCGTTACCATGGCCAACGAACACTTAGAGTACCTTGACAAGAATTACGTCTCCGATCCGAATGCGGATGGAGGTTTCTTCTTCACCACACTAGAGGCAGCCATCAATTGGGTGCATAAGACATCCATCTGGCCTATGCCTATGGGTACATCCTGCTGCGCTATTGAGTTCATGGCGACGGCTTGCTCCCGATATGATATTTCCCGCTTTGGTGCGGAGGTGAACCGCTTCGCCCCACGTCAGGCTGACTGCATGTTCATCTGCGGCACGATTACCTACAAGATGGCTCTCATGGTGCGTCGTATATGGGACCAGATGGCCGAGCCTAAGTGGGCTATTGCTTGTGGTGCATGCGCATGTACGGGCGGTATGTTCCGCTCCTACTCTGTGCTACAGGGTGTCGATCAGATCCTCCCTGTCGATGTCTATATCTCCGGCTGCCCTCCACGTCCCGAGGCTCTCATCGAAGGCCTTATGACGCTGCAGAACAAGATCACAACGACAGAAAAGCCGCTCGATGGCTTCTTCTCCCAGCATGATCCCCGCCCAGCGAATCAGGCAGATCGCCTGAATACCTCGATGAAGATAGGCGACTAATCGCGAAACTAAGCCGAGCTCCTGAGTTCCCGAGATCTTCTTTCACTTTAAAAAATTCCCCCATTTCCCATGCCCCTTCCTACACTTTTTGAACGCCAGCAGGCCGCTGCCGAGAAGCTCTGCGCCCGCTATCCTGAGATCAGCAAGCAGGAGTTCCGCGGTGACTACACCCTGACCATTCCTAAGGAGCTTTTCTATGACGCCATGCGCTATGCTAAGGAGGCTTGCGGCTTTGATATGCTGCTCTGCGTTTCCTCCGTTGACCGTGGTCTGGATGCGGAACCCCGCTTCGAGTCGAACTACACGATCACTCAGGCAGAAACAGGTGCGAACCTCCTCATCCGCGTCCTAATCGAAGAAGACAGCATGACCGTCGCTTCCGTCGAGCCCCTGTGGAAGGCCGCGAACTGGCTGGAGCGCGAGCAGTACGACATGATGGGTATCATCTACGACGGACATCCCGACCTGCGCCGCATCCTCATGTGGGACGAGTACCCATACCACCCGATGCACAAGGACTTCCCCGTCGAAGGCAAGCCTACGGAACTCCCCGGTGTCGCCTTCACAGAAAAAGCCCCGATGCGCGGTGCACCCTTCATCACGCGCCCTGGTACGACAGCCGCAGAACGCGAGCCTCGCCAGCGTGGATAATAAGGCATCCGTACAGACGATTTTTATGATATAAGCAGCTTCTCGGCTGCTTATATCGCGCTAAGAAGCACGTATTTTTTAAACGATTAACACCTCATAAGTCAAGCGACTTAAGTCACACATGGCACAGCTCCCACCCGATCTCGACCCCAAGGTGCGCGCCCAAGCATGGGTAGGCGATGCGATCCTCGCGCTCTACGTGCGTGAGTGGATACTCTCCTTCCGTGGCGAAATAGACGGAAAACTCTTCATCGAGTTCACCAGCAACCAATTCTTGCGCCTCCGTGGGAACGCCACTGCCGTGGAAGCCCAGATAGGCTGCATCTTCAAGAGCGACGGACTCGAAGCCGCCTACGCATGGATAGAGCAGGAGCTGCGCCCCCACATGGAGACACGCCTGCGCGTGCTGCGTCGACAGAAAGGCTGATGAACGAGCCTTATTACACATTTTATTTCTAACCCCTTTATTACAACATCTGGCTTGCTTGTCAGACAAGTAACTGCTAGTATAGCAAACACACGAGCATGAAACCACTCATCAAACTGGCGGCATCCCAAGACGCCGAAGGCATACTCTGGGAACTCTGGGAGCGCGACGGCACCCTCACCATCATGCAGGACGGCATCCCCTGCGCCTCATCCTTCACCCACGGCAGTGAAGACGCCATGGCTGAAGTCGCCATCGCGCCTATCACCCGCGCCACGCAACCCATCGTCATGATAGCAGGGCTGGGGCTGGGCTACGGACTCGCAGAAGCCAGCCGCCTCATCAAGCGCGAGAAGGCCTCCTTCATCGTCGCCGAGCCGAACGAAGCCATCGTCGCATGGAACCGCGAGCATAGCGAAAATGCCGCCATTCTGAATGATGACCCACGCGTCACCGTCGAGAACAGCTCCGCGCTCGAGCTCTGCCAGAAGCGCACAGGCTCACTACACGCCATCATGCTCAAGCACACCCACGCACGCTGCCCGATGAGCGTGCAGGATGCGCAAGCCTATTTTAATGCACTGAAGGGAGGCAGCCTCCTCGTCATCGCCATCGGCAAGACCGACAAGCGACTCGAAGGCATCCTCCGTCGCGCTGGATTTGAAGTCAGATACAGCCACGTCCCCGCCGCGTCTAAGGGCAAGCAGATGAAAATGCACACCCTCATCCTCGCACGCCGCGGACGCTTCGTACCCTTCGCCCAGCGTGGCTCGGGAAAAGAAGCATAACTAATAAACCATTTATAAGAAAAAATACAAACAATATCACGCCTCGTATCAGCACATTATACAAAAATACTTGACAACTACGAGGTAAAACGCTAACCTTAATAACCACTATGACAGAACGTCGCATTGTAATCACAGGCATAGGCGCGGTATCCCCACTGGGAAACACCGCTGAAGAAACATGGGAATCGATGAAGGCCGGCAAGAGCGGAATCTCTCGCATCGAGAGCCTCGATACCTCTGCATTCGGTATCCACATCGGCGGCGAAGTACGCAACTTTGACGCGACACCTTACTTCCGTAAAGACCCGAAGTCCGTTCGTCGCACTGACCGCTACGAACAGCTCGCGATGGCTGCCGCCGTCATGGCGATGGAAAACGCGAATCTCGACCCAGAATCACCTGAGCTCGACAAGGATCGCGTCGGTGTCATGGTAGGCTCCGGCATCGGTGGACTCGGCATCCATGGTGAAAACTATGAAGCCCTCATCACAAAGGGGCCCCGCCGCGTCTCCCCCTTCTGCATCCCTTACATGATCACGAACATGGCAAGCGGCATGATCAGCATCGACTACGGCTTCGGCGGTCCAAACATGAGCATCTCCACCGCCTGCGCGACATCGAACCACTGTATCGGTGAAGCATGGCGCATCATGAAGTTCGGCGACGCTGATGTCATGATCTGCGGTGGCGCAGAAGCGACCATCCTGCCTATCGGCATCGTCGGCTTCGCGAACATGAAAGCCCTTTCTACACGTAACGACGAGCCCGAGCGCGCCTCCCGTCCATACGACGTCGACCGTGACGGATTCGTCATGGGTGAAGGCTCCGCCATCGTCGTGCTCGAAACCCTAGAGCACGCCCAGAAGCGCGGTGCTACCATCCTCGCAGAACTCGTCGGCTACGGCCTGAGTGCTGACGCGTACCACCTCACCTCACCCGTCCCCGATGGCGCAGGCGCAGCACGCTGCATGAACATGGCACTGAAGCACGCAGGCATGGAGCCTAGCGACATCCAGTACGTGAACACACACGGCACCTCCACACCACTCGGTGACATCTGCGAAACGCAGGGTATCAAGAAGACATTCGGCGAATACGCAACGAATGGACTCGTCGTGAGCTCTACGAAGTCCATGACAGGTCACCTCCTCGGAGCCGCTGGCGGCGTCGAACTGCTCGCCTGCATCATGGCCATCCGCGACAGCTTCGTGCCACCTACCATCAACGTCGACAACCAAGATCCAGAATGTGACCTTGACGTCTGCGCGAACGTAGGACGTAGCATGACAGTGAACGCTGCCCTGAGCAACTCCTTCGGCTTCGGTGGACACAATGCCTCCCTCATCGTGAAGCGCTACGAAGCCTGAGAAACGCGACACAGACAGCATACATTTTCACATGTTCCAAGCGGCGGCAGGTAGACCACTACCAGCCGCCGCTTGATTCCCTAAAATCCAGCGATCCCCTCCTCTGCGACATACTCCCCTGCATGAAAGCCCAAGATTACCCCCGCGCCGTCAAGGAACTCATCACCCAGCTCAAGCGCATGCCGGGCATAGGCAGCCGAGGCGCGGAACGACTCGCCCTCTGGTTTCTCCAGCAGGGCAGGCAGGAAGCCACCCATCTCGCAGAAGCCCTCACGCAGAGCAATGAACAAGTAGGCTACTGCCCCCAGTGCGGCTTCTTCGCGCTAAAAAGCGAGCTCTGCACCGCCTGCCAGACACCCGAGCGACAGCAGAACCAGATATGCATCGTCGAACAGCCCACAGACGTGCTGCCCATCGAACGCTGCGGCATCTACCGAGGACTCTACCACTGCCTCGGAGGGAAGATCTCGCCGCTTGACGGCATCATGCCCGAAGACCTCGCGATAGAAGGACTGCTCACACGCGTCGCGAAACAAGCAGAGCAAGCCCAAGCCCCCACAGAAATCATCCTCGCCCTCGGCAGCGACGTCGAAGGCGAAGCAACAGCCCTCTACCTCGCTGACCTACTTGCACAGCAGCCCTGCCGCGTCACCCGCCTCGCACAGGGCATGCCCGCAGGCGCAGGACTAGGACACGCGGACGCCGTCACCCTCATGCGCGCCTTCGAAGGCAGAAAGAACTTCAGTGCCAGCGACAGCGAAGAAAATTAAAACACATAAACTTATACCATGGACAACGATTCAATCCATTACATCGACCGCTACACAGGAGAAATCAAGCGTGAGCAAGTCCTCGGTGAAGCCGCCCTCCGCTGGGTCTACGGCACAGGACTTGGGAAACTCAGCCTCCACCTGCTCATCAAACGTGGCATCTTCTCACGCCTCCTTGGCTGGATGAAAAACCGCCCAGCGAGTAAGAAAGACATCCTCCCCTTCATCGAGCAGTACGGAATCAACATGGATGAAGCTGAACTCACAGTCGACGACTACGCCCACTTTAACGACTTCTTCTACCGCAAGCTAAAAGCAGACGCACGCCCCCTCTGTGGCGCAGGAGAAATCGCCCTCCCAGCCGATGCCCGCCATCAGGCATGGCAGAACGCCTCGGAAATAGAAGGCATCTTCGTGAAAGGACAGAAATTTGACCTCCCAGCCCTGCTTGGCTCAGAAGAACTCGCAGAACGCTATGCGGAAGGCAGCATCGTCCTCTCACGCCTCTGCCCAGTGGACTACCATCGCTTCCACTTCCCACTGGCTGGCATAGCACAAGCTGCGCGGCGCATAGAAGGAACACTCGCCAGCGTGTCACCCTACTGCCTGCGCGACAAACTCGCCTGGCTCTGGACGAACAAACGCGAACTCACCCTCTTACAAACAGAAGAAGTAGGCGACATACTCCTGCTCCCCATAGGCGCGACAGGAGTCGGAGCAATACATCAGACCTACGCAGCGGGACAAAGCGTGGGAAAAGGCGATGAGCAAGGCTACTTCGCCTTTGGAGGCTCGACCGTGATGAGCTTTTACCTACCGAACCGCGTGAAAATCGCGCAGGATCTCCTTGATAACACCGCAAAGGGCTACGAGACCTACGCACGTCAAGGAGACGTGCTAGGCAGCATCATTCCCGAGTAATTAACATAGCACTAGTGCGTCTTATCTGTATATAAGTAACGCAATACCCATAAGCAACACCTAAATGGATTCTTAAGGGCCACTGCCCCATATACGTTAACCTGATTGACA
>CAYJNX010000148.1:0-6019 GCA_964371525.1 uncultured Akkermansia sp. | reverse complement strand
TGGCAGAAGACGGCTGGAAGTACGTCGCGCAGTTCATTCAGATCAATGGTGGTTTTAACATCAACTCCACCTCCGTCGAAGCATGGGCAGCCACACTCCGCGGGCTGGCTAATCGTAAACTCGTCACGAATGTCTCAGGTAAACTCAGCCTCGTCGAAGAGGGGAAGAATGAAAGTGATGTCATCTTCTCTCGCTTCATGGTCTCGACAACGGACAAGAGCATAGACTCACTCAACGGCTATAGCATGATGCGAGGATCTAGCGATTTCCGCGAAGAAGCAGGATTCGCAAGCGCATGGGGCGAGGTACGCAAGCTGAACAATGACCAGATCCAAGAACTCGCCGAACGCATCGTCGAGCAGGTGCGCGAGCGTGGACCCTTCCTGAGCATGTCCGACTTTATTAATCGCCGCTTAGACGCAGGCGATAAGGATAAGGCACTCGCAGGCGCACTCCAAGCAGCCATCGACCGTACAGGTATCAATGATGAGTTCAAGGAAGTAGAGGTCACGGCCACGACAAATGGTGATTTCTACAAGTTCCCCGAAGCCGCCCTCGGCTCTATCCACACGGCAGCCCCTGGCTACCTCATCCAGAGTGACGTGCTCATGTCACTGAGTAATATCCTCACCCTACGTGATGACACCTTCATCGTCCGCTCCTATGGCTGTGTGCGTAACATGAATGATGCCATCTTAGCACAGGCATGGTGCGAAGCCGTCGTCCAGCGACGTATCAACTACGTAGATCCGACAGACAGCCCACATGACAGTGCGAATAACCCTGACGGCTCTAGCAATAGCCCACTTTCCGAAGTGAACCAAGCGATGGGGCGCAAGCTCGAAATCGTCTCCTTCCGCTGGCTCGATCATTGGGATATCTAAAACTTAAACACACCCCCCCTAGTCACAGAACAGCGTGGCTAGGGGGATTTTTTCAACATGGTAAAAAACTTCAAACCTAAGTATAAGGACCACGAAGCGCGCGCGAACAAGCACACGAGAGGAAGCCTCGCGGATAAAGGATCACAAGAAGCTAAGATCAAGCCTCGCCCAGAGACAGAACTCTATGACCTCTTAGAATCCACCCCGAACGGACTCTATCTCATCCTCGACTGCGTGCAAGACCCACATAATCTCGGCGCAATCTTACGCACAGCCGACGGCGCAGGAGTCACCGCCGTCATCGCCCCGAAGGACAAGTCAGCCACCATCACCGAGACCGTCGTACGCGTCTCCGTCGGAGCTGCGATGCACGTCCCCTTCATTCAGGTGACTAACCTCGCACGCGCGATGAAAGATATGCAGAAAGCTGGCATATGGATCACAGGCACCTCTGACAAGGGCGATCGCAGTCTCTACGAGATGGATTTTACCGGAGGTGTCGCCATCGTCATGGGAGCAGAAGGCAGCGGCATGCGTCGCCTAACAGAAGAGAACTGCGATTACCTGATTAAGATCCCCATGCTCGGTCAGGTTCCTTGCCTGAACGTCTCTGTCGCGACAGGAGTCTGCCTCTACGAAGCCGTCAGACAGCGCACGCGCTCGACTACGGTAGAGTCCTAGAAGCATCATGAATATAAAATCGGACAGCACACTAGTCCTGTCACTGACCCCTCAGCCTGATCAGAGAGTATGCGTACTCTCTGATCTTCACTATGGGCATGATCGCAGCCTCGCGCCCCCACCGCGCGAGCTCATCGCTAGCTTAGGCAATGTCGATATACTCGTCATCGCGGGAGACCTCGCGGAGACGCGCCGCTTTCATGCGTGCTGCGAAGTCGGCATCACACTGCGCGAAGAGTTCCGCACAGCCTGTGCAGAAGCAGACATCCAGCTCATCGAGCTTGCAGGAAACCACGACGCAGACGCGCCTCATATGATGCTGCGCCTCTGGGATGGGAAAGTCATCATCGTCCATGGCCACATGTTCTTCGACGAAGTCGCGCCATGGGGCTGGGAGTATCTGCATAATAAGAAGAGCAGCGATGAGCTCATCGCCAGCTACCCAGACCGTGAACACGACTTAGTTCAGCGATTAGAGCTCGCGCATGCCATGTCCCTGCATGAGCCACCCAGCCATCGCGTCAGCTACCAGACAGCCATCCCACTGCTGAATAAATTACTCCATTGCTTCTGGCCGCCTATACGCCCCATACGCATCATCGGCGCGTGGCTCACCGCCGCACGACGCGCTGAAAAGTTCGCAAAACAATTCGCCCCCGACTGCACCCATCTCGTCTTCGGACATGTGCACCGCACGGGAAATTGGACATCTAGGACACGTCATTTGATGAGCACAGGCGCGTGGTTTAAGCACGCAAGAGCCGCTCGCGTCGATTTCATAAATGGAGAAATGACCGCCTTTACAAAACTGTAAATTACACGCATTAGATAGGAAAAGATCGCATTTTCGCGATAACTTCGGGAAAAATGAAAATTCGGCTACAAACACAGAATTTTCAGCACTTTATGCGAAAAAAAATATTTAAATTTGCAAGCCATTAAGTTTAAGAATTTTCACAAGATTGCACAAAATCTAATGAAATTCCGCCTTGCTTTCACATGTCTTTCATTGTATAGATTAGTCATCCGCACTTACATATATTATGAACAAGGCTAAGCTTATTAACATCATCCAAGAAGAACTGGGAGCAGGCGCCACAAGGCAGCTCGCATCCGATGCTCTGCATGCGACGCTCAATGCGATCACGAGAGTGGTGGCTACCGAGAAAGTACAGATCGTCGGCTTCGGCACTTTTGAGAAAAAAGTCCGTCCAGCACGCATAGGAAGAAATCCGCTCAATGGTGAACCTATGCAAATCCCCGAGAGCGAGCACGTCGCGTTTAAGGCCTCGCCCGTGCTCAAGAAAAAGCTCCTGTAAAGCTACGCCACACACTCTCTCTTCAGTCGCGTACAGACAGTAATTTTTTCAGGCGATGGGAACACGGATTCCCTCGCCTGTTTTAATTATAAGCTTGCCTCGTCAAGAAGCAGCAGTTATGATGGTCTCACCCACATTATGTCCCATCTCGACCAGCATATGCACGCCTACGAAAAGCTCAGCCTCAGCACGGCTGGTATCATACTCGGACTCATTCTCATCCTAGGACATGGACTCGTCCTGCTGAATATGAAGAGCATGAAAGAGACAGTGGTGAAGCTCTCCGATGCGACCCTCCTCGGCCAGACCACACTAGGCATCGCCTGCCTGTGGTTCATGCTGCTTATGCTTGATGCACCTTGGAATCCCCTCACCATCGACCTCTTCAGCTTCGAATCCATGCGCGGCATCCTGCTCATCGCGACACCTATCGCTTGGTTCGTGCTCAGCTCCATGGTGAAAGAGAATCTTTTCCCACGAGCCCTAGGATTCCTCATCCTGCTCGCTGTGAATGTACCGCTGACAGCCGCATTCCTAAAAGACCCAGTCACGCGCCTCCTCATCCCCATCTGGTGCTATCCTGTCCTCACCGTCGCGCTCTTCTGGGTGGCAAAGCCCTACCTCTTCCGAGGCATGGCACAGTGGATAGTCGCACGTCCTGCACTACTCAGCATGGGAGCTATCGCAGGAGTCACCTACGGTGCAGCCATGCTCGCCTGTGCTATCCTGTACTGGTAAAAGCCATGAATAACACGGCTGTGATGACGCGCCCCTTGCGCGAGCTGCGTTACGCCGCGATAGACTTCGAATCAGCAGGAGTACACCCAGGGGAAACCGACCAGCCAGTACAAGTAGGCATCGTGACAGCAGACGAGCTGAATGGAGACATGCAGCACTACATGAGCTATCTCGCCTGCGATAGACCCATACACTGGGCGGCATCACAAGTACACGGCATACAGAAAGAAGACCTACACGATGCGCCAGCATTTACCAGCCTGTGGCCAGAGTTCAAGAAACGACTCTCTGACCGCGTGCTCGTGGCACATAACTACGGCACGGAATACAAATTCCTACAGCGATTTCCCGCGCATGGATTCGCGCCCTGGCTGGACACACTGACACTCGTGCGGCGAGCACTACCAGAAGCGAGTGACCACTCACTGGGAGCAGTATGTGAACTACTAGGAATCACGGACGAAGTACGAGCAGCCGTGCCTAGAAAGAACTGGCATGATGCACACTTTGACGCGGCGGCAAGCCTGCTACTGCTACGCTACATCATACGCGAACTGGGCATGGAAGAATACAGCCTGAGTGACATCAGCTTTGCCGTAAAAAAAGGGTAAGGTTCATCCTGCACGTAACGAAATCCCCATAAGCGACACATAGATGAATTCTTAAGGTCCACTGACCTTAAGCAGGATGCAAGGACGGCGTCCTTGCTGGGTTTTGGCAAAGCCCAAGCAAAAGCCATGCTCGTAGAGCATGGCAGCGTCAGTTTCATCATCGCCTGATGTCACACGCGCCCGCGAGGCAAACCCAGCATCGTCATCCCCGCCCGAAACTGACGCTCCTATTACCGCGCGCGACAGCGCGACTCTTTTCTTCCGACGCAAACGCGATAGCGTAGAACCACGCTATCTGAACACTTCGCGTGTTCGACGGCAGAGAAGAGCTGCCCAGCGGGCAGGGGGGGGCTGATACCATGCAGTGACTTCTGCGCGGGCTTTTAATGATTTTAGTTTTCCCACTGACGTTCCGTGCTCTTTGAGCACGGTCTGCCTCTGGGCTTTGTCCAGACCCAGCAGGGCGTTGCCCTTGCAACCCACCAGAGGATCTAGATCCTCTGGACTGGACTCCATTCTAACGCTAACGCGCGTAGCTGCGGCTTTTACCCCATATTCCTCAGCGCCGCACGAATCAGCTCATCCGTGCTCGCATCAGGTGCTTCTTTCAGATGCCCAGCGAGTGCCTTACGCGCATCGCTCTGCTTGAACCCCAGGGCGATAAGCGCCAGTTCAGCATCCGCTGCCGCCTGAGTCGTCGAGCCCTGCTGCTGCGCCTGCCATGTCGCTGCCAGCCCCACCTTATCCTTCAGTTCCAGCACGATACGCTCTGCCGTCTTCTTCCCCACGCCCTTCGCTCGAGAAATAGATGTCGCATCCCCAGCCGCCACCGCCGCCTTAAAACTCTCAATAGGCAGCCCGCTGAGAATAGAAATTGCCGTCGCAGGACCTATCCCACTCACACGATCTATCAAGAGACGGAACATGTCCCTCTCCGCATCCGTCGCAAAGCCATACAGCACCTGCGCACTCTCACGCACATGGAAATGCGTCCGCAGCATCACCTCCTGCCCCTCCATCGGGTTCAAGTGGTCAAAAGTCGAATGCGGAATGATGAGCTCATAGCCCACCCCATGCACATCGACGATGAGGCACTGCGGGCGCGCCTCCACTACTTTTCCACGGATAAAAGCGATCATGGATGCTATAGTGCCCTATTTTCAAAAAAAATCAAGCATTGAAATGAAAAGATACTTGACATCTAGCCTGAGACAGGCTACTCTCTCCGCTCACTTTAACCTTTAAAGCACAAATAAATTTATGGCAAACATGAAAGTTATTCTGGCGACTAAGATCGAAGGTCTGGGCTGTGAAGCCGACCTCGTCACAGTCAAGGGCGGTTACGGCCGCAATTTCCTGATCCCTCAAGGTCTTGCTTTCGAAGCAACACCAGCAAATCAGCGTTTCGTTAACATGCTCCAGAAGAAGCGCGCTGAGCGTGAAGCTGCTGAGCTCGCAAACTTCAAGGCTATCGCCGCAGAAATCGCTAAGGTTACTGTCGAGCTTACCCTCGAAGCAGGCGATCAGGGCAAGGTCTTCGGCGCCATCACTAACCAGCAGATCCAAGAAGGTCTCGCTGCTAAGGGCATCGAAATCAACCGCCACAGCATCGACCTCGAGAAGCCACTCAAGAAGTCTGGTCAGTACGACATCGTCGCTAAGCTTCACCCTGAAGTTGCAGCTACGATCGCTGTTAAGCTTACAGTTATCGGTGAAATCATCGAAGCTCCTAAGCCAGCAGTCGTTGAAGAAGAAGCACCTGCTGCTGAATAAGCTGCACGACACT
>CAYJNX010000147.1:0-6043 GCA_964371525.1 uncultured Akkermansia sp. | reverse complement strand
GTGCAAAAAGATACGAAAAGACTCCGCGAGCACCCTTGTTTACTGTATTCTTTGCTAAGTCATGCTGAAAACGAATTGCGAGAACTTCCCTAGATGAGCTTCTTGCTTATTTTCTGGGCTATTATTACTGTCTTTCAGAGAGAGACACTGCTTAGTTGAGTGCGCGCCAGTAATTTTTAGGATACGTTTTTTTGCCCTCTTCTATGAGTGCTGCAAGAGTTGTGTTTACCAGCTCCATTTGTCTCACGACACACTCTGCACCAGACCATCTGTGATCCGTATATTTCCATGTGACGAAAGTCTTATGTATATCTAGCTTATACTGAGACACGAGGTAACTGCATGTCTGAGGGGCGGCGTAGCGGGCTGCCTGCGCAGCAGCCGCGAGAATCACCTGCTGCTGACGCAGCTCAGGGTGCAGAGTTAGTAGTTCTATCACCTCTTCTAGATCATTATTCAAGCAGGCCTCATGTAGTTTAATGAGATGATCATGTCTCAACCTCCAAGCATCTTCTGTCGCTGCTGAGTCACCATAGTAGTGTAATCTTATGGCGCGGTTCTTTGAAAAGGTGATTTTTGTCTCGGCTACGAGGTAATCATCGCCAGTAGCCATATCCCAAAACCACTTAATCTCCCCATTCTCAGGAGTCCCTCGCATTTCTACCGCGCGGCCTAAGGCACGAGAGCACTCATCGCTATCGCGACCCATCAGCAGCTGCATGGCTATCTGATCTTCGACGAAATTGCTGCAAGAAACAAGACTAACACAGCTCAAAAAGAACAAACTTCTCAATATCTTCTTCATGGTGTCGATTGTAACAAACAAACAAATATTATCAATAATAAAATTAATTTAAGACTACGAATAATTCACGATGAGGGGACATGTTTTAATCTTAAATAAAGTCTTGCATCGTGTTCTCTTTTTCTGTAGAATGCCCTCGCACGCCGGTTTAGCTCAGTGGTAGAGCACCCGATTTGTAATCGGACGGTCATCAGTTCAAATCTGATAACCGGCTTTGTAACAGAAAGCAAGAAACTCCTAGATGAGCTTCTTGCTTTTTTCATTCTTAAACATCTTGCATAATAATTAAATGAATCTCAAAACGTCTATCGCTATCGCCATGCTGCTCATCCCCAGCTTGTGCGCAAAGGAAAATCCCATTCAAGTCATCAGCGAAATCAAGACACACGCGGTGCAGAATATTCAGTTAGAGGCTAGTCATAAGAGCCCCCAGAATATCATCATCCTCGTGGGTGACGGCATGGGGGCGGAGCATATGGGGGCAGCATGGATGGTGAACAAGGGCGCGCTTTATATGACGCAGCTCCCTGTGGCAGCTCATGTGAATACTCTTAATAGCGAAGGCCAGATCACGGATTCAGCCGCGGCTTCTACCGCCTTTGCCACAGGCGAGAAAACGCGTAATGGTCGCATCGGCATGAATGCTCAGGGCGATAAGCTCAGCTCTATCGCCACGCATGCGCGCAAGCGCGGTATGAAAACTGGGCTCGTCGTCACAAAGCCTATCACCGATGCCACACCTGCGGGCTTCTACGCGAGCGTCTTAAAGCGCGGCGATACGAAGAGCATCGCCTCCCAGCTCCTTCATGCAGAGATGAGTGTGCTCATCGGAAGCGGGCGCAGGGATTTTACCCCCGACCAACTCGACGAGTTAGAGAAGAATACCCCCGTGCTCAAGTGGCTTGCGGATGGGAATGCTCCCTACGCGTCCCTGCGTGACTCAGTGCTAGAAGAGAGCGCGGCATCTGCCTTAGACTATCTAGGACAGAATAGCCCCGATGGATTCTTTCTCATGATAGAAGGCTCACATATAGACCTCGCAGGTCATGCGAATGATGGGAAGGTGAGTGTCGAAGAAACTCTTGATTTCGACCGCACAGTGGGCGTGGTCATGAAGTGGGCAGCGCAGCATCCCAACACGCTCGTTCTCGTCTTCGCTGATCACAGCACAGGTGGTCTCTCCTTAGTCGGAGGTTCGGCTCAGACGGGCACGGCTAAAGTTCGCTTCTCCACGGGGAATCACAATGGTGCTTTCATCCCCCTCATGGCCGGAGGCGCAGGTAGCCTGCTCTTCGCGGGGACGATGGAGAATACAGATATCTTTACGCGACTCGCGCAGCTTATTTCTGCACGCGAAGCAGACTTGTAAAGAGTCCTTGCCCTAGAAACTGACAGCCTCGGTAGTGGCCGTCAGCTTGACTTTGACATGATGATGTGGTAGTGTAGTGCATCATCACAACGTTATGCATAAGATTTTACTAGGCACATTGGCTCTCAGTCTCGCACCACTCGTGCACGCAGACATCCCTCGCATCTATCCCACCCCTCAGAAGAATCTGCTTGAGGATAAGCTCACGACCATAGAAGAAGTAAAGGTTGTCATCCTAACCCAGCAAGATCCGAAAAAGTATAAACCAAGCCGAGCATGGACTGCCATCCCTCAGAAAGAAGGAGCTTATGGCATCATCATCAAGCCTGGGAAACTCTTCGTTCTCGCCTATGATGAGGCTGGAGCATTCTACGCACGCCAGACCATCATTCAGCTGCTCAGCGAGACAAAAGGTGATCGCTACCTCTACGCCCAGAAAGACCCAGTTGAGGGGCAGAGCATCCAGCAGCTCGTGAAGGGAAGTCAGCTCCCCCTCGGAGACATTTACGACTGGCCAGACCTTCCGTTCCGCGGTTCGATCGAGGGCTACTATGGCAAGCCATGGAGCCATGATAACCGCAAGGCGCAGTTCGAATTCTACGGACGCAATAAGCTGAATACTTACATATGGGCACCGAAGGACGACCCATACCACCATGGCGAAAAGAGCTATGACCTCTACCCTGAGAAGGAAGCGGCAGAAATCCGCGAGCTCTGCGATGTTGCTCGAAAGAATCACGTGAAGTTCATCTGGATGGTACATCCAGCAAATACCATTAAATGGGCGAATAATGGCGGAAAGCCCGACCTCGATCGCCTCGTTACGAAGCTAGAATCCATGTACGAGCTCGGCGTGCGCGACTTCGCCGTCTCTGTCGATGACTCGAATGGTG
This sequence comes from uncultured Akkermansia sp., assembly GCA_964371525.1. Classification (GTDB taxonomy): domain Bacteria; phylum Verrucomicrobiota; class Verrucomicrobiia; order Verrucomicrobiales; family Akkermansiaceae; genus Akkermansia. The sequence continues at coordinate 2,976 of CAYJNX010000147.1, read as the reverse complement.
ATATCGGCAAGGCGGAGAACCAAGTCACACTCTGCAACTACATCAAGACCCACTTCATCGACAAGAAGAGCGATGTCGGCCCCCTCGTCATGTGCCCCACGGGCTACAACAGAGCATGGGCGAACCCCACCTACCTCAAGACACTGGGCGATGGTCTGCACAAGGACATCCTCGTCATGTGGACAGGGGATAATGTCTGCGCCGACATCACCGTGCAGGGGCAGGAGTGGATTCAGAAAACCCTCGGTCGCCCCACCTTCATCTGGTGGAACTGGCCTGTACACGACTACTGCCCAGCCCACCTTGCCCTCGGTCGCACCTATGGTCTAGAGCAAGATCCGAAGATGCGTGAGCTCATGACGGGCTTCAGCTCGAACCCCATGGCACTCGCAGAAGCGAGCAAGACAGGCTTGTTCGGTGTCGGTGACTACAGCTGGAACATCATGGGCTTCCAATCTGATGAGAACTGGAAGGACGGCATGAAGCGTCTCTACCCCAGCAGCCATGCGGCACTCCAGACATTTGCGAATCATAATTCTGACCTCGGGAATAACTACCACGGCTACAGACGCGAAGAGTCAGTCGCCTTCGCGCCCACGGCCGAGAAGCTCACGAAATCCATGAAGGAGAATAAGCTTAATCAGGAAGCACTCGCCGCCGCGAGAAAGGAGTTCAAGGCACTGAAGGCCGCGACGGAAGTCATCGCCTCAGCACCCGATACGAAACTTCTCGCAGAAGAAATCGCCCCATGGATAGCCCTGTCTGCCGAGCTAGGCGATGTCGGAGAAGCCGCGTGTAGAGCAGCTGCGCAGCCCACTCTCGCGAACTTCTCTGTCCTGCAGAAGCACTGGGATTCCTTTAACGAAGGTGCACCAGACCGTACGCAGCACAGACCACTCGTCTCGGGCTGGACCGTCATGCGTCCGCTTGTCTTTGCCATGTCTGACTACAGCCAAGACCGCATCTTCGAAGACCAGTTCCAGCAGCAGCGCATGGACGCGAGCACAGCCACGGTTAAGCCCACGGGCAAGGATCTCTCCCAGCCACACGTGCGCTCTAACGTCGCGGATCTGGAAAAGCTCAGCGTCAGCCGCCAGGAGAACAAGTTCTTTGGCATAGACAAGGTGCTCGAAGTCAAGACACTCGCTCCGAAGCAGTACATCGAGATGGTCTTTCCTGTGCCCGTAGACGCGAGCTGGATGGAGATTAATCTTGAGAATGGCAGCCTCGCCCAGTGGGCGAATGTCGAGCTCACCCTCGCGGACGGCAGCACGATGAAGCCCCAGTTCGGCATGCAGGGCAGCGTCATGACGGCAAAGGGCGGACAGCTTCCGAAGCAGCGTATCAGCAAGATGAGACTCACGAATGCAGGTAGCAAGACGGAAGAGATCAAGCTGAATATGTTCAAGCTCGACTGCGCGCCACTCGACTCACGCTTCGACAAGAGTTCCCTCTTCGACCGCGATCTGCTCAGCTACTACAGCGCGAGCGCAGGGCTGAACACCACGCTGGACATCCCTGCTGGGACGAAGCAGATCATCGTCGTCAGTGAGAACGCAGAGATCGCGAAGATGAAGAAGAACGCCACAGGCGGTAGCATCAAGCTAGCACCAGACACAACAAGCTTCACGCTCAAGTGCCGCCCCGCTCCCGATGCTCGTATCTACGAGATTATCTTCAAAAAATAACACTCATTTTCTAGATTAGCATTCTACTCGAACTAACTTTGCAAGGTCACCAAAAGGCTGGTAGCGTCTGTTACCAGCCTTTTTTACACTCATGAGCTTAGCAAAATAGGAGCTATACGCTAGCTACGTGATCGAGTGACTTGACGTGACAGTCCAATCACATCTATGATAATTTATATACGAGAGCCTCAAAATAATTTGAGCGCGAATCCCCGTGAATGAGATAAAGAAAAAGCTCCTGCCCAGACTGTTTGTAGATGAGTAGTGGATCAGGCTTTACATGGTATTCCATATAGCCTTGGTAATTACCAATAAGCGAATGCCTTTATATTTTTTTGGGAAGCTTCATTCTTTGCCTGCATTTCAATCGCCCACTTGAGCTTTTCAATAACCTTTTTGATTTTCTTGGCCTCAGCCTAGAACTTATTTGAGCGAAAGACGTTAATCGTCGTCGCGAATGGGGAAGACTGCTTCTGAAAAGCCAGAGCGAATCCATGCCACAATAGAAATAGGAGGTAAACGGAAGAATAGGGCGATGACGTAGAGTGCAATGCAGGATAGATAGGAGCTTAGAAAGAAGCCGTCATTGAAGGGGTATTTATCGTTAAAGTCGGGTGATTTAGATATGAAATAAAAGAAAGCGTACAGCACGTGAGGCATCAGCAGAAGACTCACGCTAAGCCGCCTGTTCCATTTTTCCACGCTTTTTGCAAAGTGCTCTATTTGTTCAAGCACTTTATTGTCCACACGCCATAAGAGAATCTGACTCATATTCCAAAGCAAGAAGTACCAAGCCTCACAAATCACCCACAGGACGATGAGTTGAATGAGAATAGCATCATAAAACTTCACCCCACCTATGAGTAGGTAGGAGATGCTAAAAACGGCAAAGAAGAGCAAGAAACTCAGCAGGTATTGGCGTGCGGTGGACATCGTATCAAGTGCTAGTGTAAAATCCTTTCTGTAAATTCGAGAACACATCCAGCCCGAGCGGGGGAGGAAAAAAAGCTGGAAATGTTCGGCACATTGCCTCATTGTTTTTTTTGTAACATACCAAATAACAATGACCGAACGACACAATAATACCACAATCGAGAACTTTTGCAATACGCTTCTTTCTAACCCACAAGAAAATCTATTAGCTCAAGGGAACTTACACAATTAGTCCGTGCAGAATGGGAATCTCGAAAATGAGCGAAACAGTGAGGTGGTTCCCTTTTCCTGACAAGCAACTCTTGGAAGAACCTGTAAGTCACGATACGATTAAGCGAGTCTTAAAAAAAAAGAA
>CAYJNX010000146.1:0-6067 GCA_964371525.1 uncultured Akkermansia sp. | reverse complement strand
CACAGCAGGTGAAAAGAGCACTGCGGTTAAAGCGAGTAGATACGCTAAAGAGAGTCTTGATTTTATATAATGAAGACAGTTTGACCTTTGTTGATTAAAGCGTGTTAATAATATGTCTAACAAATAATTTCCATAGGATCTATTTTAGGGTGGGTTGCGTGGAGGTGTCTAGCTAGTTTAGCGGGTAGTATGCTGTTTTTAATAGACTTGCCTCTGGACAAATGATAAGCAATAGAGTTATTTTGTAAAGGAAAAAAAGAAAAATATTATAATATTTTCGGAATTGTAATATAATATATTTTTAATTAAAACCGTCATTCTCTTGACATCAGTCTATAAGAAACTGACGCTGCTGTGCTCTGTGAGCACAGCTTTTCCGCGAGGGCTGAGCCCCTCTGGACACCCGCTCTAGGTGTCGGTGTGTTTTGAGGCGTGAAGTGTTTGACTCGTAATTTTCTTCTCAGTGTTTCGTGCGCTTGCGTCTGTTCAGCCAGACGACGAGCAGCGCGATGTCTGCTGGCGTGATGCCAGGGATGCGTGAGGCCTGTCCCACTGTGCGCGGGCGTAGTTTACCCAGCCGCTGGCGCGCCTCTGTTTTTAGGGCAGTGATGTCCGCATAGTCTAGATCATCAGGGATGCGCTTTTCTTCCTGCTTCTGCAGGCGTATCGCCTGTGTGCGCATGCGCTCTATATGCCCCGCAAAGGCTACTTCCACCGCGATCTGCTCCCAGAGTTCTGGGCTGCGTGTCGCGAGGATGTCTGCTGGCAGGTCGCGCCAGTCATTCCCTGGGCGGCGTAGCCATAGTTCCAGACTCACGCCACTCTCGATGCGTAGGTGTCGGCAGGCTTCGATGCCATCGGCGATCGCCTGTGCCTTCGCAGCTACCTTCGCCGCGCGCTCTGGCGTGATGAGTCCGCACTCCGCAGCCTTCTCGTATAGGCGCAGATCCGCATTGTCCTGCCTGAGCAGGAGGCGCATCTCCGCGCGGCTGGTGAACATGCGGTAGGGCTCATCCGTGCCCTTCGTGACGAGGTCGTCTATCATCACGCCTATGTAAGCTTCGTCTCGGCGTAAGATCAGAGCGTCGCGCCCCTGTAGACTCAGCATGGCATTCGCCCCCGCGAGGAGTCCCTGCGCCGCAGCCTCTTCATAGCCACTCGTGCCATTAATCTGACCTGCGAAGTACAGACCGCTCACGCGCTTCGTTTCTAGGGTGGGGAGTAGCTCGGTCGGGGGGATGAAGTCGTACTCCACCGCGTAGCCAGGGCGTATGATTTCTGCCTTTTCTAGTCCTGCGATGCTGTGTACCATCTCGCACTGCACCTCGAAGGGGAGGCTGGTGGAGAGTCCATTGATATAGTACTCATCCGTGCTGCGCCCTTCGGGTTCGAGGAAGAGCTGGTGGCGTGGCTTCTCGGCGAAGCGCACAACCTTGTCTTCGATGCTCGGGCAGTAGCGCGGGCCTGTGCCCTCGATGATGCCAGCATACAGCGGGCTCTGGTCGAGGTTCGCACGGATGATTTCATGTGTGCGCTCGGACGTATACGTGATGGCACAGGGGAGTTGTTCCACGTGGAACTTTTCTTCTGCGAGGTAGTTCAGCGTGCAAGCGGGCTCTGCTTCGCGGCTGAGGACTTCGCGTGATTCGTAGCTGAAGAGCGGCAGAGGCTCATCACCATGCTGGAGCTCGCAGGCGGAGAAATCAATGCTGCTGCCGCGTAAGCGAGGGGATGTGCCTGTCTTGAAGCGCAGCAGGGGGAAGCCGAGGGCTTGCAGGGAATCGGACAGTCCGCTGGACGCGCAGCCGAGTCTACCACCTGCGATGCTGTTATGCCCGAGATGCAGCAGCCCCTTCATGAAGGTACCGCTACAGAGGACGAGACGGCGGCAGCGGAAGTTCTGCCCCCAGCTACAGTGCACACCGACGATGCTGCCTTCTTCGACGATGAGTTCGAGAGCGTCGCCCTGTAGGAGCTGGATATTGTCGACGCGCTCCAGCAGCCACTTCATGCGGGCGCGGTACGCGAGCTTGTCACACTGGGCGCGTGGGGCGCGTACGCTAGGTCCCTTAGAGGCATTCAGCATACGGAACTGTATAGAAGTCGCATCTGTATTCACCCCCATCGCACCGCCGAGCGCGTCGATCTCGCGCACGATATGCCCCTTAGCCAGACCGCCTATGGCAGGATTGCAGCTCATCTGACCGATGGTATCGAGATTATGTGTCAGCAGACCTACCTGACCACCCATACGAGCGGCTGCGAGGGCGGCTTCTATACCTGCATGACCAGCACCTATAACCAGAACATCGAAGAGGGGAGAACCTGAAGAAGAAGAACTCATGAAAAAATAGAAAAAGAATAAATCAGATAGAAACCGCCACGGCAAGGCGGTGGAGCAGCACGCGTGCCTCGATAGAAGTAGAAACAAGCTGCTTATCCACCTCAGCACAGGCGCGCAGCGCCATCAGCGCCTTCTTGGGACTCAGCTGTGCGCAGTGCGCGGCATTCTGCGAGAAGCCGTAGTAATTCGGCTGCCCATCCTTCTTCGCAGGAATCAGCTTAGAAAGCTCGGGCGGCAGACGGCGCATAGAACTCTCCAACGACGAGGCGGAAGAGACCGCCACACCATACTTACTGATGAGTAAGCTCGCGCGGTAGCGATTACTAAAGGTAGGGATGAACGCACCGCGCACGATAGCGATGGGAGCCTCACCCATTTCTAGCTGCGCGTCGATGAGAGAAATAGCCTGAGCAACATGACCGCGCTCAATCGCACGTGAAATCTCAAAAATCCCTCCCTTACGCGACACCGGCACCATGCACTCAATATCGCTCACTTCGAGACGTCGCGCATTCGTGCCGAGGTAGACAGAAAGCTTATCGAGCTCATTACCAATCTGGCGGGAGCTCTCGTTAACGCGGTGCACGAAGAGGTCGAGAGCCTCGGGACTGATACTGAGCCCGCGCGTGCGCGCCATGGATAACACCAGAGAGGCAAGCTCCTTCTCCCAGCCCTGACGCGTGGTGTCGATCTTCGCAAATTCCTGCACCTTGGCAATCTTCAACAGCTTCTTGTAGAAGGTGCGACGCTTATCCATCTCCATCGCGTGGAGACAGAAACTCGTCTCGGAGGGAAGATTTTCTAGACAGGCGAGCAGCTCCTCAAGAGCAGTTAAAATAGCCTGACTCTTCGTCCCTTGGGCGGAGTCACCCATGAACGTCGCGCCCTTGAGATAAATGGTTTTTGCACCGCCGAACATGTTTACCATCTTCAAGCCTGAAATCGTGCGATTGATGATAGAAAGAGCCTCATCTACCGTGGCGGCGGCACCGTCGTAAGTCTCATCGCCCCAGCCGTCTGAACCTGCTGTTAGCTCGGCATAAGCTGCTTGGGCAGCCTCGCTTGCTTGACCTTCATCAGAACCGAAGAAGACAAGACAGCGAGAAGAGGTGGAGGAGGAGGAGGAAGCCATGGGGAAAATCTGCGACTATTAGAACAGAAAATGCGGGAAAAGTCAAACTATCCGCAGAGTGAGCGCGAATTTTATAAATGGGCGAAGCCATGTCCAAACGCGACACCTAAATGGACACTAAAGACCACTTCCCTTCAGTCACCTTGCAAAATTAGTCTGTAAGCCACCCTAGAGGCGCATGCTTCATTTTTTGTCCTCATCGAGCTGAAATATTGTTAAAACTGGTTGATTTCAGATGATTTTGCAGTGTGATTCATTCTATTTTTCATCTTTTTCAAACATTGGGGCACAGTTTACCTAGGCTACACAGAAATCCAAATCGCTTCATGTTATAGCATAGGCTCACCAGATTGATAAATCTCTCACACCTTTTGAGCCCTATACTCCGCGCATAATCGCCTCCCATTTGCTTGATACTTCCAAACACGTGTTCTACTCGGCAGCGTATTTTGGCGACTTGGTGATTGTAGGTTTTGTCTTGGTCGCTTAGCCTCTCTTGCATTAAATATAGCATGGGTTCTATATCGTTAACATTTGCTGGAGTAGTCTTTTGATTGGTGATGATTTTTGTCTCTACGTCAACTATAGCGTGATGTTTGTAGCCAGAATGGGTTTCGTTGCCTTTTTTTGCCCACCTTGCATCTACATCCTTTTGTCTTTTATTGGCTTCACTCCAATGATCGGGGGCTTAACCTGTTTCTTTGATGGAGGCGTTTTATTCCGGTGTGTTACGTTGTTTGGGGGCTTCTACAAAGCTCGCATCGATGATGCTTCCTGCGCTGAATTGAAGCCCAGCCGCTACCATTTGTTGCTCAAATATCTCGAAGAGTTCTCGCGAACCATCTGCACCAAGGCTTTCTTTAAAGCGCTAGATGGTTGTGGCATCTGGGATGTTATCATAGGAAGCTATGGAGCAGAAGCGCATAAAGCTGATTCTATCGTTGAGTTGAAATTCCATTTCATCATCGCTCAGATTATAACATGCTTGTAGAATTATAATTTTAAACATTTTAACGAGATTGCAGGACGGTCTGCCAGCATTGCTCTTTTTCTCGCCTTGGCAATGCTTGCGAAGCACAGGGCGAAACTGCTCGAAGTTGAAGAAGCGTGCTAGCTCCTCAATGCCACGTTGTTTTTTAGGGGGATTGCGCTTGAGGCTCATTAGTTCACGATGAGAGAATAATAGATTGCTCATGTAGATTTTAAGTTACGTTTAGTGTAACATGTGAAATTGAAAAAATCAAGCGAAAGTTAAGATAAAACATTAAACGGCAGGGATTAAAACCACGCATCGCAAGATCCCCTTAAGCAGACTGACATCGACAAGAGAATTGTGTAGAATCGCAGAAAGTACACAATATATATCTATGGCAGCAACCAAAAAAACCACACCCAAACTGACGCGCCTATCTCCGCTCGCACATTTTGCACTGCAAAATGAGACGAAGAGAGTGCAGGACACCTCCTGCACGGCCGAGCGAAGCGAGGTAATGAGGATCACGACTCTTCTCTTCCGTGGCAAACGCGAAGCGTCCGTGCAGAGAAGACTCGTAAACAAACCACAATCATCTCTTCCAGCATCACAACACCGAAATCAGAAAAACCTCTTTCTCACAGAGAAAGAGGTTTTTCTTAAATTATATCCTAGTATCGGGTGATATTAGGCTTCAGGAGCGTCCTGCTGAACTTCGACAAGGCGAAGTGGAGTGCGGGAGATAAGCTCACCGTCGAGGCTGAGGTCTACGGAGTAGGTACCTGCCTTTTCGAACTTAAGACCCTGGAAGTTCATGATGAGGTTGCGGGTAAGGAAGGAAGCACCTTCAGGGAGAGCAACCTTAAGATCGCCGAGGATAGGCATCTTAGGATCGAGAGGAGCACCGTCTTCGTCGACGATAGCGATACCGAGCTTGTGATCGCCAGCATCTTCAGGAGTGAGGCAGAGACGAAGCGCGAGTGCGCATGTAGGGTGAATGACTGGGAACTGACGTGCGAAGAGTGTGTCGAATGCACCCTGGATGCAGAGTTTTCCTTGATAGTCGGCAGCGTAGTCGCAAATAACGGCAACTTGAGTATCCATAATATTATTGTGTTGTATTAGATTAAAAAAGTAGCAGACATTCATCATGCTGCTAACTTGAACGTGTTAATAGTACCCTATCACAATAAGAAGAGGCAAGCAAAAAATGGTTGCATGCCCATTTATCTTGAAAAAAACCGCCACTTCTTACTAATTTACTTCACCTAAGCGAAAAAAAATAGTATAAGTCAGCTATGCCTATTTGCCCAAAGTGCGACAGTCCATTCCACAAAGGAGCAAGCGAGCTATGCCCTATGTGTGGCTACAGCCTCAGCTTGGCAGATCAGGTTTATGGAAAAGGCTTCTTCGACCTCTCGCGAGTCACCGACCCAGCGGGCGCGCTCAAGCAGGGGGAAATCTACAAGCTATCTGACTTCTTAGAGCAGCTGGAGCGTCGCATCGCGCCCGTTGCGCTCGCTGTCTACATCACCGATCAGGGGCAGACCAGTGCCTTAACCCAGCATGCACACTGGGCACTGAACCATGGGCAGATCAACCACGCCTCATTCGGCAA
>CAYJNX010000145.1:0-6090 GCA_964371525.1 uncultured Akkermansia sp. | reverse complement strand
AAGAGTAGTTGGGCTATAACGGAATTAGCCACGGTGTCGTCTATCTCTGTGCCGATGAAGATAACGCGATCCAGAAGGAGGCGTGAGTAAATATCATAAGCACGCTCTCCGCTGTTCGTCTTTTCGATGACGGTGGGTACGTAGTAGTAATTTTGTGGTGTGGTTTCCATATGAATGATGTTAAAAATCTTTTTTAACGCGCATAGTTTAGCATGAAAGCTGCCCTGTGGGAAGCAGATAACGCCGCATGACGCCATTTCGCGTTTTTTTCGTAAGAAAAACGCGGAGTTTTCTAAAAACTCCGCGTTGTAAGGTTGTTCGGGCTATCGCATGTCGATTACAGGGACGAGCAAGGGCTCATCAGGACCGACGTAGCAGGATAGCGGGCGGAAGAGCGTATTATCCTCTAGCTGCTCTAGGATCTGAGCGACCCAGCCCGATGTACGAGCGATGGCGAAGAGGGTGGTGAACATGCTCGTCGGAATGCCGAGGCTGTAGTACACTGTCGCGGAGTAGAAGTCCACATTTGCATTGAGATTCTTACGAGCGCGCATCATCTTAGCGATCATGTCACTCATGCGTATCCACTTCGGCTCACCTATGGTGTGCGTGAGGCGGATGGCAATGCGGCGCAGCTGCGGGGCACGCGGGTCGAGCGTGCGGTACACGCGGTGTCCCATGCCGAAGATCTTTTCCTTGCGCTCGAGCTTGTCATTAATGTAAGCTTCGACATTTTCTTCTTCGCCGATTTCCTTAAGCATCTCGATGACGGCTTCGTTCGCACCACCGTGAAGAGGTCCTTTCAGCGTGCCTATCGCCGCGGTTATAGCGGAGTAGATGTCAGAGAGCGTAGAAGTCGTGACGCGAGCGGAGAATGTGGAGGCATTCATGCCGTGGTCAGCGTGGAGGATGTAGGCGACATCGAGGATGTGAGCTTCCTTTTCATCAGGCTCAGTCCCCTTCAGCAGCCACAGGAAGTGAGCCGCCTCATCGAGGTCAGTGCGGATGGGAGGGAGGTCTAGCCCCTGACAGATGCGGTAGTAATAAGCCGCCATGACAGGAATCTTAGCGATGAGGCTGAGGCCTATCTCTTTCACTTGGCTAGGATCTTTCGTACGGTCGTCGTACATGCCAAGCATGGAGACGGCTGTGCGTAGCGCACTCATGGGGCGAGCTGCCTTTGTGGCGGACTTGAAGAAATCCAGAATAGGCTGTGGGAGTTCGCGGTCGTTGCGCAGGCGACGTTCGAGATTATCTAACTCGTCGCGGTTTGGGAGTCTCTTGTTGAGAAGGAGGTAGATAACCTCCGTGTAGGAGCAAAGGTCGACGAGGTCTTCGATCTCGTAGCCGCAGTAAAGCAAGCGTCCTTCATCACCACGGACATCACTTAATGCGGTTTCATTCGCGACGATGCCTTTAAGTCCTTTTACTACTTCAGCTTGTTGTGATTTGTCTATCATATATATTCAGTGAAGGGGGGATACCCCAGAGGTGTCTGGGTGGATGGATAGGGTGCATGTTACGAGAGCCCCTAGCTTGCACCGAAAACTAGGGGGCGTATTGACGCAGGGTCAGGACTTAGGCGTTGTACCAGAGGTTTTCCAGTTCGGTGAACTGAGTTACCTCTACGTCGTCGCGTCCGTCGAGCCAAGCCTTTACCAGATTGCGATGTTCGTCGCTTGTCTTCGTTGGATCAGCGGCCATGAGTACGAGGCGGCAACCTTCATCTGTCATGTAGCCATCGCAGTTCAGCCCATTTGCTTCGATGCACTCTTCGATGAGAGCCTTGAGGAAAGCTTCACACTCATCCGAGTTGACATCTCCTTTGTATTCAAAAGAAAAACTGAAGCTAAGTTCACGAAATTCACCAACACGATATTTTTTACGGAGACGTTTTTTCATACGGACAACATTCTATCCTAACGATTCAAGCCTGTCAAGTCAGAATAAAAAATGATCTGGTAACGCACGGTCAGAACCTGTGTGCTTGACATGGCTAGCCCTATGAGCTACCGTAGGGTATGTTTCGATTTTTCAACCTAGTCATGACGTTTTTTGTCACCCTTGTAGGCGTGCTAAACGCTGCTCCATCGCTTCAGTATGATACTTATCAAGATCTCGTTAAGAGAAATGTCGCTCTCCCCGATGCAGAGAAGCTACAGAAACGCCTCAAGGATAAGAAGCCTATGCTCTGGCACTTCCTCGGAGACAGCATCACGCAGGGGGCTCTGCATACTTACGGTTATCAGTGCTTTGTTCAGCTCAGTGAGGAAATGATACGCTGGGAGCACCAGCGCGCATTCAGGATGCGCGATTGCGTGGTGAACAGTGGCGTGAGTGGTGACACACTGAGCCGCTATGAAGCGGAGCACGAGACGCGAATCCACCATCGCGATGCGGAAGTGGTGTTCATCAACTATGGTGTGAATGACGTTCGCTCGAAGGTTTCACTGGAGAAGTACAAGGAGCAGCTCGCGACGCTCGTCGCTGACGTGCGACAGCATGGAGCTATCCCTGTCTTGCAAGTCCCTAATCCCGTGAAAGGCATGAAGGCGCGCGATGCCCAGTTCCGCGAGGCGGTGCGTGAACTCGCTGACAAGGAGAAATGCCTCCTTGTCGATCATCCCCTGTACTGGGCAGAGCACGGTGACAAGAAGAATCCCCCCCTTAAGAGCTGGCTGACTGACTCCGTACACCCGAATAAGCTAGGGCATAGAGCCATGGCGCAGGCCATCTCTGAGAGCCTTCAGCTCGTCGCTCAGAACAGCGCGACGATGAAGCTCCCACTGGTAGAAAAGAAATAATCATGCCATCATCTCAGCTCGCTGCCTCTGTCCTCGACGCAAGCTACCGTCTACGTGACGCCTGTTCGGAGTTATTATTTACTAAGCCCGTGGCCTATACTTATAATCCACTTACCTACGCCATGACAGGCTATGAGGCCTATGTGAGCAGCTTCGTTCACGAGCCCATAGAGGTGCTCTACCTCGGTATGAACCCAGGACCCTTCGGTATGGCACAGACGGGAGTACCCTTCGGAGAAGTCGAAGCCGTGAGCCGCTGGATGGGGATACACACCCTCATCGGTCAGCCGACCCCCATGCACCCGAAGCGCCCCATACAGGGCTTCGCCTGTCCTCGTTCGGAGGTGAGTGGGCGACGGCTCTGGGGTATGTTTGAAGAACTATATGGTACGGCCGAGTCATTCTTCCGCCAATCATTTGTCGCGAACTACATCCCCCTCATCTGGATGAGTGAATCAGGGGCGAATATCACCCCTGACAAGCTCCCGAAGGAGCAGCGAGATGCCGTAGAATCTCTGTGCCATCAGCACCTCGTCGAGTTGATCAAGATACTCCAGCCTCGCTGCCTCATCGGCGTGGGGGCATACGCGCTCAAGAAGCTTGAACGCGCCGCCGCAGAGATAGAAGGCGCATCCTTCGCCCTCGGCACTATCCTGCACCCCAGCCCAGCGAGCCCTATCGCGAATAAGCAGTGGCCAGAGCGACCGAAGGCGCAGCTCGCCGAGATCTTTTCGCAGGCGGGGATCGTGTTAAAAAAATATTAAAGCAGGCTCGTGATCTCGCCTGTGAGCTTGAAGTGTAGCTTCGCTAGCTCTTCGAGCTTCCCCGCGCCGTAACGCGACACGAGCTTCTTGCCCGCCTTCACCACGTGCGGGGCGCAGCCGAGGGGGAGTTTTTCCTCTGCTTTCTCGGAAGCTTCGCGCATCCATGAGGTGAAGCGTGCGCGTGCTAAGATGGACGCTGCTGCGACTGCTATATCGCTTTCGGCCTTCGTTCGCTGTTCCAGTTTGATAGGAATCTTTCTCTGACCGAGAGCACGCTTCAGCACCCACTCATTAGCGAACTGGTCGCTAAGTGCGCGGGGGCAGCTCGGCACCTGCTCATGGAGGCTTGCGATGACGCGTGCGTGTCCCCATGCGAGAAGTCTATTGAGATTTCCTATCTCTGCATACATCTCATTGTAACGCTTCGGGCCTATGCAGACCACCTCGAAGGCTATACCCGGTATGGCGCGAATGGCAGCCGCTATCTTCTGCATCTGAGCATCGCTCTTGATGGTTTTACTATCGCAGCAGCCTACTTTTTTCAGCTCCCACGCGAGTTTGTGATCGGCGTAGACACCAGCCACGACGAGTGGTCCGAAGTAGTCACCTTTACCGCTTTCATCAATGCCAAAATGCGGATCGCTCTCTGAGCTCCCCCCTTCTTCGGCTCGGCTACAGTCGAGCTGCGGGAGCGATTCGCCGACAATGGAGGTGATTCCCGTCACTTTCGGCTCTAAAAAGAACTCGATGAACTCATCCGTACCCGCTCCTTGGACGAGAAGCTTGGATCGTTTACTGTAATATGTTACGGAGAGTTTTTGTTTTACAAAGCAATACGATGAATGCTCTCTGCTGCTGGGCGCAAAACTAGAATCATTAAGAAGTAAGTCTTTAAGGGTTCGCGCTTGATCTTCAGTGAGTACGATAGTGAATTGGGCTCTCATTGTCGCCACTAGCTTGGCGAAAGTTTAATTTAAGGTCAACTATAAAATTTCAAATAAGTCCTATGTCATTTATAATCATGCCAAAAAAAGTTCACTAGTTAGGAAAATAGATAGAGACAAGGCGCATTTTTTCCTGTATAAATATAGTAGCGTAAGTAAACCCGCTACACATACCATTATGTCAACTACATTAACAAAACGCGATCTCATCAACCGTATTAGTGCTGAAAGCACCGCTGATCTCACTCAGGGGGAAGTGCATGATGTGGTCCAGCGTGCCATCGACATCATTGCTGAGACACTCAGTAATGGCGACCGCGTGGTGCTGCGAAACTTTGGTACCCTCCACGTGAAGGAAGTCAAAGCAAAGGTAGGGCGTAATCCGAAGAAGCCCGGAAAGGATGTTCCTATTCCAGCTAGAATGGTAGTCAAGTTCAAGGTAGGCAAAGAGCTCAAAGAGAGCGTTGCCAAGCTGACCTGACCACACGCCCCCTTTTTTCAGTGCGAAGCCATCCCGAGGATTACTCGGTGGAGGCTTCGCATTTTTGCGTCTATGATTTCAAAAAGTAGCGAGGATATGAACAAAGAAAAAGGGAGCTCATCGAGCTCCCTTTCTGTAAAAATGTTTGGAATCGTCTATCTTAGATCTTAGAAGCCGAACTCATCGTCAGAATCAGATTCTTCGATTACTTCTTCTTCAACGATCTCTTCTTCTTCCTCCTCTTCAGGAGTTTCTTGGACAGGAGCGGCTACCTTCTTCGCAGGTGCGGGGGCGACGGCTAATGGAGTAGGTGCGGAGATCAGGTGCTTTGGATCTGTGAGACCTGCGCCCTTGCGTGATGCGAGGCGAAAATCATCCATACCTTTAGCATCGAGTCCTTCGAGGATGCCGCGGCTGAGGTCAGCACGCTTGTCTTCCGAGCAGACGTAGAGCATGTAGTTGCCAGAGAAGGGGAGATCCCATGCTTGCACGTTGCCACGTGGTACGAGGACACCTACGACGTTACCCTTAGCATCTGTGCAGATAGCCCATGATTTGAAACCTGCGCTATTACGCTTCTGAATGGTGACAAAATACTGAGGATAGATGTAGGAGAATGGCTGTAAGGTGGAGTTCTTCATCCAGTCGGAGAGAGCACGGCGAGCGCGGTCAGGAAGAGCTCCCATTTCTAAGCAATCGCGATCAGTAGCTGTGGCCTGATCGTTATAACTGTAGACAGAAGCACCCTGTTCCTTAACTTGTACAGCAGCACGCTTAGGGCTCAATGTGCTGGAGCATGAAACGAGAGTAGCGAGAGAGCAGCTGATACCAAGTGCTATACCGACGGCGCGAAATGAGGAGAAAGTGTTCATATGCTTATCTTGCATATATTACACAAATCTCAGGGGGCTTGACAAGGAAAAACCCTCATTTCTAGCTAAAAAAAGCTCTTTTGCCCGTTTTTTAAAGTATCAGCATGCAATCTCCGTAGGAGAAGAAGCGATAACGCTCGCGTACAGCTTCTTCATAGGCACGCATGATGAGCTCCTTTCCCGCAAGCGCGCTCACGAGCATGATGAGTGTGCTCTGAGGGAGGT
>CAYJNX010000144.1:0-6113 GCA_964371525.1 uncultured Akkermansia sp. | reverse complement strand
GCTCTTACTTACACCTACTCTATGAAAAAACAGTTGCCTGTTATTTAAGAATAACTGGAATAATCCAGATGTTATTATATACGTGAAGTTTCTTAGATTTCTTTCACTTTTATCACTTTTTTTCATTCTATTGTGAAAAGTGCTACGTGCTTTGATGAAGCGATACAATAAATCAAGGCGTAAATCAGGGCGGTATGTTTCACAACATACCGCCCTGCTCTTACTTACACCTACTCTATGAAAAAACAGTTGCCTGTTATTTAAGAATAACCAGAATAATCTGGATATTATTAATACGCTTCTTATCTATACTTTCTTTCATTTTTTTTAATAAGCATTTTAAAATTTCACTTAAAATCTCATATATCATTTACTATCATGATAAATTTTAAAAAATTATTTTTCCAAATAAATAATCGCCTAGCTTTCTGCTACGGAGTTCTCCTAGAATCGCCCCTATCTTTGACATTGACAGCAAGAGGCAGGCTCGCTATGATGCGGGCATGGAAACCCGCGTCATTCAAGTAGACCCATCAGACAATCTGAAATCCTTTTACGCCGACGTAGCAGCGATGCTTACAGACGGTGAACTCGTAGCTCTACCTACAGAGACGGTCTACGGCCTAGCTGCCGATGCCTTCCACGCAGAAGCAGTCGCACAGGTTTTCGCCGTGAAGGAACGCCCTAGCTTCGATCCTCTCATTTGCCATCTCGCGCATGCGCGTGATCTTAAGCAAGTCGCTGATGTTCCTGCAGATCTCCAAGATCTCGTAGATCATCTCACAAAAGAGTTCTGGCCAGGGCCGCTTACCCTCGTTTTACCGAAGCAAGAGTGCGTGCCCGATATCGTAACGAGTGGACTCAGCACGGTCGCATGTCGCGTCTCTGCGCATGACGTCATGCGCGGTGTCGCTAAGGCACTAGGACGTCCTGTCGCAGCTCCTAGTGCAAATCGCTTCGGACATATTTCCCCTACGAGCGCGTCAGCCGTTGTGAAGGAACTAGGAGGACGCATTCCACTCGTCGTCGATACGGGTGCATGTAGCGAGGGTATAGAAAGCACCATCCTCGCCCCCTGCATCGATGAAAAGGGGAATCCCGCTGTGCACCTCCTACGTGAAGGTCCAATCACGCGCGAGCAGCTGCGCAAGATCTGCCGAGTCATCCGTCCGAAGAAGGCTTCTGCACGCTCAGAGCAGCAAGAGAGCGAGTCTATCCAAGCACCTGGTCAGCTCGCGAGCCACTACGCTCCGACAAAGCCCCTTTTCCTCCAGAATGTACGAGAAACATTCACCCCAGAGGAAGGCGTACGCTATGGTCTCATTAGCTACCACGGTGAGGGAAAGCTCGCCTCCCAAGATTGCTGGGAAGAGGTCATGACTCTCTCCCCTGGTAATGGACGACTTTCAGAAGCCGCGGTACGCCTCTTTGCCATCATGCGCGCTATGGACGAATGCGAAGATGTGGATGTCATCATCGCAGAAGAACTCCCTGAGGCAGGTCTCGGCTATGCCATGATGGACAGACTGCGACGCGCGGCGCATGGCAGTCGTCATAATTCATCCGCCCAATAGGTGTTTTTCATCTCGACAGTGGGTGCATAACATAGTATTCTAAAGATATCTTAAGTCATGGGTACTATTCTGTACCCATTCACCCCATGTCTTAGCAAACTATGTCAGATAATCAGCCAGATACGCAGCACACCATGTGGGAATGTGCCAACTGCTTGCAGATGATGGACGTCTCGAATTTCGGCTACTTCGACATGGCGAAGTGCCCTACTTGCGATCATATGTCGCGAGTCCACACGAAGATAGCACACTTTAACTTAGAGCGCATTATCGGCGTGGGTGGTATGAGCATCGTGCTGAAGGCTTATGATACCCTCTTAGAACGACATGTCGCGGTGAAGATACTTAATCCTGACTGCCGTCACGACCCTCAGCGCATAAATGGGTTTGAAAAGGAATGTAAGCTCATGGCTAGCGTCCAGCATCCTAATGTGGTGAAGGTCTACACAGCGGGGCATGAGCGCGGGCATTTCTACTTCGCGATGGAGTTACTCGATGGCGTGAATATAGAATCGAGCCTCAAGGGGCAGAAGAAGATTCACCCCTTCGTCGTGTTAAAAATGGCTCACTTACTAGCCAAGGGACTGCAAGCAGCTCATGAAATGGGCGTGCTGCATCGCGACATCAAACCAGGAAACATCCTACTGACAAAATCAGGAGAGGCGAAGCTCATCGACTTCGGCTTAGCGCAGCGCGTCGATGAACGCGATGAGAGTGAAACCATCTGGGCGACCCCCTACTACGCTGCACCAGAAACGCTAATGCAAGAAAAGGAGGACGCGCGCGCCGATATCTACTCCCTAGGGATGACGCTACGCAGTATCCTAACCCTAGAGGACATCTTCCAGTGCGATAAGGTCGTACTCACAGGTAGTCAATGGCTAGAGAAGAAAAAATCTATGAAATCTATAGCAAAGCGTCTCCCCGACTTAGATAAGGAGATAGCCTCGCTCATCGACCGCATGACCCAATTCAACATAGCGAATCGTCCGAAGAGCTACGAGAGTCTTATCTTGCGGATAGAGGATGTGATGGAGATTCTCCAAGCAAAAATGGCAGGAAACTACCCTGGCAAACGCCTCCATAGCGCATCAAAATCAGCCGCTTTTGTATCTCTACTTTGCATAGGTCTAAGCTTCGCTCCGCTCTCTTCCTCTGATGAGTTGCCATATGACCAAAAAGCATCGAATCCCCCCAGAGAAAAAACAGTAGCCCCTGTACGTGACGCTACGAAGAGGCAGCAATCAGTAGCGCCCCTCGCACACATCAAACGCATCCAAGAAAAGATGCTCTCCGCCAGCAGCGTGGAAGTACACGCGGATGCGAGAGAGCTTTCTCAGAGCACCGATGATCCTCTGCACCAATTATGGGGGCTTGAACTCAAGTGGACTATAAGCTACATGGAAAGCGGCTCTGATGAGCTACTCGCAGAGCTTACGAAGCAAATGGAGGAACTACTGCCTCTTGTAAAGAATCTAAAACTCGCAGCTAATCAAACCACTCTGAAGAACGACCTCGTGCGTACCGCAGGATATATGATTCGAACGCACCTCAATGCTTCTGAAATCGCGAATACGTACAACTCTGAGTCATCCTACGCGCTCCCTCAGATGTCGCAGTTTGCACTGCTGGAAACCTACGAAAGCGTAAGCAATTTTAATCAAGCCTTACAACTACTTGAGCAACTTGAGACTGATATGGAGAAGACATCGCACCCACTGCATGCGCTTCGAGACGAGTTAGCTCTAGTACGCCATAGGCTGGAGTGGAAGATGCGCGAAGCAGCATCATCCTAACTCAGTAGTTATTAGTAGAGCATTCCTTTCGCTAGAGAACCCTCGCACACTACAGTTTTGTTGCCTCGTGTAGAGCTGCTTCTCATTGTTAGCGCGTGATGGTTTATTAGTGAATATTTCTCCTCTTTCTTCCTTATATCCCCTGCCTTAATCCGTTCTATAAGGCGTGCTATGGCGCTTGATCAGTACAGGGATGGGCAGACGGTGCTTGCGAAGAAAACGCTTTAATTTTCTAGCCACTCTGAGGGCTTCTGAGGGAGAAGAAAAGTGCATGCTGCTCATTGATAGTGGGAAAAACTTTTTTAAACGACGGCGACGTAGTCCCATGAAGCCACGCTTCGTATCCGAAATCGCGGGGCGTGCCAAGAAGCCTCCTCGCAGCTCTCCTTCTGTGGCACCCTGTAGGGGGACTGGATATATATCTATATCGAGTACGAGCCCTTTCTTCCCACCAGCCCAGCGACGCAGAATCCAGTGCGGTGTCGATAGACCATGCTCTACATCAAACTCCATGCTCAGCAGACGGGGGAGGCAGAACACGAATATCAAGGGGAAAATAAAGATTCCTGTAAACAGAATCCACACTGAGGCGAACACGATAAGCATAGGATCGCCCTCCAGCGCAGCTGGACCAAAATCACGAATCCCATTCCATGAGAAACTCACTGTGAATACAAGAAAGACAAGGAGAATCGCACGTATAGCAATGAAGCTGAACTGAGATCGCTCCATGCTCACACGCAGACGCGTCCCTTCGACCTCGAAGCTACAGCCACTATTCTTGTCGCCTAAGATATGTCTACTTAACATTCTGATAGCTTACTGCTTCATCATATTTTGTCAAGCTGTATTAGTGCTCGTAAGGGGATCTTGCAAAATTAGCAGCTTCGGATTTTGCAAGGTTCACGTAAGCTTATTCGGCTTGGGCGAGGCGCGGCACTTCCTCTGCCAGAAACTCAGTCAGCGACATCCCTCTCAGGAATGCGCGGTGCTCTAATGCGGCACGGGTCGCCGAATCGAGTTTCAGCGTCACCGTCGTCTCTTCCTCTACCTGCACCCGGGCTGGGAGCTTGATAGGATTGCTCTTTATCAATTCTTCGATGATATGAGCCTTTGAATCAGGAATCTTCTTTTTTGCCATCCAATTACGTACGGTTGTCTCGGTTACGAAACAACGCTCTGCCAGCCACGCATAGTCAAATCTATTAGACTTAAGCCACATTTTCACATTGCGTTTTAGCTGATCTTGGTCAGTTTCCTGCATTCATGATTTATATCTTTTTTGCGATTGTATGTCAATGCCGATTACTATTTATATCAATGAGAATACGTTTTCCTCTCACTAATGATATTTATCTTGCGTTTAATAGCCTAAATGATATTATTAAGTCACATGACTGCTATAAATATATCAGACAATATCAAATTTATTTGTCCCTTCTGTGGCGCAAGTGAATTAGTCGTTCTCCGCTCTGTGCTGGAGGCTTCTAGCATCATGAAATTTTCCTTCGATCCATCAAATCGTCTCACTGCTGACAAGCATCTTTTCAAAAGGAATCTACAAGACAGCATGCAGTATTACCGCTGCGCTTCTTGTCACTACCCTGATCATGATGATCGAAGCCAGTACAAATGGAGAGAGATCAATGATGTGCTAGAAGCGGGTGCTATCTGCTTTCATCAAGAACGATACAGTCATCGCTGCCTACTCATCAGCGCGAGTGGTAAAACGACACCCATCATTGCACAGCTCACACACCCCTGCCCTCCTAGTGCAGCCGAGCGAGTGTCCATTATCGAAAAATGTAAGAAACGAGTCTCTAAGTCAGAAGATCTCATTCTTCTCGCGGAAGGCGACTCCAAGCATGTGCGATTCAAAGCCAGTGTCTGGAAGAGCGCTTTCACAGTATTTCTCCCCTATGAAGAAAATAAACAGGTATAACAATTCAAGCATATCGCAAAGAAAGTACACAATAAATCACCTGCTCTATGACTTCACGTAGTCGAGTAAAATGGATCGCTACAGCGGCACTGCTGCTTATCATCATAGCAGTTTCGCTCCTACACTACAGGCATTACAATGAGCTCAAAGAGAGGAAAGGTGTAGACAATAAGGCTCAAGTGCAACAAGAGAACCTTATCAAGGAGCTATCCTCCCTCTATACAAGATTCGGAGTAGGCACAAATGCAGCACTCACAGCTACAGACGAATCTAAAAGAGTCTATGTTCTCAATGGTCATTTTAAGAAATCATGCCTAGCTGTCATTACTAGTAAAATAGTGAAAATAAACCACACTCACAGTGCTCAGTGGGAAGGATGTAAAGAAGATATTAATCTGATTGGAGTTTATAAAATTAGCGCGGGCGTCGACTTATCAAAGATAAAGTACGAGTTTCAAGGGAAAACTATCCTAGTAAGTGATGTCGAGCCTGTATTAATTTCTTGCAAGCGTCTCAGTCTTGAAGTTCAGAACAAGTCAAGTATATGGTGGACCAATGCGAAGGCTGAGGATAGGATAGCGGTTCAAAACGCGCTTGATCGCGTAGCTAAAGAGCACGCAGCTATTAACAGAGAAGTCCTGAAGGAAGCCAAGAAGTCCTTCATCGAACAACTACAACTCGGACTAGGCATGGAATCTACAGCTTATCACTTCATGGCTGCTCCTTCGCAATAAGATACCGCGAGTAGCTGTCTAAAGTAAGGCTTTATGCGTCCCCGAAAGAAACAATTGAGCTTTGTTT
>CAYJNX010000143.1:0-6202 GCA_964371525.1 uncultured Akkermansia sp. | reverse complement strand
AACGCCTCATTGATGATGGTCCTTGCATCATCGTCGCGAACCACCAGAGCTTCCTCGATCCCCCTATGATTGGGCAGCTCTATGAGACGAACGTGCATGCGCTCGCTCGTCACAGCCTGTGGAAGCCCTACATTCTCGGCAAGACGCTCCCCTACTGCCAGTGCATCCCTATCAACCAAACGCGCCCTGACGCAGCAGGGGTGATCAAGGTCATACGCACGATCAAAGAAGGTGGTCGCGTCATCATCTTCCCAGAGGGATCTCGCAGCGAAGACGGTCAGATTCAGAAGGCGATGCCCGGTATAGGTCTCATCCTCAGCAAGCTAGCGGGGGTCCCCATCCAGCCTATCCGCATCGAAGGGGCTTACGATTGCTTGCCCATTCACAGCAAGAAGCTACGCTTCCGCCCCATCACTCTGTCCATAGGCGAGCCATTCTACCTGAATGAGAAGGATCTCAAGGCACGTAGTCGCGAAGACCAGCGCGCGCTCGGAGAGAAGATCATGGACTCCATCAAGGCTCTGCCTACGGATTACTAAGCTCACCATTCTGGCATGCTGCACTCGCTACGCCTCCAGCACTTTCGCTGCTATGAGGGGCTGAGCTGGACTATTCCTGCTCAGGGTGCCATACTCTGCGGTGATAATGCGCAGGGGAAGACCAGCATACTCGAAGCGATCTGCTTCGCTCTCACGCTACACTCACCGCGCAGCACGCGCCTCGACAAGCTTGCCCAGCACGGGCAAGCGGGTTTCGGCATCTCACTGAGCTCAGGCGAGCACACGCGACGCGTCACGTGGCAGCCGCGCCAGCTCGATCTGCGTGTCGATGGCGAGACGAGGCGTGATTACGGAGATTTCCTCCATGATGCCGCCCCTGTAAGCTGGCTGGGGAACCGCGACATTAGCCTCATCCACGGTGCGGCGGATGACAGGCGTAAGTACCTCGACTTCCTCGGCACACAGTGGCATCCGGGCTACAGACAGGCTCTGCTGCGCTATAAAAAGGCGCTAAAGTCGCGCAACGCTCTGCTAAAAAACCCGCGCTCCTCTGCGGCTTCCATCCAGAGCTTCACTCAGGTGCTCGCTGAGCAGGGCGAGATCCTGCACACTCTGCGCGATCTGCTCCTGCGTCGTCTCTCGCCCTATGTGAGGCAGATTCATGCCGCTATCAGCGCGCAGCAGGAAGAAGTAGAGCTCTCCTTGCAGTCCAGCTGCCCGCATGGCAGCCTCGCGCAGGCACTAGAAGACAGCCTCAGCGATGATAGGAGGCTGGGTCATACGACGAAGGGGCCTCATCGTGATGATATGCACATTTTCATCCATGGTAAGGCAGCGGCAAGCTACGCGTCCGAGGGGCAGCAGCGCACGATAGCTTGCGCGCTCCAGCTCGCTCAGGCGAATATGCTAAGCCATGAGACAGGGCGCGCGCCTATCTTGCTCATTGACGATATATTTGGCGAATTAGACGTGACACGTCGCCTAGCCTTGCTACGCGCCATCCCACAGGATTCGCAGGTCATCATCACGACCACGCAGCTAGGGTGGCTGGGCGATGAGCTCGCCCCCCTTCCCGTCTTTCGCGTCAGCGATGGGCAGATAATCCCGCTGGATTAGATTTCAAAGTAGGTGTAGCCATTCAGGCCATTGCGGTAGGCATCGAGTGCACCGCGCAGCTGGCGTGGCGTGATACGCCCCTCAGCGACGGCATCTTCTGCGAGTCCGCGGAACTTCGCGACGAGATCCTTCGTGTCGTACTTCACGTAGCCGAGCACGTCACCGACGCAGTCACCCTCTTCTTCTTGGGTGTAGACGGGGCGACCGTTTTCCAGATGCACACTGACGACATTCGTATCACCGAGGAGATTATGAATATCACCGAGTGTTTCTTGATACGCTCCGATGAGGAAGATGGCGACGTAGTAGTTCTCATCATCGTCGATCTCGTGGAGCTCCAGTGACTTCGAGACGTCTTCCTTGTCGATAAACTTGTCTACCTTCCCATCACAGTCGCAGGTGATGTCCACGAGGACGGAACGACGCGTCGGGCGTTCATTCAGTCGCTGGATGGGCATGACAGGGAAGAGCTGGTCTATCGCCCATGAGTCAGGGAGGCTCTGGAAGAGGGAGAAGTTCCCATAGTAGAAGTCCACCATGTTGTCAGATACCTCCTTCAGATCTTCTGGTATCTCGCTCATGTCGGCGATGCGACGTGAGATGAGTCCCATGATGCGCCAGTAGATCGCCTCACCTATGCCGCGCTCTCGCAGGCTGGACTGACCGTAGAAGAACTGCATGCGCAGCTGGTCGCGGTAGTAGTTCGCGTCATTGTAGCACTCCTGAAGGTTCTTGTTCGAGATCATGCGCATGGTCTCGTCGAGTGCCTTGAGGATTTCACCTGGGTTCGGGGGCAGCTGAGGAATAGCAGTCTCGTTACCCGGTGCGCTGTTCACGTCAAGAATATTGAACACGAGCACGGAGTGATAAGCACTCACGGCACGGCCTGATTCCGTCACAAGCGTGGGATGAGCGACATCGCACTTTGTACACATTTCACCGACGACTTCGACGATGTCACGCGCGTATTCTGCGATGGAGTAGTTACAGGAAGAATGGAAGTTCGTCTGTGAGCCATCATAGTCGACGGCGAGACCACCGCCCATGTCCAGCGTGCCCATGGGCGCGCCCTCGCGTACGAGGTCGATGTAGATACGGCAGGCTTCGGTGAGACCTTCGCGGATAACGGAAATATTAGGAATCTGCGAGCCTTGGTGGTAGTGCAGTACCTTGAGGCAGTGCAGCATGTTTTCCGCTTTCAGCGTATCGACGACTTCGATGACCTGAGCGGTGTTCAGCCCGAAGACGGACTTGTCACCTGCGGATTCGCTCCAGTTCCCTGCCCCCTTTGCCGAGAGGCGCACGCGCACGCCGAGATTCGGCTCGATGCCGAGGCGACGAGCGCGCTCAATGATGGCGGGGAGCTCGTTGGGCATTTCGAGGATGAGGTAGATGTTAATCCCCATGCTCTGCGCCATGAGTGCGAGGTCGATGAACTCGTCGTCCTTGTAGCCATTGCACATGAGGAAGGCTTCAGGATCATTCATGTGAGCCATGGCTGCGATGAGCTCAGGCTTCGAGCCTGCTTCTAATCCGTAGTGGTACTGCCTGCCGTGCGAGATGATCTCTTCGACGATCTGTCGCTGCTGGTTCACCTTCACTGGGTAGACTCCTCGGTACACGCCTTCATAATTCACGTCCTTGATCGCGCGAGCGAAGCTGTCGTTAAGCTCATCGACGCGGGCGCGTAGGAGGTCGGGGAAGCGGAGAAGCACAGGGGCATTCGTCCCACGATCGGCCAGTCCTTTCACGAGGCTGGAGATCTTAATGTCCTTGATCGCACCGTCATCGTCGCGTAACTGCACAGTGGTTTCCCCCGTGCGAGACACATCAAAGTAGCCATTACTCCAGTCATGAACTCCGTAGAGATCTACGGAATCAGCTGCTGTCCAGTTTTTTACTTTACGACGAATGGGGGTTTTCTTGCGTGCTGGCATAGTAATGGTATGGGGTGATGCTTAGGGAGCTAATACGGGCTGATTTATAACTAAATTAGGCAATAAAGTCAATCAGAAGTTCTGTATTCGCACGGCTAATATCCCAACTCGTCGAGATAGTCGTGGAGGATTTTCTTCATTTCTACCGCTGTTTCTTCATCCTTTTGCACGCTGTGGGAGCTAGGAACGATGCTTTCACCCCCCCAGTTGATATGGCTACTCCAATAAGGGACAACACCATCGGAGCTATCGGGACTATCTCCATCCCCCTTATCTCCGATGATGGAATGCGTGGTGACATCCTGCACAGGCAGTCCCTGTAGCCCCTTGATAAAAGGACTATCTGTACTGAGCTGAGAGGTGCTCGTGAACCAATCTGTCACGCGATCGGGGCGGAACAGCAGAATATCATCTTGCAGCGTCACGACTCGCAGCGTCTCTGTGATCACATCCTCGGGCAGCTGGATGAGGCGGCTAAATAGTTCGACGATGTAGTAATCAGCGAGGGGCGCGCCCTGATGAGGTGTCGCCATGTAGACGACGCGCCCTGCCGATACAGGCTCGAAGAAATAGCGACCACGCATCGCCTCATAGTCTGGGTTCGGGAAGGGCTTGTTCAGGTATTCTGCGTGGAGGTACTTCTTCTGGTATTCTTCGGTGATGATGTTCTGGAGCATGTTCCATGGCTCGGTGGTCTGCGAGTAATGCGTGATGAGTCCACCCATGGAATGCCCGACGAGCACCTTCTTGTCCCAGTTCTTATTCTTTTTCTCAGGATCGACTTGCTCGCGTAGCTCAGCGAGAGCCGCGCGGTACTTCTCAGCCGAGTGCACCCAGCTATCCCCTGTCGCGTAGGTAAAATACCAGAATTGGAAATGCCGACGGATGCGGTCGTCGATGAGCAGACGATTCACCATTTGGTTGAATGTCTGGGGCGTGGAGAAAAGCCCATGCGCGAGTATTACAGGGATGCGATCGGGATCATAAGACTCGACGCAGGAGAGACCTTCCACATTCTGCATCTCATCGGGGCGGAACATTCCGAGTAAACGCCACTCATCGGGGTCAGTCAGCCTCCAGTAGATCTCCAGTGCGGCGGTGTAGTTCGCACTGAGCAGGTAGCGACTGTGCTCATGCGTGTACCGCTCATGTCCAAACCGAGGAATAAAGCGCAGGCGCGGCTGCTCGGTAGAAAAATCCATCACCGCTGTGAGCGTGCGTGCAGTTCCTCGCGAGCTGATATTGTGCTTGATACCTGCCTCCTCTATCTTTTCCTCGGGAATGATGCCCACAAGAGGGACGCCAAGCCCGTCAAGATCGAACTCGTCGTCGAGACTATCTATTTCCACATCGGTGGCTGGGACGATATCGTCGTAGATGATTTGCAGGGGCTGGGTGTTCGCGCCTTTCTTCTCATAGATAAGCTGGACGACGTCGCTTCGCAGCTCGTGTTCATCTTCTATGGCATCGTGGAACTCCTCGCGCAGGTGACGGAGAAAATCCAGTAAGTAGGCGTTATAACGCTTCATCGCGGCAAGACGCAGCTCCATATCCAGTGATTCATCGGTCAGCGTGAGCCATTCGCGCTTCCACGCCGCAAAATCATGACTTGTTTCTTCTATACTATCAAACTCGTACAATTCTGGATCGACAGGATCGCAAACGAGGGATCTGCCGCAGCCGCAGAGGAGAAGAAAAGCGGAGAACACGAGGCTACGCGATTGGGGGAAGATGCGAGGCATAAGCATATTTATATCAGAGACTAGAGACCTCGTCAATCTAGGAATATTTTTTCATCACATGACCTAATAAAAGCTTGCAAAACGCCCCTGTATTGCGTAAACCATTTCAGACCTTATAAATTTATGCACTGGTTTCACTCTTCTCGATCCGTCGCGCCTCTCAGCGCTCTCGTTCTAACAATATCAACCATCGGCGATCATAGCCTTGCGCAGATGCCAGGGGGAGCAGCACCTGCTGTACTTGTCACGCCTGTATCACGCGGATTCGATTCTGTAGAACGCCGCAGCATAGGTCATGCCGAGTCCATCCACCGAGTGGATGTGCAGACGGCTGTTCAGGGCTACTTAAAGCAGATTAATATAGAGAATGGTGCCTATGTGAAGAAGGGGGACATACTCTTCCTCGTCGATCCCACACGCTATCAAGCCGAGGTGCTGAGAATTAAGGCCAGCATAGGCGAGCTTGACGCACGCATCGCCTACACGAAGAAGCACCTCGACCGTCTGAATGATCTCACCGACATGCAGGCGACATCAGAAGAAGAGCGCGAGCGTTACATACACGAGCTCGAAGATCTACAGGCGCAGAAGATTGAAGCGCAGGCTACGCTGACACTAGCAGAAAAGAATCTCAGCGACTGCACCATCCGCGCCACCATCTCGGGTCGCGTCGGTCGCATCCAAAATGCCGTGGGTAACTACGTCGATCACACGGCCCAGCTCGCCACGATCAATCAGGTAGACCCTATCTATATTAAATTCCCCCTCAGTCAGAATGACATGACGGGAGTCTTCCACGGTCATCAAGGCATTAAGGATGTCGCGAATGTACAGCTACGTGCCTCGGATGGTTTCATTCTGCCGAACAAGGGGAAGATCAGCATCATTGACAGCCAGCTCAGTGAAG
>CAYJNX010000142.1:0-6214 GCA_964371525.1 uncultured Akkermansia sp. | reverse complement strand
TAGGGCTAAACGTATGTTCATTGTGATATGATTTCTTTAAATTTTTATAATGGTTGCATCGTGATCACGGGAGATCTTACTTCGCTGTGGTCTGCTTCAGTAGCTCAGCGATGGAGCCTTTAGCATGTTCGAGGGGTGTCTTGCCGTCAGGAGCTTTCGCGTTCGGGTCTGCGCCCGCCTTCAGCAGGGCTTTTACGATGCCTTCATGCCCCTTCTTCACAGCTTCACCGAGGATGATGTCCTTGTAAGGAGCGACACTGATGTCGAGCCCTGCTTCCAGCATGAGTTCGACTGCCTTGAGGTTCCCACGGCCTATAGCGAGGTAGAGTGGGAAGCCGTTTTGCCCACCGTTCGGGCTGTAGTTCACAGACTTGTAGGCGGGAAGAAGAGCCTTCACGTTGTCATTCTTCATCGCCCAGACGGCATCGTGCAACGCAGTCGCTCCGTTACCAGCCTGATGGAAGGGATCAGCCCCCTTATCCAGCAGAAGTTCTATCGTGGCTGGGTCTGCGCCACCTCCAGCGGCTATCATCAGATAGCTCTTCCCACCATGAAAGGTACGCTTCAGCTCTGCTCCTGACTTAATCAGATGCTGCGCAGCTTCGGAGTTCCCCGATACTAAGGCGAGGAAGAGTACAGGATTCGTCCCCTCTGCGTCATAGAAGTTCGCATCTCCGCCGCGGTAAAGGTAGTTCTTCAGCGGAGCTACGTCGCCCGCTTGCATGGACTTGATCGCGGCGAGCTGCTGTTCGCGTCTCTTCAGGAAGATTTCGCTGAGCTTTACGATAGATCCATCTGTTGTTAGAGATACAGGAGATTTCCCTGCTGCATTAGGCAGCATGATATCGGCTCCGTTTTCAAGAAGCAGCGTCACGATATCGCCATGCCCCTTCTTCATCGCGATATGTAGGGGAGTATTCCCGAGCTCATCGCGCATATTCGGAGACTGCCCCGCTTTAATACTGAGCTTCGCTACTTCAAGATCTCCATAGCGAGCAGCCTCATGGAGAGACAGACACTGAAATGGCTGTCGGTCAATGACGCGCATCCACTGTGCGACCTTCTTTGCTTTTGCCTCTTCGTCTGCGCAGACAGCAGCAGTGAGAG
The DNA here is from genome assembly GCA_964371525.1 of uncultured Akkermansia sp. Lineage (GTDB taxonomy): Bacteria > Verrucomicrobiota > Verrucomicrobiia > Verrucomicrobiales > Akkermansiaceae > Akkermansia. The sequence goes on along the minus strand of CAYJNX010000142.1, from coordinate 5,107 downwards.
ACAAACCTAGGGATAAATATACAAAAAGCTTCATAGTTGATTTAATTTAAACTAGAGGGGATTTTGCAAAATTAGCAGCTTCGGATTTTGCATGCATTTTGGATGATAATTTACGGCGTTTGGGTGCGCATAGCGAGCTATGTAAGCCCAAAAAGCTGTAAATTCTCGCCAAAATGCGGCAAAAGGCATGCTGTTTCGCTCATTTTCGAGACTAGCATTCTGCTCGGACTAATTTTACAGATTCCCTATAGGACACTATAACGAATAGTACCTAGGTCTGTCAAGGTAGAAGACTGGAGAGAAGAAAGAAAGCACGACTTTTTTCCATCCTCTCTCAGATATATAAGAAATCTAGGGCTGCAAAGAGACCTAAAAGGGGAGTTCTCGCACAGCCATCGTGCAGATGCAAGCGTGACTTGACAAAGAAGCTGTGACATGAGAGCATCAGTCATGACATGGATTGAGGAACTACGCGCCCTCTGTGGGGCGCATTTGCGCACGGATCAGGAGAGTTTAGAGAAACACGCTTCGGACAAGTGGTTCGCCTCCGCCCTCCCCGAAGCCGTCGTCTACCCCGAGACGACGGAAGAGGTAGCCGCTATCATGGATCTCGCGACGCGTCACCACCTCCCAGTCACCGCCCGTGGCGGTGGCGTAGGCTATGTGGGAGGCTGCGTCCCCTTGCGCGGTGGCATCGTACTATCTCTCATGCACATGAACCGCATCCTAAGCATCCAACCTGAAGATGGTATCGCTCGCGTGGAGGCGGGTGTGATGACAGCAGAGCTTCAGGAGGCCTGCGCGGAGCTCGGCTGGTTCTACCCTCCCGATCCAGCATCGAGAAAGGAGTCCAGCCTCGGGGGGAATATCGCGACGAATGCGGGCGGACCGCGCTGTCTCAAGTACGGTGTGACGCGCCAGTATATTCTCGGTCTCACCGTCGTGCTATCCGATGGGCGCATCCTGCGCTGCGGTGGGCAGACGCATAAGAACAAGCAGGGCTTCGACCTCATTGGGCTGTTCTGCGGCAGTGAGGGCTTACTCGGCATTGTCACCGAAGCGACGCTGCGCATCATCCCCGCCCCTCAAGCAAGAGTGGCGATACAGGCGAGCTTTTCACAATTTCAGCATGCCGCACGCTGTGTACAGGCGGTGTTAGCATCGGGGCATCTCCCTGCTGCCATGGAGATCACAGACGCGTTCACCCTCGCGGCGGCGCGTGCTTACCTCGGCGATGGGCATTTCCCAGCGGAGGCTCGCGGGCATATCATCATCGAAATAGACGGGCGTAGAGACGCGCTGAGCATGGAGGCAGAAGAAATCGTTCATATACTCCAGCATCATGGCGCGCTGAGTCATGCCGTCGCCTACAGCGAAGAGGAGGTGGAATCGGTGTGGAAGCTGCGTCGCGAATTCTCACAGAGCCTGAAAGAAACAGGGCTCACAAAATTGAACGAAGATATCGTCATCCCGCGCTCTCAGCTCGTGCATCTGGTGAATTACTGTGAGAGCATCCAGCAGCAGCGCGATATACCCATTGCCTGCTTCGGGCATTCAGGAGATGGGAATATCCACACGAATATCATGATCCCGCGCGATGCTGAGGGAAATGAACGCCGTGAAGAGTCCGAGCAGGTCGTTCACGAGATTTTCCAATGGGTGCTCGCCCACGGTGGCAGCATCACGGGTGAGCATGGTATAGGTATAGCAAAAGAAGCGTGGTTTGTAGACGCGATTGGTGAAGAGGCATTCCAGCTACATCAGCAGCTAAAGAGCGCGCTCGACCCCTTAGGCTTGCTCAATCCCGATAAAATGAAGCTCTCAGTAGTCCAGCCTAACAGACATTAAACTGTCATAAATTAGAGTTGACCATATATATATATTGTAGTAAGTTATCTGGCGCAAGCGCATTGCTTTAGAATTTTATGAACAAGAAGGCCATCCTATCCCTCGCCCTCAGCTGCACAGCACTTCCCTTGATACTCAATTCATGTCAAGAAGAAAAGAAAGAGCAGTCTTCGCAAACTCAAGCGGTTACCGCTATTACAACATTCCCACTCATGGAGCAAAAAGTCTCCGACTACGGCGAATGGTTTGGCTTCCTCCGTGGACTTGACAGCACAGAGATCCAACCTCGTGTCTCAGGCTTCCTTGAAAGCCAGAACTACACGAACGGTGCGCGTGTGAAGGCGGGAGACATCCTCTTCACGATTGACTCTAAGATTTACAAGGCTCAGCTGGAACAAGCGAAGGCGAACCTCCTCGCTGCGCGCGCTAGCCGTGCTGCCGCCGAGGCGACACGCCAGCAGGCGGAGCTCGATGTTGCGCGATTCAGCCAGCTCATCACCCGCGATGCCATCTCAGAAAAGGAGTTATCTGACGCGAAGCAGCTCCTTCTCGGAGCTGTCGCACAAGTAAAGCTGCAAGACGCGACCATCCAGCAGATGGAAGCAGCGGTTCGCAGCGCACAAATTAATCTGGATTACACAACGGTACGTGCTCCCTTCGACGGTGTCGCAGGTACAGCGATGTTCTCCAAGGGGGAGCTCGTCTCCTCTTCCTCCGTTTTAACAAGCATCGTGTCGATCGACCCTATACGCGTCGACTTCTCGGTGAACTCGAATACCATCCTTGACGCACTCCAGCTAGGAGAGCATACGACGCGCAAGCTCCCTGTGTCCATCGTCCTCGAAAATGGGAAGACCTACGAGCACAAGGGGCGACTCACAGCACTGGACAGCAAGATAGACAGCAATGGTCTTCTCGATGTCACAGCTGAAATTGACAACCCGAAGAACATTCTGCGCCCCGGTATGGCCGTGCGTGTGAAGATCCCTCTCGCAGAGAAAGATGTCATCCTCGTACCAGCCACTGCGATTCAGTCCGTGCTTCGTACATCCTACATCATCGTCATCGACAAGGACTCCAAGCCGAATATGATCACCGTGACCCCAGCAGGTGAATACACCGTCCCTGTGAAGGAAGCCTCAGGCTACGAATCCACACAGAAGATGATCGCCATCACTGGTGCGATCGCTCCTATAGCCGAGCAGGTGAAAAAGATGGGCTATGACAAGGTGACAGATGCCCCCATCGTTTGCGACGCTGAGAACAGCCTCGTCGCCATCAAGGTGACAGGTGAAAACAGCCGCCTCACCGACCAGAGTGAAGCGCAGAGCATCGCGACAAAGCCATTCAGCTTTGCCCCGCAGCCAGCGAAAACACCCGCTGCCGCGGCAGTACAAGAAGGTCAGAAGCCCGACCCATCCAAGATGAAGCCCACGCTTCCTCCTTTCGTCGTCAAGATCGCCCCTCTGCTGCGCCAAGATGTGGCGACACAGGCCGAGTGGTTCGGTAGCGTACGCGGCGTGGATGAGACTTCTATCCGTGCACAAGTCAGCGGCTTCCTCCTGAAGCAAGATTTTAAGGACGGTGACATCGTCCAAAAAGATCAAATTCTCTTCACCATAGACCCAGCACCTTACCAAGCAAAGGTCGACGAAGCGAAGGCGAATCTCGCCATCGCAGAGGCTTCCCAGACTCAGGCGCAAGTCTCACTTGACATGAATCTTGAGAACCTGCGTCGCTACGAAAAGCTGAATAAGGAAGTCCCCGGTGCTGTGATGGATAAGACCATCACCGACACGCAGACCATGGTCGTGAAGAACCAAGCCGACCTCCTCCGCACACAGGCGAGCGTCGAGCAGATGCGCGCTATCCTGAATCAGGCACAGACAAATCTCGGCTACACAGAGATCCGCGCCCCCTTCACGGGACGTGCTGGCATCGCGACTCCTTCCGTTGGTGATCTCGTAGGACCGACCACCACTCAGCCCCTCGTGACACTTTCTTCTGTAAACCCCATGCGCGTGGACTTCAACATCAGTGGTAAGCTCGCGCTGAAGGGCTACACAGAAGCAGAAGTGCAGAGCATAGCCGAAGCGAAGATCCCCTTCCACATCATCTTAGAAAATGGTGCGACTTACGACCCCGCAGGTCTCATCATCTCCGTGGATAACCAGCTCAGCCAGACCACAGGTACACTGTCCGTCGTCGGACGCGTCCAGAATGACAAGGGTGTACTCCACTCGGGCATGCCTGTACGCATCAAGGTGGACGACGAAGTCATCAAGGGCGCGTACCTCGTCCCTGCACAGGCACTCGCAAGCTTCAATGGTATGGATCTCGTCGTGTTCATCATGCCTGATGACAGCCCCATGCCTCTCCCTGTCGTGAAGGGCAAGCTGATTAATCTTCCTACCGTGGATAGCACAGGACAGACCGTCCTCGCACCCATGCAGGTCATCACGATTAACCGCCCTGCCGTCATACCTCAGATCCTCATGGAAGAAAAAGCCCCCTCACTCGAAGCCCTCCTCTTCCGCGAAGCGAAGGTAGCGAGCTGGAAGGAACTCTTCCTGAAGGGAGCAGAAGCCAGCGACGTGCGCAGCCTCATGGAAAAGAAAGCAGGCAAGCCTCTCTCTGACGAACTACTCACCCAGTCAGGTGTCGATAGCTGGGATGCTCTCTTCCTCAAGCAAAATGAGGCAAAGGACTTCCGCGACTTCCTCTTCAAGCAGGTGAAGGCCGAAGACGAGCTCGACTTCATGGCGAAGTCCTCGGGTGAAGGCGATGTGCTGAGCATGTTCCTGAAGGAAAAAGGCATCAAGTCTGTAGAAGAATCTCGAATCGTTGTCGAAGGTGCGATGAGCGCCATGATGATCTTCGGTGCGAACAAGGCAGCAGGTGGGAATGTGAACAAGCTCACCTTACAGCCCTACGTCTACACTCTCCCCGTCACTGTCGAACCCTCCGTCACCGCAGAGAAATAAGATCCAGCACGATCGCGTTTATATCATTTTAACTTAACAGCCCCAGTCCCCACACTTTAGACCATGGCCCCATTCTTTATTAAACATCCCATCATCGCTGGTGTTATCTCCATCCTCACCACACTCTTGGGTATTATCTGTATCCAGTCCCTCCCTGTCTCACTCTACCCTGACATCGCCCCTGTCACCATCCAGCTCTCTGCTGCGTACCCCGGCGCGAATGCTCAGGAAGTCGCTGACGCGGTAGCCACCCCCATCGAGCTCCAGCTCTCGGG
>CAYJNX010000141.1:0-6226 GCA_964371525.1 uncultured Akkermansia sp. | reverse complement strand
CTTACATAGCTCGCTATGCGCGCCCAAACGTCGTAAATTATCATCCAAACTGCATGCTAAATCCGAAGCTGCTAATTTTTCAAGATCCCCTGAAATCGACTTATCTCAAACATATTTATCTACTCCCCAGCAGCAATTCCTTGCCGACTGGGGAGTTTTTTTATTTTGCAAGGACCTCACCTGAACTTGACGCTTGAACTTGGCTCAAGTTTTGCCTTGATTTTGTGCATCGTTGCGCTATAATTCCTACGAGGACTATGATAGAAAAATTACGCATTCGACTCCTTGATCGTGAGAATCCTGTAAGGATTCATCTCATCGGGGTAGCAGGCTCGGGCATGAGTGGTTTAGCACGCATGCTGCTTGAGATGGGGCATCAAGTCAGTGGTTGTGACCGCGTGACAAGCACAGAAACCGAGAATCTACAGATTGCGGGTCTCTCCTTTTCCAGTCCTCATAATGAAGCTTCCGTGCAGGATGCCGAGATTGTCATCTACTCCAGCGCGATACGCGAGGAGAATGTAGCCCTCGCCGCCGCACGCGCGAAGGGTGCGATCTGCCTCCGACGCGCTGAATGCCTCGCTGCCATCCTGAACAACAAGCGCGGTGTCATCGTCGCAGGAACACATGGAAAGACGACCACGTCATCCATGACAACGCACCTGCTACGCGAGTGCCGCCAGATCCCCTGTCACTATGTAGGCGCAGAGATCCCTGTGCTTGGATCGAACGCGCATTGGAATGCGGATAGCGAGTACCTCGTCGCAGAAGGTGACGAAAGCGACGGCACGCTCGTGAACTACCTCCCCGAGCATAGCATTGTCCTGAACATCGAAGCAGAACACCTCGACTACTACCGCGATATCGATCATATCAAGGAAGTCTTCCACATCCTCTGCCGCAACACAAGTGGGAAAATTTTCTATTGCCAGAGCGACGAAGGCGCGCGCAGCGTCTGCTCACAGTACCCCAATAGCGTCTCCTATGGATGGGAAGATGCAGACTACACCGTCGACGAGATGACCGTCAGTCGTGGTCGTACAGTATTCAACGTCAGCTACCGTGGTGAAGTCCTCGGTCGCGTCGAGCTCGGCATTCCTGGTAAGCATAATGTGCTTAACTCCCTCGCCGCTATCGCGGCAGCACTGGAAATGGGTGGCGACTTCGCCTCGATTGCGAAGGGCTTGACGAGCTTTGCAGGAGCGAAGCGTCGCTTCGAGACCAAGCTTCTCAACCGCCACTACCACATCGTGGATGACTACGGTCATCATCCAACCGAGCTACAGGCCACATTACAAACAGCACGCAGCCTCGACCCCGAGCGACTCATCGTCCTCTTCCAGCCTCACCGCTACACGCGCACGCAGCTGCTGCGCGATGACTTCGGTGCATGCTTGCAGAATCTCGATAGACTCATCGTCACTGACATTTACCCCGCGAGCGAACTACCCATCCCCGGTATCACAGGTCAGACCATCATCGACGCGGTGCGTGAGCAAGGCCGCGTGAAGTGCAAGTTCATCCCCAGCGTGCGAGACGCACAGCTGGAAACAGGCAACCGCGTGAAGGCGGGCGACCTCGTCATCACACTGGGCGCGGGTAACATCCACGAAGCGGGCAGCAAGATCGCGCAAGATCTGCGCATCATGACGGAGCTGGAGCAGGAAATAGACAGCGAAGAGCTCTCATGGAAGCTCTACGAGCCCATGCACAAGCACACGACGCTGCGCGTCGGTGGAGCAGCCCAGTATTGGGTCGAGCCCAGCAGCATCAAAGCTCTGCAAGAGTCTATTAATTTCTTCAAGGACCGCAGCATTCCCGTCTATATCATCGGACGCGGGAGCAATCTCCTCGTCCGCGACGGAGGCATACGCGGTGCCGTTATTCGCCCACGCGGCGAAGTGTTTGAAACCCTCGAATTGCAGGGAGAAGAGCTCTGCGTCGGCAGCGCTATCCCTCTAGCTAAGCTTGCCCGCGCGGCTCAGCAGCTTGAAATCACAGGCTTTGAGTGGATGGGCGGCATACCGGGGAATGTAGGCGGTAGCCTACGTCAGAACGCGGGAGCGATGGGGCAGGACATGTGGTCTATCTTCCGCTCTGCGATCTGCCTCGGTGAAAATGGCGAGATCGTACGCTTCGAAAAAGAGACGATGAAGCAGGCAGAGTACCGCCTCATCTCCGAGTTCAGCCGTAATATCGTCCTCCAAGCCTACTTCACTGCCACGCCAGCCAGCCTTGATGAGATCAAGCAGCGCAGCGAACTCTTCCGTGAGAAGCGTCGCAGCAGCCAACCCGCAGAACCGAGTGCAGGCTGCACCTTTGTCAACCCAACAAACGACGAAGGCATCACACTCCCAGCAGGGAAGCTCATCGACGACCTCGGTCTGAAGGGGCACAGTATAGGCGGCGCGATGATCTCCCCTGTACACGCGAACTTCATCGTGAACACAGGTAAGGCTACAGCCGGCGACGTCCTCCAACTCATCGACCTCATCATGGATAAGGTGAAGGAGGCGCACGGCATCACACTGCGCACCGAGGTTCAGATACTCGGCGAAGAAGAGCCTGAGTTTTAAAAATACTATTCTAGCATCATGACCACTACGCTACGCCCCGACACGCGCATCACACTCCTCATGGGAGGACCTGGTTCTGAGCACGCTGTATCCGTCAGCTCAGGCGAAGGTGTACTCGAAGCCCTGCGCTCCGCGGGCTTCACCTCCGTGACCCCTCTCATCGTCACGGGCGAATCCCCCGAGATCCCCGCTGACACAGAGCTCTGCTACAACATCATCCACGGCACCTACGGCGAGGACGGCGGACTCCAGTCCTACCTAGAATCAAAGGGCATCGCCTACACGGGAGCTGGCTCTCTCTGTAGCCGCCTCTGCTTCGACAAGGTGCAGACGAAGAAAATCATGCAGCAGGTCGCAGTCCCCTGCCCTAGCGACGAAGTCCTCAGCCGCGCGCAGGTCGCTGCGGGCGTACGCCCCAGCATCCCACTTCCCTGCGTCGTGAAGCCCCCACGTGAAGGCTCTTCTGTCGGTGTACACATCGTCAAGACCGAGGAAGAGCTCACGGCAGCTCTCGCTGATGTCGCGAGCTATGGCGAAGAAATCCTCGTTGAAGAGTTCATCGCAGGTCGCGAACTCACTGTCGCCATCCTCGATGGTGTCGCCTTCCCTGTCGTGCGCATCTGCCCCCGCTCGGGCTTCTACGACATGAAGAACAAGTACCCCTCTCTCTACGCAGGTGGTGCTGGCAGTGACTACATCTGCCCTGCCGATATCTCCGAAGAAGAGACAAAGGTCGTCCAAGAAGCAGCCCTCCAAGCCTACCGCGCCCTTAATGTGGAAGTTTACGGTCGCGTCGACGTGCTACTCACAGAAGATGGTCGCCCCTACGTGCTTGAGATTAACACCATCCCCGGTATGACGGGCTCGTCTCTCTTCCCTAAAGCAGCTGCCGCCCACGGCATCAGCTACAGTGAGCTCTGCACACGCATCGCAGAATTATCTCTTCAACAGGAACGAGCATAATAGCTCCCCCACCCTCTCCCCCTATCACCATGAATCGCAACCAGCGCAGAAACGCCCGTCTCTCCTCACCGAAGAGGAAGATAGAGCTCCTCGAAAAAGCAGTTTCTGCGAAGGACAAGTTCTTCAGCACGATCAAGCTCGCACGCCTCAAGCGACGCTTGAGCTCATGGGTGGGGAAACTGCTCATCAGCATCGTCGTCCTGCTCATAGGATTCTACATCTACGACCGCATTCGTGAGAGTGCCGCGAAGCTTAAGCTCGATGAAATCGAGTTTGAGTCGCGTGGCTACATCACCAAGGAGCAGATCCTGCATATTCTGAATCTGAAGAGCGGTATGCCCTATACAGAGCTCAATACTCAGCAGCTCATCGCGAAGCTGCAAGAGAAGCCCTTTATCGAACACGCGAATATCATCCTAGAGCTCCCTGGTAAGCTTCATATCCAAGTCGAAGAACGCCTTCCACTCGCCTTCATCGAAAACGAACAGGGGCTCATTACTGGCGAATCGCAGCAGTACTTTATCTGCAACAAAGGGCTCATCATGGAAATACTCCCAGAGTACCATCGTTCCTTCCTTGAAAGCCCCACATGGTACGTCACACCGCGTGATTATGATGTTTTCCAAGCAGGAGGGAAGATCAAGGATCATAGCCTAGCCCCCATTTTAGATACAATCACAGCGGTGAATGCCTACGAGCTAGACAGCATCCCTGCGGTGAAAGAAATCTTCCGTCCGAAACCATGGAAGACCGTACTCATCCTGAGCTCGGGCGAAGAGGTGACCATGAGCGTCTTTGACATCCCAGGGCAGATCTCTCGACTTGCCCTCATCCTTGACCATGCGCGCTCGACACAGAGACATGTGCGCAGCGTGAATGTCATTCCTAAGCTGAATCCAGCCGTCATCTACCATCCAGCAGGGGCGATGAATCATTGATAAGCGCAGAGAAAAGCGCAAAAAAGCAATAGGCAGGCAAAAAAAATAACATGTATAACACTACATGCTACCAACAGAAGAACTGCGCCCGAAACCAATCGCGTACAGTCTCCTTATACAAAAGATCCCTTGCCTCGTCAGCCTAAGCTAATAGCAAGAGATCTGTATCCCGTCATGAGCGACGGCGGTTAAAGTTTAGCTTCTTCGGCATAGCGCTCTTCTTATACGGAGGCACCACCTGTCCACCACGTCTGCGAACCTGGCGGGCAAAGATACGAACCGCTTCGATAAGAACGGCAGTGCGGTTGCTCTGCGTTACATCGGCCAGCTGATCAAGCTTTTCTAACAAGGTGACCGGACACCTGAAAACAATTAATTTACTGTTCATGGATATAAATTAAACCATTCTATTAAAAATAGCAAGAATTAAATTCAACATATGTCAATTATTTTCTGCAACTTACCGTATAACACCAAGTAAAATAAAACGCAACATCTAACAATGAACCATAAAAACTAAGGTCTCTAAAAACCACAAGCTACTTAACGTTAGATAACATTTCAAAACAATAATACAATAAATCAAATGTGCACATCGCAATCTACTGCATGAAACTAGAAACACGTGTTTTTTAGAAAAATTCTCACCAAGCCTCTCCCTCCCCTGCGCGGGGACATTTAGACTTGCCACATCATGATACAGCTGATATAGTCTGCTTCTGAGGTTTTATTTAACCATACCTCTCTATTAACATCCCACCATGAGTGCAATTCCCAACGTTTTGGCTGGCCGCTACGCATCGGCAGCCATGAAAGATATCTGGTCAGCAGAAGGTCGCATCGTCCTAGAACGCGAGTTCTGGATCGCCGTTATGAAGGCGCAGAAAGACCTCGGTCTTGACATCCCCCAAGAAGCTATTGATGCTTACGAGGCCGTGAAGTGTCAGGTCGACCTCGATGCTATCTTCGAGCGTGAGCGCATCACACGCCACGACGTCAAGGCTCGTATCGAAGAGTTCTGCGACCTCGCAGGACATGAGCATATCCACAAGGGAATGACCAGCCGTGACCTTACGGAGAATGTCGAGCAGCTTCAGATATGGAGCTCCATGCAGATCATCCGTGACAAGGTCGTCGCCACGCTCGATCGTATGGCGACACGCGCCTCTGAGTGGGGTGAGCTCGTGCTCGCTGCGCGCACGCATAACGTCGCCGCTCAGGCGAGCACCATGGGCAAGCGCGTCGCCATGTTCGGCGAAGAGCTCTACCACTGGTCACAGGCATGGCTCAGCGTCGTTGAGCGTTACACCGTCCGCGGTCTCAAGGGAGCTGTAGGCACACAGCTCGACCAGCTCTCCCTCTTCGGACAAGATAAGGCCACTGTCACCGAACTAGAAGAACGCATCTGCGCCCACCTCGGCATTAACAAGAAGTGGGACAATGTAGGTCAGATCTACCCCCGCTCCCTCGACTTTGAAGTCATTTCCGCCCTCGTGGGGCTTTCCTCTGGACCTAGCAGCTTCTGCAAGACATGGCGACTCATGGTAGGGCACGAGCTCTGCACAGAAGGCTTCTCCAAGGGGCAGACAGGCTCTAGTGCCATGCCTCATAAGATGAACCCTCGCTCCTGCGAGCGCATTAATGGCTTCCACGCCATCCTCAAGGGGCAGCTGAACATGCTCTGTGGCATCATAGGCGATCAGTGGAATGAAGGCGATGTGGGCTGCTCCGTCGTACGTCGCTGCGCGC
>CAYJNX010000140.1:0-6234 GCA_964371525.1 uncultured Akkermansia sp. | reverse complement strand
AAGAAAGAAACACCGATTTTCGAAAGAAGATCGGTGTTTCTCGTTGTAATCAATGCAAAAATTGAAGGTGCATCATCACGATGCTTGCCACAGGATAAATAGATTCACACTCGTTAAGATGACACCTACTGCGCAAAGAATATAGAGCCTCGCGCGTGGCGAGATTGCCATGAACTTGTAATCATAGCGGCTCTTGAGTTTTCTAGAAATCGCGTAGCTAAGCAGTGCTAGTAGCACTATCATTAGCAGACTCACAAGAATGATCTGCAGGTCTATGTAAAAGCCACTCATAGCGGCTACTGCTAGAAAAATAAGTGCGATCAGCACGTGGCATAAGGTACGCGCAATGAGTAAGAATGTCATGGGAAAGGCTGCGTTGTCTAGATGCGATTTCCATCGAAGTCTTCTACCATGTGATGTATCTCACCACCGAGCATGCCAGAGTAAGCGACTATTTCTACTTTCACAGCGTCTTCTTCGGAGACGAAGACAAAATAATGCTCCGATTTTAATAAGCCCCTATCCACTTCCTCGACACCTTCCATTTGGAAGTTTTCTGCCTTGAGATTATTCTTTTTACAGATGCTGTCGAGGTGACTAGATACTCTGGCTTCTGATACGTCGTCCACGACGGAGGCTACAAGAAGCGATGTAGAGACAATTGCTAATGTGATAAGTGCGTTCATGACGATTAAAGGTGAATATGTTTTGCTTATATTCCTAAGAATACATGACTCGTTTTCTTATGTGAAGCCTAATTAGATGGTATGACACGGTATCAGCCGCCCTCGGCGCAAAAAAAAGCCACAAGCTATTGCTTGTGGCTTGATTTAAGTATATTGGGCACCTTGCAAAATTAGTTCGAGTAGAATTAATATCTCGAAAATGAGCAAAACAGCACGCCTTTTGCAGCATTTTGGCGAGAATTTACAGCTTTTTGGGCTTACATAGCTCGCTATGCGCACCCAAACGCCGTAAATTATCATCCAAACTGCATGCAAAATCCGAAGCCGCTAATTATGCAAGGTCCCCTATTGTCTTAGGCTTGCTTTCTACGGCGACGCGCGAGCAGTCCTGCCAGTGCCAAGAGGCTGAGGCTGGCTGTGCTAGGCTCGGGGATGTAGAGAGCCATGTTGCCATTCTCCAGTGTGGTCGTGCCCAGAGCTGTGCCTGTATAGAGTACGCTTCCTGTCAAGCTGCCGTCGCGGACTGTGATGTTCACATCCGTATAATTCAGATTGAACACATCAAGGCTGCCCCCTCCTAATGTGAAGTCAGTGAGTTCGAAGGCTACCATGCCATTGAGCATCTGTGCTGTGAAGTCTGCTTCATCAGTGATGATGAGGTTGAGCGTGAGGCTGTCATTAATGATGGTCGTCTGCACATTCAGTGAGGTGAGCGAGTAGACTAGCATCTTTTCTGTCCCGCCCTCAAGGGTTGCCAAATCAGAGGTGAGCGTACCCGCGCCGACATTCTCATCTATCGTGTGATCATTCAGAATGACTGTCGCCTCATTGTTATTCAGCGTTGAACCGAGTCCTTGATGTACGTTGGTGAGCGTGAGTGTCGATTGATCCTCAAGCTGCACATAGGTATTCGTCAAGGTGCTGTCTGTGATGCTAGCACTGCCACCAGTGGCGAGAGTCACCTTCGTGTCCGTGAGTGTCGCGCCTGTGATGCTACTTTCGGTAGCCGACGTATGGCTTAGCTTCTTATCATCACCTGAGATGTAGCCTCCATCTCCTTGTCCTGTGATTGTGAGGACACCTACGTTCACCTTGGCATTCCCTGCGAGTGTCGCATCATTGCTCATCGTGACACCGCTATCTACTGTAAGTACGCCATTCGATCCTAGAATAACCATACTCTTGCCCATGGCTAAGTCATCTTTGATGGTGAGTGAGCCTACGATATTCGTTAACCCTGAGAAGTCTGCGCTGGCGTTGTCCAGCGTTACATCAGCTCCTGCGACGATATAGATCGACCCCCGGCCCGAGAAGCTGCTGTCAGCTCCCTGTGAGAAGCCTGTATTCAGCTGAGCTCTACCCTCGCTGCCCTCATCGAAGATGATGTTCACATCAGTCTGCCCAAAGAAGGCTTTGTCGTGCGCATCAATATGGATGTCACCCATGACCGTGTAGCTGAGTGTGCCATTGCTATAAGTCAGAGCAGAGATAGAGCTATCGAGTCCTGTGATCTTGTTCATATCGACAACACCGCCGCTCAACCACGTGTTAATATTAGCTGAACCAGTACCTGTGAAGAGCCTGAGGCTGTATTCGTCTCCATTCTGGTCGAAGTCGATATCTGTCAAGTCGAGCAGGAGATTGGTATCAAAGGTCACGCTGCCTGTCTCTCCGATGATGATGGCAGAGCTGTAGTCCCATGTACCCTCCATGTTAAGACTGCCTGTAGACGACACGCTCAAGTAACCTGTGTAGGTGCCACTAATCTCTGCAGCTCCTCTCACCTCAAGGCTACCTGCAAAGCTGTCAAAGCCTGAGAGTTTACCGCTAGCTGCGATGACAGTGTTCGCTACGGCATGACCACCCAGATCGAGGCTACCGCTGTTGAGCGTCACTGTGCCGCCATCGCCAAAGGCTGTGGCGCTGCCTGCCACGACACTGGCTGTCGTGATATCGGTGTCGCCTGTGTAGGTATTGGCAGCGGAGAAGGTGAATGTCTGGCCAGCCTGACCTGTGATCTCGAGGCCTGCACTAGAGCCAGCCACATTGGAAATCACGTCTTGGAAATTCACCTTTGTCACGCCTGCATCGGCTGTTACCTTCACCTTGCCTGTGCCGCTCAAGCTGAGCGTGTTGAGGATATTTGTCTCCTCGCTCATGGCGGTGATCGTCGCGCCTGCGGCGATGTTGGTGACGATGTTGGTAGCGGCGTCGTTGATTCTATAGGATTCTTGTGTCTGATTCGAGAGCTTCAGCGTGGCTGTATCTGCGACATTGACGTTGATTGTACCATTTTGGGTAGCACCGTAGAGACCTTCGCGAAGCTCCAATGTACCACCTTCGTTCACATTGATCTCGCCCTCTGCATCTTGATTAGAAATACCCGAGTTCAGAATCAGCGTGCCATTCACATCCACCGTACCCGCTTGGTTATAAGTCAGGGCAAATGCGGCGGCTCTGGCAGCAACACCATTGCTCTCGGTCGTACCCAGCACTTCCATGGTCGTATCGGCTGCGATGGTCAGAGTGGAATCTCCTGTGAGGTCACCGCCCACATAGCTTTCAATCGTGTAGACCCCCCCACCATTCACCGTGACTGAGCCATCTGCCTGACGGAGATGCACATTGTCGTTGAACTCAGCATCTGCATTGACCGTGATGGTGTAGTCATGACCCGTCCTGCGCTGGTAGGCGGTGTAGCTACCATCCTCTGTGTTATAGTCACCCAAGGTGGCGACAATCACGCCTGCGGCTACTTCAAATGTCTTGCCTGAGGAGAGCAGCACGCTCTTCGCGAACTCGATGTCTGAGTTCGCGATGACCTTATAACCGCGCACTGCGATCGTCCCCTCAAAGCTGCTCATATCACCTGATAGCGAGACAGTGCCGCCGTCGGTCTGAGCCAGCGTCGTGGAGCTATCGCCATAGATCGCTCCAGTGAGATCCAGCGCACGACCTGTGCCATACACACGTGCGTAACCTGTCGCGCCTGATGTGATTTGTATATCCTTGTCGAACGTCAGCGTACCACTTCCTTGATTGCCGACGATACCGCCGTTCGTCATGATGATGCTAGACGTACCGCCTAAGTATGATCCGTTCAAGGCGACCAAGCCTGCCATCACCTCAAGTGTGCCTGTGAAGTCAGCACTGAGGGTCAGAGTGGAACGATCACCACTGTTATTACCACTGTCAGAAAGATCACCTATACCCTTGATGCTAAGGATTGTATCAAACTCACCTGTCACTATACTTAAGTCCTTATCACCACTAGCCAAGACATCTGTGATCGCATAGCTCGCGCCCGATGTTAGATGCACAGCGGTGAACGAGTCAAAGTCGGCAAGACTCGTGCTTGCAGAGCCCTCTTTAAGATTCAGCGTGCCTTCAAAGCCCGCAAGGTTCAGTGTCGTACCCTCTGCTGAGGCTGAGAGAGTCAGCGTCGTAGAGATGCTACCCACGAGATGGTCTAAGTTCACCTCACCTGCGTCGAGCTCAGAGGTGAAGATTAAGTCACTGTCGTTTTCCAGCACGATCGAACCCACGGCTAAGCTGAAGCCTGCCTCATCAATACTCAGCGAGCCCTCCTCGGCGACGGTCACTTGATAGGCATTGATATCCTCGGTCAGAGTCGCTGCTGTATGCCCTGTGAAGGTCACGGATGCTCCATCTTCGAAGGCTACTGCCGTCTCACCCTCAGTGAACACCATCTCACCACCCACAGCCCAGTTCAGCCCAGCAGGAGCCCCCATATCAGAAGAACCTGCAAAGCTCATGTTCGCCGCAAGCAGTGTGAAGCTTACGGTGCCAGCCGTGTTGTCAAATGCAATGTTATGCGATGTCGCACTCAGACCGAGGATGCCTGTAAAGCTCGTCCAGTCTAAGTCACCGAAATTGATGCTACCGCCGGAGACCAGCGTGTAAGTCGTGGTCTGATCAGTTGTGATGCCGCTCAGATTGCTCAAGTCCACCGTGGCGTTGTTTCCAAAGGTGACAGCACCCTCATTGTTAATGCTAGAGAATAGGCTCAGAGCCCCATCTATTGTGAGGCTGCCACTTGCGGCGACCGTGAGGTTAGCACCTGAGCCTATGGTGAGTGCGGCGGTACTGACTGTGGCGCTAAAGTTGACGCTCGTGTCGGCCGCGATATTGAGCGCGGTGGTCGCGCTGACGGCACTGCTGACGGCGTAGTTGACACCCGCGCCTCCGTTGAAATCGAGCGTGTTAGTCGTGATGCTGCTGTTCGTGATTGTTGAGTTCCCTGCTGCGACCTCGTAGGTGATACCCTTGTTATGATGCGTGATGGAGATAGCTCCCGTGCCCGAGACGGACGTTCTGGCATCGCCGCCAAACTTCAAGGTGAGACCACGCACACCCGAGCTGATGTCTCCTGTAAACTCAGCCATGTCTCCGTTAAACACGTAGGTCTGCCCTCCATCACCGCTGTTTTTATTCCATCCGACTATATTGCCATCACCATGGATTTTTCCTTCAAAGGTATAGGTTCTATTACCACCATGTCCATCACCGTTTATCCAGCTTAGTACAAGGATATCATCGTAAGAGGTGGGGGAACTTGCGGGGAAATAGTCCGTGCCATCTCCCGTGAAGTTCATAGTCACGTTTTCTGCTGTCTCATTGAATAAGGTATTCTGAGCTGAGGTATTGTCGTTAATCTCCGTGCGCGCGATTTCTTCTGAGAACGCAGGAGTCGCGCAGAGAAGGCATAGTGCCACGAGTGCTCTTCGCAATGGGAGGGGGAGTGTTAATTTCATGATTATAATTTGGATATATCTTGATTTATCTAGTGCTAGATTTCATCAGATTGCTGATACCCTTAAGTTGGAATAAAAGCTGTCTTAAGTTTAACATTTTGTGCTAATATAGCAATCAAATTTTTTAATAACTTGTTCTTTACAAGTTATACATGGTGTTACGGAATAGCTAGACGCCTTTCTATTTGTGTCGGCTAGAGTGTTTGGTATAAAAAAGCTCCGACTCATGGGGAGTCGGAGCTCTGTGATTATGCGCTTGCGCGTCGCCTGCAAGAAACAATGGAGCGTTGTTTTCGAATCTTCTCTGGTTCTACGCTGTCGCGTTTGCGACGAAAGATAACAGTCGCGCTATCGCGCGCGGTGTAGGAGCGTCAGTTTCGGGTGTGGAGGTGATGCTGGGTCTGCTTCACGGGCGCGTGTGACTTCAGGCTATGATGAAACTGACGCTGCCGTGGCTACGCCACGGCTTTGCTTCTGGGCTTTGCCCAGACCCAGCAAGGACGCCGTCCTTGCATCCTGCCAGAGGAGCGAGCCCCTCTGGACTCCCTTCTATGTGTAGCTTATGGGTATTGCGTCACCCATCTGAAGCTAAGGCGAATATTAAAGATAGGGGTCTTCCTGCGAGAGGTAGTTTTGCACATAGAGTCTTGCGCCTTCTTCGAGGCTTGTCATGGGCTGCGTGAAACCGAGGCTGCGGAGCTTATCTATATTCGCCTTTGTGTAGTACTGGTACTTATCTTTCAGTGTGTCTGGCATTTCCTTGTAGCCGATTT
>CAYJNX010000139.1:0-6257 GCA_964371525.1 uncultured Akkermansia sp. | reverse complement strand
TCAGCACACCGCTGCGCAGGAGAAGATTCTCATCAAGGGCGAGCTCCACGATCATGGGCTTCGCTTCGGCTAGATTTGTCAGCATCATCACTTCAACTGCCGAGACCATCGTTTGCACCTCCATTACAGCCTTGCTTTCATCGAAAAGCTGCTTCGCTGTCTTCATGGCTAGGGCGGGATCAGAACTTGCGATTCGCTTTAGCAGCATGCAGAGTCTATCGACAGCACTCAGCTTATCGAAGCTATACTTCGCCGCCTTCGCTTCGCTTAAGAGTAAATCAATGGATGCCTGAGTACCCGTCTGAGCTAAAGCGTAAAGAATGGTTTTCTTCGTATTTTCGTCAGCGTCCTTGTACCAAGCAATGAGTGCCGCTTCTTGTCCCATGATCTGAGCCTGCCCTATGATATGAGCAGCGAGTTCCCTGTCACACTGCTCTAGCTGGCTGAGGAGTGCTTCATCGGCTTTTGCGGTGTTCACCTCAATGAGGGTGTCCGCCGCAGTCTCACGGAGTAGTTCGTTCGCCATGAGTGGTGCGATCTTGTCCACCATCTCATCGCGGGCACAGATGCCGAGAAGTCGGAGGTAGTACTTCTTCACCTCCACATCTGTCGCCTGCTGTATCTCCTCGAAGAGGCTGTTCACAAAGATGACGCGAGCCTCTTCTCTGTCGTCTTGAGCGACATAGCTCGCGAGACCTGAGAGAGCGTAGTTCACGCTGGGGATGTTTACTGTGTCGCACATGTCAGCGAGGAGAGCTACGCCCTCACCCTTGGTCTGGACGAGTCCTTCCATGATGGCGTTGAAGTCCTTCTGATTCTGCGCGGGAAGGGCGGCGAGCGAGTCGGCAACGATCGTTTTTGCTGTGCGATTCGCAGGGGCTGGGACTGGGACTTGGGCTAGGAGACTGGTACTCATACTGGCGGCCAAAGCGAGAAAGAATGTTTTTCTCATAATATTTTTTCTGATATATTTTAATTTAAACTTTGTATTTAGAAACTAGATAGTCCATGGTCCACGCATGGGCTGGTCTATCAATCTGTTCGCGGCATCATCTCCGATGAACTCTAGCTTCACTGGGTCAAACTTCAGATCACGACCGAGGCGCAGGGCAACGAGTGCCATGTTCACAATGGTCGAGGAGCGGAATCCATTTGCCTCATTCAGTGCAAAACGATTGCGCGACTGGATACAGTCGACGAAGGACTCGTACTGGGGATCTACATCGGGGTATTCAGCGAGCTTCTTCTCCCAGTTCGGGATGTCGCACTTAAAGTTAGGGAACACGCGACCGTTGGGCCCTTCGATATATGCCTTATCCTCTGCGCCGTGATCTTCACCGTACAGGACGATTTCACAGCCGTCTTCGTACTTGTAAACGATCTTGCGCCATGTGCCTATCGCATCGAAGTGCTGCTGCGGTGCGTCTATTTCTACAGAAATCGGAGATGTGTGATCTTTTCCTAACAGGTACTGCACAGGATCAAGGTAATGCTGTCCCATATCGCCTAGTCCACCACCATCATAATCCCAGTAGCCACGGAATGTGCCATGTACGCGGTGTGGGTTATAGGGCTTATAGGGAGCAGGCCCTAGCCACATGTCATAGTCAAGATGCTTCGGCACAGGCATGGTTTCTAATTTTTCCTTACCTGTCCAGTAGAACTTCCAGTCGAAGCCCGTGTGCTTACTGACGACGACGCGAAGAGGCCAGCCCAGCATGCCGCTGTCGACGAGTTTTTTAATCTTAGGCACGGTGGTGTTCATGCCGTAGAAGTTATCAGTGAAGCGAAACCATGTGTTAAGGCGCAGAATATTGCCGTACTGCTTCACGGCTTCCATCACGCGCTTACCTTCACCTATGGTGCGTGTCATAGGCTTTTCGAGGAAGATATCCTTGCCAGCCATCGCTGCTTCTACCGCCATGATACCATGCCAGTGTGGGGGCGTGGCAATGTGGACAATATCCACATCAGGGTCATGGATGAGGTCGCGATAATCGCGATAGCATTTCACATTCGCGCCTGCCATCTTAGAGCCTGCGTCGAGGTGGTTGGCATCGACATCGCATAGGGCGACGAGGCGAGTTCCATCATAGCCGAAATGACCGCGCCCCATAGAGCCTACACCTATGATACCCTTGGTGAGTTGCCCGCTGGGGGGGATGTTACCGCCACGTCCCAGCACAGAGCTGGGGAGTATAGAGAGACCGGCGAAGCCGACCATGTTTTTCACAAAATCACGTCTTTGCATAATATAGTTTCTTTAGGTAGCAATACACCCAGACAAAACAATTATATCAACAATGGTATACAGCTACGTATTGTTTCCAATTTAACATATAGCCGAAAGCAAGTCAAAGCAAAAACGAAATTTTCAAGTCATATTAGAGTAAGTAAGTAATACATAGATTATTAAATGCCTGCCATGTTCGCCTTCGCTATCTCATCCGCCTCCATCATCGTATTAAAAGCATAGAGCATGTCAGCTACAGTAGGTATAGCTTCTGCCTCCTCTTCTATCATTTTGATGAGATGCTCGAACTGAGCATCTGTGGATTTCCATTTGCTAGAAACGTTAATCATCTGGTACTCCTGCTCAGGGAACTTATAATACTCGATCAGATCACCCTCTTGTTGATGAGAAGATCGGTCTCTCTGTCGGGTAAGGCTGATTCTCCCCTTTGGTCCTGAGAATTCCTTAATATCGCGTGATGATATCGTATTACTAAAGCCAGCCTCATAATAGCCAGCAGAGCCATCCGAAAGCTTCATCGTGACAATGCCATGATTGTACTGATCTGCTGCAACGGATTCTTCCGAACGTATACCCATAGCATTCATCTCCACCACCTTCGCACCGGTAAACCAATGCAATATATCTACATAATGAACCCCGCAATCGACCAGCGGCGACACATCATTGAGTATCCCCAAGCATCGGTCCCAATCTAGGGAATGATGATTCTGCACCATACGGAAGGTGATGGGGGATCCTATAGCACCTCCCTGTATCAACTCAGCGATACGCTGGTAGGTGGCATTGTGACGCAGTATATGCCCGACGAGTACCTTCACATCGGGATTCTTCATTACTAACTGTTCGAACTCTACCGCCGATGCCTTCGTGTCTCCTATAGGCTTCTCACAAAGGACATGTTTTTTATTCGCGACACAGGCTTTTAGTATCTGCATATGAGTCGCAGGCAGTGTGGCGATGATGACAATATCCACTTCCTTATCATTCACACATTCCCTATAGTCATCCGTAATTTTATCCACATGGAAGCGTTTTTGAAACACGGACGCACGCGACAAATCCTTATCGCATACGTAGCGAAAGCGCACGTTCTCCTTGCAGTAGATTTCCTGAATATGAGCCTCTCCCATTCGCCCGCAGCCGATGAGAGCAATATTGTAAATATCTTTCACTTTGTTAACTTTTTCCATCATAATAAATCGCAAGCAGCGCTTCTAAGTGGTAGCATTTCTTAAATAGTGAAGTCAAGTATAAACTAACAATGAAAATTGGCGACACTCAATCGCTCAGAAGCTTGGTTTTTCATTCTATACAACAGAATTCGCACAGTTCAAAAATATTTAATATAGTCGACACCTACGCTTTATTATCACGAATGAAGTAGTTTGTTTTAAGTTTGAGTTTATAATAGATTTTCTAGCTGTTTCATTCATCATAAGCATTATACATATCAAGACGACAGGGATATATTATCGCTTAAGTAGTGAAATTGATACAAGTCAATGTAATTCAATTTACATAAGATGAACTTAGACTTTGTAAAAAATGAGAAAAGCTTCGTTTTTTTTTCTTGCTAAACATTAAAGATTTTTATATAATAATTCAAGAAAAATTAACAACTACTTAATTAACCTAATTATATCATGAGAGTAAGTCCCAACATCGCTCGTTATCTCCTGTGTACTGTGGCTATCGGCGTACAGCTAGGGAGTGTCTATGCTCAGTCTAATACGATATCTCAGTATGACTACGGTCCAGGTACGACAGCTCTAAAAGAGAATATCGGGATTTACTATGGTAGTGCCGTGCCAACAGAAATCACCATACAGGGCACAGCTGGAGGTAATACAATTGTCGATGGCGCAGGATTTCGTGGCTTCCAATTTTTGTCGTCGTCGAGAGCTACCACTATCACTGTAAAGGATATTGATGCCTTTATCAATTTTCAAGATACCGTCGATGGTAATTATTTAACACTTGAAGGTGGTGCTGCATTCTACATAGCAGGTGGAGCGCACCTTAATTTTGAAGGTTATGATAAAGATAACCGACTCTATTTCGAAGGCGATAATTCTGCCAGTGATGGTAGCGATAACGATGGAGGTGCGCTGTCTGTACAGGACGGAGGCTCTGTAGGAGATATCTACGCTGATTTCCGAGATAACCATGCGACCTTCCCTTCCGAACTTTCCGAAGAAGACTCGGGAATACCTTCTCATTTACGCACATACGCTAGAGGCGGTGCCATTAATGTAGGCGGAACAGATGGAGAGGGGACAGTGGGGAATATATACGGAAACTTCTCCATTAATAGCGCAGAATATGGTGGAGCTATTTACGTGGGAGAAGATGGCGAAGTCGGTAATATCGAGGGTACTTTCCTTGCTAATTATGCCAGTGCTGGTCACAAAGTAGGCGGTACGACTGGTGGTTCTGCAGGTGGGGCTATACGTGTCTACCGCGGAACTTTAGGTAGTATCACTGGTGTATTTGATAGTAATGCGACCTACGCCGCAAGAAGTGAGACGACGAGTTCCTCAAGCTCGTCTCATGGTGGAGCCATCGCCTTGGATGGTGCGCAGTTCAAAGAGGGAGCTGTGATCACGGCTGAGATCAAGAATAACATCAGTTATTCGGAATCCGCAGATGCATTCGGGGGCGGTGTCTATATCAAGGATCAAAATGCTACGAAAGCAGTCTATATCACAGACTCGAACATCACAAACAACAGTGTCGCCACTCAATTAACCACAACAGAGGCACTTGGTGGAGGCTACTACATCGACTTATCCGATGCTGTATATATCGACGCAGTAAATCAAGATGTCCTCATGCGCGATAATCTGGAAATCGTAGGTGGTACATTCGATGATGAAGGCACACTTATTGGTGGTACACGTGACTACAACGCTATCTACGCAAAAGATAGTACCATCAATCTCCGCGCTTTTAATGACAGTAAGATGACTATCGATGATAGTATCGAATCTGAGTCGAAGTCAAACCTCATCATTGACTCCACATCTTCAGAAAAATATGACATCGAGTTGAATGCTGAGATCCGCAATATGGATGTGATCGTTAAGAACGGTGGACTCATTTTAGGCTCATATGAGCATAACCATCGTGGAGAGTCGATAACCACGACAGCCGACTTCGTAGGAGGTACGCTCACCGTCGAAGCTGGAAGCAGTGCCGCTGATGCAGGGGTTATTAACACATCCGCTGATAATCTTAATGGTGCAAACGCAATCAGCAATCGCGGCATCATCGAGTTCACAGGAGGTACACTTTCAAAGGGGATCAATGACGTAGACATGAGCGCAACGACAATATCGGATGGTGTAGTGGTAACCCCAGGTGCTGCTGCGGGTGCTCAGACGGGAAGTCTCCATATCTTGGGTGAGACTTCAGTAGCGTCTCATGTAGATATCTACGGAGATACCATCCTTCTCGATGACAAGCTAAAGGTCGCCGCCTCTGCAAGCATCGATGTGAAAACGCTCCTCTACAAAGGAGTAAACAAGAATGAAATTAACTCGCAGGAGCATATTGTACTCAGCCCTGATGCTACCCTTGCGTTCGATACGGTGCAGTTAGATATAGACACAGCGATGTTTAATGATTACTTTGATCTCGTTATCAGTGACGGAACTGGAAGTATCGCAGATCAGTACAGCTCGGATTTCAACGTTGAGTTCACCTTAGGCGGAAGGCTTTTGACTGATGGTCTAGATTATATAGTGGAGCAGCGAGCTGAGGATAATGGATTGCGCATCCGCTTCATCGGTGAAGATGTCATTCCTGAGCCTAGCACCGCGACACTGAGTCTTCTAGCGCTTACCGCGCTTATGGCAAGAAGACGCCGTAAGAGCTAACGCAGCAGCGTGAGAACACAGTTTTCCTATACTTTCTCATCCCCGTGAGCTGATAATAAAGGGGACTTTGCAAAATTAGCAGCTTCGGATTTTGCACGCAGTTTGGATGATAATTTACGGCG
>CAYJNX010000138.1:0-6312 GCA_964371525.1 uncultured Akkermansia sp. | reverse complement strand
GCAGAAGTGATGATTTTGCTTGACCTTTTGGTCATTTCGTAGTTTCATATTTCCCGCTCGACTTGAAGCTTCATGTCTATGTTTGTTTCCCAGCTTAAATCAAAGATCCACCGCGCCATGGTAACTCGTGGTGACACCGCCTACGAAGGTAGTATAGAAATCCCTCAGGATATGATGGAAGCCGCAGGTATCTGGCCTAATGAAAAGGTACTTGTCGCCTCGATCACCTCAGGTAATCGTCTTGAAACTTACGTGCTCACTGGTCCTCCAGGTACGAAGCAAATCATCATTAATGGTGGCGCGGCGCACCTCATCACAGCTGGCGAACGCGTCGTCATCATGAGCTTCGCGATGTCTGATAAGCCTATAGCCGCCAAGCGCATCGTCTGCAACGAGTTCAACGAAATCATAGGCTAAGCTAGCCGCACATCTTCCCCTCTACTATACAAATACCAATATGCTTAATTTCTTCATTTATCTCAGTTTTGCACTGCTGCTCATCGTGAGCGTGCTACTGCTCCTTGTTGTGCTCATGCAGCGTCCTAAGCAAGAAGGCCTCGGAGCCTCCTTCGGTTCACAGATGACAGATCAGGCCTTCGGTGCTCAGACATCCAATGTACTGAAAAAAGGCACTGTCTTCTTCGGTGTCCTCTTCGGAATTCTGTGCTTCACACTCTCCATTCTTATCAATGCACGCTTCCAGGGCGAAAAGTCCACACTCAGTTCCGCTACAGCCGTGCAGGCCGAAGAGCAGAAGAAAGCAACCGCCGAGCAGCAAAAGGCTGCCGCCGAGCAGGATCTCATCCGCACGGTAGAAGCCCTCGAAGCAGCTGCGCCTACTACACCAGCACCAGCTCCTACGCCAGCACCAGCTAGCTAAGAGCGACGGTACAATATCTTTCTATTAGTTAAACCCGCATCCCTATGGATGCGGGTTTTCTTTTTTCTGCCTTCGCCATGGTGTCATTGCGTCACTCGAAAGAAATATATGTTAATCCCGTTTCCTCGCTCGTGGCTCATCAGGCATATAGAATGGAGAACACAGAAAGGGGACTGCACATCCATGCAGCCCCCTCTTCAGTGAAATAATAATAGATAAATACGATTAGAACTTGCAGCCAATCCCGAGTGAGATCACGTGCTGGCTAAGAATGCCACCGTCTTCGCGATTAAAGTAAGTACGACCGTATTCGTAACCGACCTTCACATAGATATCTTCGCTAGGCTTGAAGAGAAGACCAGCACCTACAGAGAAAGTAGCAGCACCGGCTGATTCATCTATGTCCCACTTGTCGACTGTGTTAGTAATGTAGGAGTAACCTGCATTAGCTCCGAGATCCAGATAGAGATCGCCGACGAGGTTGATATAGAGATCATAGCCCACAGTGACAGGAATCAGAGTAGAATCCATACTTTCAACAGCAAGCGAGGCATCAATCACATCGGTGCTACCGAAGAGAGCTGCTACGCTGATGTTGAACTCATGAGTGAAGTCGCCACCGCTAGCACTATAGAGACCAGCTGAGAAACGAGGCCCCCACATGTCAGTGCCATCATCATCTGCGTCCAGAGCTGCTATACCTTCGATAGCGTAGACTGGCTGCCAGTCATTGGTAGTCAGATTACCTGTCTGGGAGGATGGGAGAACATAAGGAGCTGCGGAAGCGGTGCCAGCGAGGGCTGCCAAAAGACCAAGTGTTGAAAGAAGGGTTTTCATAGACAAATTAACATTTAGCATACACAGCCGCCATTTTCAAGAAAAAAAGTCATGCAAGGGCGATTCTCCCCCATTTCTGAGAAAAAAAAGCATGCTGGTCATCGGGAGATCTCTGTGTTAAAATGGGAAAAAAATCATGACCAGTCCTCAGCCTCAGAAAATACTCTTCGTCTGCCTCGGTAATATTTGCCGCTCCCCGTCAGCAGAAATCATCATGCGTCAGAAGCTGGCTGCTGCTGGCATCAGCGGCTTCGTCATCGACTCCTGCGGTACCGCAGCGTACCATGTGGGCAGTAAACCAGACCAGCGCATGCTCCAAGCGCTGGAACGCGCGCACTACCATTATGATGGACACCGTGGACGGCAGTTCCACCAGCGTGATTTCCAAGAATTCGACCTCATTATCCCGCAGGATGAGAGCAATAGAGAAGATATATTAGCACTGGCGAGAAGTGCTGAAGATAAGGTGAAGGTGGTCGCGATGAGTCATTGGTTTACTGGCTCTCATCGTAGACGACACAGCGAAGTGCCAGATCCTTATTATGGCGGGAAAAGTGGCTTTGACTCAGTCGTGGAGCTGCTGGAGGCTGCGTGCGATGAGCTGATCTCGGAGCTATTAAAACGCTAGCACCCGCATAGCAGATCACCCCTTTGACCTCCCCCCCCTCTGGACACCCATTAGGTGTTGCTGATGGGCATTGCGGCATCCATATGGACCCTTGCAAAATTAGTCAGAGAAAAATGATGATCTCGAAAATGAGTAAAACAGCACGCCTTTTGTAGCATTTTGGATGAGAATTTACAGCATACAAAATCCGAAGCTGCTAATTTTGCAAGGTCCTCATATGTAGAAAATTATATCTTTAACATGTCCATTATCCTTCTGCGGTCTAGCTTTCACCTTGCTTTCACCGCTGTGATTATGCTAGATTAGTTAGGTATGAGTATATCGCGTATCTCCCTGCTTTCCCTGTCGCTGACTTGCGGCTTTTTCTCTTCCAGTCTTTCAGCTCAGCCCGCCGTCCCAGCGACTCCCGCTATCCCCTGCACGGCAGCGCTTTCCCCGCTGGAGTTGCCTTACCCCCGCTGGAACGCCATGGACTCCCAAGCCACGGTAGAGGAGATACGCGTCGAGTATAATAAGAATAAGAAAAAGATCGAGCAGACCACCGCTGTTCCTGACAGTGAAATGTGCTTTGAAAATACCTTTGGTGCGCTTGAGAGCTGCGACGTACGCGTCGACACCCTCGCACGTGGGCTCTACCACATGAGTGCAGTAGGCGATACGCCGCAGATACGCAAGGATCTCGAAACCATGCAGCAGCTTAGCACTGAGTTCGGTAACTGGACTATCTCGAACTCCGCCCTCTGGCAAACTCTCAAAACCGCCGCTGCCCAAGACTGGGTGAAAGAGCTATCCCCGAGCAAGAAAAGGTACATCGAAGAGGTCATCCGCTCCTTCAAGCTCAGTGGTGCTGATCTCCCTGCTGAAAAGAAAGCTGAAATAGGCGAAGTCCGCAAGGAACTCTCCACGCTAGGTATCCAATTCAGCAAGAACGTTCTCGACTCTACCAACGCATGGGAAAAGTACATTAGCGACCCCGCGCAGCTCAGCGGCATGAGCGAGGAGTGGCTGAAGAGCCGCGCCGCCATGGCGCTAGAGAAGGGGCATGGCACGGCTGAGAATCCCCAGTGGCTGCTGGGACAGGACGATGCCTGTGTCATCCCCCTACTTGAAATGTGCGACGTGGAAGCCACACGCCGCCTCATCTGGGAAGGCTCTAGCACCATAGGTGCAGTCGCGCCTTATGACAACGCGGAGCTCATCGAAAAAATAGCCGCGAAGCGACAGGAACTCGCCCAGCTCCTCGGCTTTGACAACTATGCGCAGCTGGCCACCGTCGAGCGCATGGTGAAGACCGAGGTCGCCGCGATGAAGTTCATCGACGACTTCACCGCCCAGCTCAAGCCCCACTGGGAGAAGGAAAAGGCCGCCCTCCTCGCCTTCGTCTCCGAGCAAAAGGGCACGCAGGTCACCGCCCTCTCCCCATGGGATGTGCGCTACTACCGTACGAAGCTCAGAGAAATGCAGTATGACTTCGACAGCGAGAGCATGCGTCCCTACTTCCCCGCGGACAAGGCGATCGCTGGCAGTCTCGACATCTTTGAAAAGCTCTTCTCCGTCACCATCACACAGCTCCCTGCCAGCTGCCAGAAGGAAGGTGAAAAGGAAGGAGAAAAGGGCGGTGATAAGGATACAGGTCACGACATCTGGGATCCCGAAGTCACCCTGTACAGCGTCGTGGACAACGCGACAAAAACCCATTTAGGCTCGTTCTACCTCGATCTCTATCCCCGCAGCAACAAGCGCGCTGGAGCCTGGTGCATGGGGTTACGCCCCGGTGATCCTGCCGCTGATGGGAAGCCTCACAGCCCGCACCTCGCCGTCGTCGTCGGGAACTTCACCCCGCCTGCTGATGGGAAGCCCGCCCTCCTCAGCGACTATGAAATGACAGTTCTGCTCCACGAGCTCGGACACCTCTTCCATCAGATACTCAGCGACGTCGAGCTACGCAGCCATACTGGCACAGCCGTCGCGCGCGACTTCGTAGAGATGCCCAGCCAGCTGATGGAGTTCTGGCTGACAGACAAGACGGTCCTCCCCATGCTCTCTGGGCACTATGAAACAGGAGAAGCCATACCAGAAGACATGATGAAAAAGTACCTCGCATCCCGCAACTTCATGGCCGCTGATGGGAACATGCGCCAGCTCGGACTGGCGAAGCTTGATATGGAAATCTATAGCAACTTCGATGAAAAGTTCAAGGGGAAAGACATAGACAAGGCCACCTACGACATACAGAAAGCCTACATGATCCCTGTGACCATGCCATCACGCTCCTTGATACGCCAGTTCTCGCACATCATGAGTGGCGGTTACGGTGCAGGGTATTACTCCTACAAGTGGGCAGAAGTCCTCAGTGCGGATGCCTACTCACGCTTCAAGGCGGAAGGCATGCTTAACGAAAAAACAGGAGCAGACCTGCGACGCAGCATCATGAGTCAGGGAGGCAGTAAGGATGAAGCCGCGCAATTCCGCGATTTCATGGGACGCGAGCCGAAGGCAGACGCGCTGCTGGAAGTGCAGGGGCTGAAATAAGGCAGCCCCCCGCACTGATGGCTGATTTCCAGCTTGCTTTTAATCCCCTACTCCTGTATTCTTTCCCATCATGAACGAACCAAAATACGCCTCATTCTCAGAGCTCGGTCAGCCCGAGCAGGTCCTATCCGTGAAGCAACGCCCCACTCAGACACCCGCTGAAGGCGAGGTCAGAGTGCGCATGATCTACGCCCCGATTAACCCCGCTGACATCAACTTCGTGCAGGGAGTCTACGGCGTGAAGCCCCAGCTCCCCGACTCCTCCGCAGGGCTCGAAGGCGTAGGATTCGTCCACGAAAGTGCCGATCCTAGCCTAGAAGTAGGCGACATGGTCATCCTGCTGGAAGGCATAGGCGCGTGGGCTCATTACATCACAGCCCCCGCATCCGTCTTCATGAAGATACGCAAGGATGTCGACCCCATGCAGGCAGCCATGCTGAAGGTGAACCCCCTCACCGCCTACCTAGCCCTGACACAATATGTCGACCTGAAGCCCGGTGACTGGATCGTCCAGAATGCCGCGAACTCAGGAGTCGGCCGCTGCGTCATCCAGCTCGCGAAGGCCATGGGAGTGCGCACGGTGAACGTCGTCCGCCGCCCTGAGCTCCTGCGCGATGAGCTCATGGCACTCGGAGCAGACATCGTCGTGGGCGAAGATGATACCGACATGGTGAAGTCAGTCCTCCCCCAGCTAGATGGCGCACGCCCCGTGCTCGCGTCCAACTGCGTCGGTGGCGACAGCGCCCTACGCCTCATGGACATGCTCGCCCCCCAAGGCACCATGGTCACCTTCGGCGCGATGAGTAAGAAAAGCATCAAAGTGCCCAATGGCTGGCTCATCTTCAAAGACATCACCCTGAAAGGCCTCTGGTGCACCCAGTGGCTGAAGCGCGCCACGCGCGCCGAAGCTGAGACAGCCTACGCCAGCCTGCTCGATGCCATGGCAGAAGGTAAACTCGAACAAGCCGTCGACCGCGTGTACGACCTCGACGACATCGTCGAAGCCGTCACCCACGCTCAGCAAGAATTCCGAGGAGGAAAAATCATCCTTAAGCTCCTATAAAGACCTTATAAAGCTCGTTTAAACCCACATGAACGACCCAGCCCCCAGTGAAGCCATGGAAATCACAGATCCCAGCGATCTGGAGATGCAAGCTGTTATCTTCCTCTCAGCGCACTCTGTTTCTATGATCATCACGGCGAAGCATGGCGAGGGAAAACCTCGCCTGCTAGACGGGCTGACCCAGCCGCTAGACTTCGCGCATGAGATCTTCTCGACAAACCTCATACGCCGCGAGACCATGGACTCGTGCGTACGCATCATCGACGGCTACAGCCGCCTGCTAGAAGAGTACAAGCTCGCAGGCCCGCTCGACATCCAGCTACGCGCGTCAAACATCTTCCGTGACCTTGAGAACCTAGACACCCTCGTGAA
>CAYJNX010000137.1:0-6343 GCA_964371525.1 uncultured Akkermansia sp. | reverse complement strand
TGCCGTGGGAGAATTTCGCTTGTAAAGCCTAGGGGGAATACATATACTCATGAGTGATGAACGTTACATTATTTAAGACTCTGTGCGAAGCCTACGGCGCGCCCGGGTTTGAAGCACCAGTTCGTGAGATTATCAAAGATATCATGGAACCCCTCGCTGATTCTATCAGCATCGACCACATGGGCAATCTCATCGCCCTGATTAAGGGGAAGAGCTCCGAGAAGAGCATCATGTGCGCCGCTCACATGGATGAGATCGGCTTCATGGTACGCCATATTGACGACAAGGGCTTCATTCGCATCCTGCCACTCGGTGGATTCGACCCGAAGACCCTGACCGCACAGCGCGTCATCGTGCATGGTAAGCAGAACCTCCCTGGCTGCATGGGGGTGAAGCCTATTCATGTCATGAGCCCAGAAGAGCGCACGAAGATGCCAGCCGTGACGGATTATATCGTCGATGTCGGCATGTCGAAGGAAGAAGTCGAGAAGATCGTCCGTGTCGGTGATTCCATCACTCGCGTCGGAGACCTCATCGAAATGGGCGATTGCGTGAACGTGAAGAGCATCGACAACCGCGGTGGCTGCTACATGCTCATCGAGGGTATCAAGAAGCTTCGCGACGCAAAGAAACTCCCCGCCTATGACCTCTATGCTGTCTTCAGTGTACAAGAAGAAGTCGGTCTCCGCGGTGCTCAGGCCGCGACGCTGAGCATCCAGCCTACATTCTCCCTCGCGCTCGACGTGACGATTGCCTTTGATACACCTAGTGCTCCTGCGCATGAGAAGTGCACCGAGCTCGGACTCGGAACAGCGATTAAGCTCTATGACGGCTCACTCATCACAGACCGCCGCATGGTAGACTTCATGACCGCGCTTGCAGAAGAGGGGGAAATCCCTTACCAGTACGAGATGCTCTGCGCAGGTGGAACAGACGCAGGCGCGATGCAAAAGTTCACCGCAGGCGGCTCAATCGCTGGCTCTGTATCTATACCCGTGCGCAACGTGCATCAGAGCATAGAGATGTCGCATAAGACCGATATTGACGCTTCTGTTGACCTTTTGGCTGCGTGTTTCGAATCTTTTGATCGCTGGGACTGGTCTTGGCAGATGACAGAAGAACGCGCGCTCAGTTCTCATTCTAAGAAGCCAAGCGGAAAAAAGGCTAAAAAATAATAAAAAAAATAATAAATTAGATTTTTCTATTCAACTCCAGATGCAGAGTTCTTTATGAAGGAATTCTGCGTCTTTTTTTCGCTTAATAAGGCTTTCAATTCCTACTGCTTAAGTATGATTAATGTAAATTTTCAATACAAAACTCTCATAAGAAAATTGTTCGCTAGAATACACTAAATTACTTACGGCAAAAAAAAGTCTTGCCATTTTTCGCAAATGTTGATAAATATATATGCATGGCACGTTCCAAAGTAATCACGAAAAAGGAAGTAGCAAGCATGATTGCAGAAAAGACTGGTCTCAGTCAGGCTACTGCATTCAACGCTCTTTTAGCTACGATTGACATCATTGCAGAATCCCTGACAGATGGACATTCTGTCATCTTCCGCAAGTTTGGTAAATTCGAAGTACAAACAGTAAAGGAAAAAGTAGGCCGTAACCCACGTTCCCCTGAGCAGGATGTGATCATCCCTGCACGCTGCCGTGTGAAGTTCACAGCAGGCAAGGAACTTAAAGAGGCTGTACACAAGCTCAAGCCAGAAGCTTAATTTACCCTTTATAGATATAAAGAGCCCGTCTCCGAAAGAGATGGGCTTTTTCTATCTAGATATTGGAGCTTGATTCCTCTGCTCTACATTGATATACTACTGACGTGATCTTCCTGAAATCTATCTTCCGTCTACGCGAAAAAGCGCAAATTGAGAAACATAGAACGGATGACATGGGCATCCTCGATCACTTGGAAGACCTGCGCCGCACGATCATACGCATCGCCATCACGCTGATCGCCTCCATGCTCGTCTGCTTCAGCTTCGCGCCCTCCTTCATGGAAATTCTCAGAGGTCCCGTCGATGCCGTGTGGCAGCGCTATGAGTCAGACCATCTCCCCTCAGCCGTCGATGTCGACGACTGGATAGAGGCGAAGCACCTTTCTTCTATTATCGGCACGCTCCCTGAGCATGCGCGTGCCTACCTATTAGCCGAGCAGCGAGCAGAAGTGCTCGAGCTCTACCCCATCGTCCCCATCCTGAATGCTGCCGCCATCCTCCCCTCGGATAAGAAAGAGGGATTTATCGCGGCGAGCTTCCCAGAGCAAGCAGAAAGAGCCGAGCTCGCGAACACCCTGATAGAGTCGGGTGCTGTGCTGCGTAACCCCCGCGGCCGCGAAGCACTCCAGCTCATGGGCGCGTTCCACCCAGCGGAAGCCTTCATGCTCTCGCTGACCCTCTCCTTCTTCGGCGGCATCATCCTCGCCTTCCCCTTGCTGATGTACTTCGTCCTCCAGTTCATCGTACCTGGGCTGCATCAGCATGAAAAGCGACTCCTCTATAAGAGCGTGTGCTGGGGCTTCGGCCTCTTCGTCGCTGGCTGCTCCTTCGCCTACTTCATCGTGCTGCCACGAGTGCTGAGCTTCTTCTACAGCTACTCACTGAGTCTGGGGATATCTAATGACTGGCGTATCGGCGATTATATAAGCTTCGCGATTAAACTTGTCTGTATCTTTGGAGCTGTCTTCGAGCTACCTGTGCTTGTCATCCCCTTTGTGAAACTCGGTGTGCTCAGCTACGACCTCATGAAGCGCACACGCGCCTATGCGCTCATAGCCTGTCTCTTCATCGCCCTGCTGCTCGCCCCTGCTCCCGATCCTGGTACTATGCTTATCATGGCAGCACCCATGTATATGCTCTATGAGATCTGCATCCTCTACGCATGGTATGACCAGCGTCGCCGCCAGCGTGAAGCTGAAGAAGATGAAGACTCAGCCAGCGATGAAGCGAAGGCTGAGTCTAAGGAAGCAGAATAGTTGATTCAGACCTGCTATTGCTTCGTCCAGATGATAGGCGACGTGTCGAAGCCGCGCGACTGGGCGAAGTCAAGGAACTCCTTCTTCTTCTCCTCAGAGACGTGAGGGCTGCGAGAGAGTAGCCACAGCATGGAGTTATTCGAGCCTGAAACAATTGCTAAAGTGTAATCGTCGTTGATGGCGAGAACATTGTATGATCCGTAGAACCAGAAATAAGGAGGTACAAAGCTCACTCGTAAGTGTCCTCCTCGCTCGTCCTCAGGCTTGTAAGCGCGAGCGCTGGCTGACTTATGCTCGCCGTCGGATTTTTTCCCCTCATTGAGCACATGCACGCGTCCGTCATCTTGTAAGGTGTAGGTCGCTTTTACGTAGTTCATATCCTTTTGGAAGGAGTGGGGGAGTCGCGCTATCTCGTACCAGCTCCCCATGTAGCGGTCGAGGTCGAGATTGGCGACAGGCTTTGTGCTTTCATCGTAGGGCTGGGAAGAGCATGCTACGAGAGACAGTACAGAGATGAGGCTGCCGCAGATGTATTGAAAAGTCTTTTTCATATTCCTTAGACATGAATATAATGTCCTAAGTTCAAATTTGGTTAGATTTTTCTATTATAAGATGCTGATAATGTACTGTCTGATCATAAAAATATATTTAATGCACTTTTTTGCTTGCTACGTTGCGTCGATTCGTATATAATCCTCCTGCACCCTTACCAGTGAATGGTGCGATTAAAAAGGCTCAGTAGCTCAGTCGGTAGAGCAGCGGATTGAAAATTCGCGTGTCGGCGGTTCGAATCCGTCCTGAGCCATTTTTTTAGTAACCCAAAACACCTTTTCGGGGTGTAGCTCAGCCTGGTAGAGCGCCAGCTTTGGGAGCTGGATGTCGTAGGTTCGAATCCTGTCGCCCCGATACTAAGAAAGCGGAAAGTTCATTCTTTCCGCTTTTCTTTTTGCATACGCTGGGTATGCCGTAGTCGATGGGGTGGTAAATCCTTAGCTGCTCATTTTGCAAGGCCCCCTTAAGATTTTATCCAGCCCTGCGAGAGGCTTACTTCGCTGTGCCCATAGCTGTTTGCTTAGGGTTGCTAGCTGCGCTGTTCGTCGAGCTAGGCGTTGGGATGGGTGTAGTGGCACTTGCAGTAGGATTTTGCTTAGGTGTGCTCGTGCTAGATGCTGAGTTTTTCGTTACCTTTTTCACCTCTGTAGGTCTTTCTTGGAAGGCCTCCTTCGGGAAGAAACCACCTGTGTCCTTCCAGTGGCGAAGAGTCATGCCCGCAAGGAAGGAAATGATGACGATGATAATCGCGTAGGTGGAGACGAATCCATCATCGACCTTCTTGTGCTGAGAGTAGTCGATGGTTGACCCCGCTAAGACATTAGGCTTTCCATTATCGCCTGACGCGACCGTGTTTCTCTTCGGCGTGTTAGTAGGGTTTTTAGGTTTTGGGGCGGCTGGTGTTACAGCTGGCTTTGGCGCGGCAGCTGAGGGGAGAGCTGGAACGGTAGCACCCAGCGCGTCGTAAGTGAGTGTGGCTTCACCAATGATATACTCGGTGTTTTCTTGAAGAGGCTCTTCTGAAGAAAGTCTTACGTCAATGCGATACACGCCATTCGTAGAGCCTTCATCTTTCACGTAAAATGCGCCATCTTTGTAACAGATAGAGCAGTGTAGCCCTGAGAGTCCGACGACATCTGGGAGGCTGATGACGCAATCGGGATTACGTCCCAGTGTTATGGCTAGCCCTTCCTTTGCTGGAAGTCTATATTTATTTTTCGTGCCGTCTTTTCGTTGAATAAAAACAAGTGCCATAGCTGAAATAGAGTATGGCATAGATATAGCTCCAATGCAATCGAAAAATGAAACATACCCACAACTAGGGCTAAGAATATACTTGAGCTAGCCCTCTTTTCTGCCCTATACTTGAGCCATGCCCATTTCAGAAGAACTATTCGCAGAGGCCTGTCAGTATATCCCCGGTGGTGTGAACTCTCCCGTGCGCGCTTTTAGACGCCTTGAGCGTGCGCCATTCTTTGTTGCGAGAGCTAAAGGATCGCATCTCATTGATGAGGATGGGGGCGAGTATGTCGATTATGTCGGTACATGGGGTCCTGCTATTCTCGGTCACGCGCCAGAGCCCGTGATCAAGGCGGTGCAGAAAGCCGCGAGTCATGGTTTGAGTTTCGGGACTCCGACTCGTGTCGAAGTAGACATGGCAAAGACCGTCTGCGAGTGGGTGCCCTCCATTGAAAAAGTGCGCATGTGTAATAGTGGGACAGAAGCTACGATGAGCGCCATACGCCTCGCTCGCGGATTCACAGGTCGCGATATGATTGTAAAGTTCATCGGCTGCTACCATGGGCATGTCGACAGTCTACTCGTAGCTGCTGGCAGTGGGGCGCTCACCCACGGGCGTCCCGATAGTGCTGGCGTACCCGAAGAGTTTGCACGCCTCACCCTGACACTTCCCTATAATGACACGAATGCACTCATAGAGGCATTCCATGCCTACGGAGACCGTATCGCCGCTATTATTGTCGAGCCATACCCAGGTAATGCAGGTTTCTATCTCCCGCGCGAAGGGTATTTAGAGTTCCTGCGTGAGATTACATCACGCTACGGCTCGCTACTTATATTTGACGAAGTGATGACTGGCTTCCGTATCTCTGAATCAGGAGTGCAGGGTAAGCATGGTATCACCCCTGATCTCACATGCTTAGGCAAGATCATAGGCGGTGGTTTGCCTGTCGGTGCTTTTGGTGGGCGCGCCGATATCATGGATGCGCTTTCACCACTTGGACCAGTCTATCAGGCTGGCACACTTAGTGGTAACCCTGTCGCCATGGCCGCGGGACTCGCCCAGCTGCGAGAGCTGCGCGCGCAGGATGCCTACACGCGACTCGAAGCACTCGGAGCGCGCCTCGAAGATGGCGTACGTCGCGCCATACACGATACAGGGAAGAATTACCAATTCTATCGCGTGGGCTCTATGTTCGGTCTCTTCTTCTCTGATGAGCCTGTTGTAGATCTCGATTCTGCGATGAAGGGTGATTTCGAAAGTTTCCGTCGTTACTTCCACTTGATGTTGGAGCAGGGTGTTTATGTCGCGCCATCGCCTTACGAGGCAGGCTTCCTCTCTACTGCCCATAGCGAAGCAGATATCGATCATACGATCTCTGCTATGGAGCGCGCATTCCGCGAATTACCCTAAGGTCGCTAGTTGCAGAGGACGCTCAAACGAAAAAACGTGGAAAAAAATATCATGCTGAAACTTGGTGATAGTGAATGAGTTTTCTGTTAGGTTGATATTTTGTGCGAAAAAAATGCAAAAAACTTCTAAAACATGCTTGACGCATCACCGAGTTTTGTG
>CAYJNX010000136.1:0-6375 GCA_964371525.1 uncultured Akkermansia sp. | reverse complement strand
TACTTCGCTATCCGTGGGCAAGTAGCTGACATTCACAGTCAGGGTCGATGCGGTCATCAGTGTGCCTGTGACCGTCATCGCACCACCGAGGGTCAGGGTATCGGTCAGGGTGAGTGAGTCGATGCTGCTTGTAGCCGCAGTCGTCAGACCACCTGACAGCTGGAGTGAACCTGCCCCTGCGAGGCTGGTGACGCTGGTCATAGCGGTCGAGCTTACAGCGAGGCTAGTGCCAACGGTCAGATCGGTGACACCTGAGAGAGAAGCTGCTGTCGAGGCTTCGCTGAGGCTCAGTGCTCCTGCCGACGTGATCGCGCCTGTCGTCGTGATGGAGGTGAAGCTATCACCACCTGCAAGACTGAGGCTACCAGCTGTGACCTTGCCACCTGCTGTCGTAGCTGCTTCGAGATTCAGCGCGCCCGCTACACTCAGCGAGCCTGTATTGCTGAGGCTCTCTGTGATTGTAAGATCACCAGATGTAATGGACAGTGTACCTGCACCGTTGCTCAGGCTGGTGAGATCCCCTGTGACAGAGCCGATGCTCGTGGTCGATGTGGTATCCCCACCTGTGACAGTGAGTCCCTCTGCTGTGAGAGCACCACCGATGGTGGAGCCTACTTCTACACTCAGCTGAGAGTCTGTTGTCACGTTGGAAGCAATATCAATCACGCCGAATGTATTCGTCGCAGTCGCGTCTCCCGCGAGTGTGAGGGAAGACGCGGTGATGTCTCCACCCTGTGATGTGGCACTCGTAATAGCCAGTGCATATTTCTTTCCATCTGCTGTTTGCAAGGCCACATGACCTGCATTGACGAACTCACCTACAGACACCGTAGTGCCGATAGTCAAGCTACCATTGGCATTCGTCAGTGTCGCGAGCGCATTGGTGATTGAGCCGACCGTCGTGGATGACGCGGCTTCTGTACCAGTGATCTTGAGTCCTGTACCGCCGAATGCACCCGTGATGCTCGAGCCCTGCGCCATGCTCAGCGCCATGCTCAGCGCTCCCGTGGAGATGACATTGCCTCCAACTGTAAGGGCATCAAAGGTATTATCACCTGCAAGGGTGAGGTTGCCAGATACTTCGAGCGTACCGCCATTGTCCGTCGCGTTGCTGATGGTGAAGTCGCGAGGATTACCCACTGAGCCTACGCTCAGCGTGCCCTCATTGTCGAGACTATTCACCATAGAACCTCCCAGAAGAGTCAATGTAGAACTCGCTCCAATCACGACATCGGCGTCATCCAGCCCAATATTTGCAAAGGTCGCACTCGCCCCTTCGAGGACGCTCAGATCACCCGTGACGGTGATAAGAGCCCCATTGAAGGTGTAAGCGACGTTCGCATCTGGGCTGCCATTGCCTTCAAAACTCATATCCGCCACGGTGACATTAGCACCCACGGTTACGACTCCTGTCAGCACAGCTGTGCTAGCATTGAAGATGACGTTATCATTATCCTCGAAGGTCGCTAGTGTGCCATCCTTTGTCCACTCATTATCAGCTGTCCAGGCACCAGGGCCACCACCCCAGACGAGTGTGGAGTTGATGACATTGGTCAGAATGAGGTTGTCGTTGTCCTCATCATAGGCAATGTAGAGACCTGAGAGATCGGTGATGCCTGTGATGGTCAGGTAGCCAGAGGCGTCGATACCCCTCATACCGTTGTCCAGCAACTGTGTCAAATCAATACCATCGATTTGATCTCCCGAGAGAATGCCGCTAAAGAGCGTCTCGGTGATTTCCATACCTGCGGTGTAGGTCAGTCCCTCGATAGTGAGATTGATCCTCGTGGTCTCGGCTCCTATGAGGGTGAGAGATCCACCACCTATGGTAGCACCTGCTACTCCTGACGTGATGGCAAGCGAGCTGCCGCCACGGAGCGTGAGATCACCATTGATACCTGTAGATGCCGCCGTCATATCCAGTGCCGCGCCCGAAACGACGTTAATGCTCGTGATGCTGTTGCTCTGACTATTCGCGGCAAGTTTTACTGTACCAGCACTGATAGTGAGTGCTGTATCATGGTCGACTGCCGCGAGCTGGAGAGCTCCAGCACCTGTCTTTTCCACAGCACTGCCCATGAGTCCAAGGCTGCTGGAGATGGAGACGGTGGAGTCGGCTTCGGTGACTTCGACGGTCTTGAAGTTCGCAAAGCTCACCGTGCTGTCAAAGGCGTAATCGGTAGCCGCGCTCGAGAAGAGCAGCGTCTGATCGCCTGTGACAGAGGAGCTGCTTGTAGGAGTACCTAGGAGCTGATAGCCACCATCTATGC
The DNA here is from genome assembly GCA_964371525.1 of uncultured Akkermansia sp. Classification (GTDB taxonomy): domain Bacteria; phylum Verrucomicrobiota; class Verrucomicrobiia; order Verrucomicrobiales; family Akkermansiaceae; genus Akkermansia. The sequence goes on along the minus strand of CAYJNX010000136.1, from coordinate 4,105 downwards.
GAGAGTTCGCATCAATCGTCACTCCAGCAAGGATCTCAATCGTGGTGCTAGCTGTCGTCATCGTGCCGTTCGACGCCTGATAACCAGCTGCGTAGACAGAGCCTACAGAGCCGCTTTCCAGCGCGATGGAGATGTTCCCCTGTGTCAGTGTACCACTGGTACGCTCGACATAGCTACCACCGTAGAGGGTCGCATCGAGATCTGCACCCGCGACGGTGATGGAGACATCACCCAGCGTGCTGTCAGCTGCGATGGCCACAGCTCCTTCCATGCGGTGACCGCCGATGATCGTAGCAGCATAGGCGGTGTCAGCAGCATTCAGCGTGATGTTAGATCCGCCTTGGGTGACTTGCCCAGTGGAGGCGGCGAGGACATGAGAACCACCGATGATGGTAGCGGCCGTGCTAGAAAGATCGCCGCCATTAACGACTATGCTGCTAGAGCCTGTCATGAGTGAAGAGCCTGCGCCTTCCATGCGGCTGTGACCGACGATACCACTGGTGACAGTACCGCCATTCACAACTATACTTGTGCTAATGCCGCCATCGTTTACCAGATTAGCTGTACCCGCAGCGATGAGAGCCCCACCGAGTACGAAGCCACTGTACGTACCACCATCGAGGGTGATATTCGTCGTGCCTGTAATCGTGGTCGTACCAGCATGCTGATTGTAACCACCGATGATGCGATTCGTGAAGGTGCCGCCATCAAGAGTGATATTGGTCGTGCCTGTGATACTGGCTGTACCATTGCCATGATTTGCGCCACCGACGATGCGCTGGGTGAAGGTGGAGTCACCGGAGATTTCTATATTCACATTGCCCACCAGCGATGAGGTAGGACTATTAGAGACATGCCAGATGCCGCCCATGATCCAGTCGTCGAAGGTGACACCTGTCTGACCGATGATGCTGATGTTCGTATCTCCTGTGTGAGTATAGCTCGATCCGCTACCGACGCGACCACCACCGATGATGGACTTGACCATCGTGGCAGTACCGCCTGTATAGTCAGAAAGGTTGACCGTCACATTCGTATTACCATTAAAGGTCAATGCTACAGTGGAGCTAGAGCCCCAGTGGTGACCACCGATGATAGAATCATTTGTCAGTGCGTCTTCTAGTGTGACACCTGCTGAGCTCACTGTGAGAGGAGTGTAGACATAGATATTCGTATCACCTGTGAAGGTCGTCTTGCGTGACGCCAACGAACCGTCAGTATGACGGGTTGTACCAGCACCGATAATACTGCCTGTCACCGTGTTAGTAAAGACAGAGATGTAGGTATCACCTGTGAAGAGGGTATGTCCGCCCTCGCGGAGGCTACCGCCGACGATGTGTCCGACATTCGCTCCATCGACCTCGATGTGGGTGTTGCCACGGAACTCGATCACATTCTGATTCGCCCAGTTATTCGTGATGTTGCCGCCGGCAAGCAGGAGGAAATCACCACCTACAGCCTTGATCCAGACGTCTGTTTCTACTACTGTGGCACCTGCACCACTACCGTAGAAGAGACCACCGATAACATGAGCTGCAGCACCGCCGCCGCCAGTGAGTTCGATGCGTGTGGTCGAGCCATCTGTGTAAACTGGAGTTTCACTTGCGCCATCGTAGAGATAGGTCGTCACATTGCCCAGATCTGCCACTTCTGGCACAGAAACAGGACGCTTCGACAGCTCTGCAGATCCCCAGTTGGAATCCCAGCCGACATCGACGAGTGTCGTGGCGGTGAGCTTGTAATAGTCACCATCTTCAACGATATTATAGCTGCCTGCTTCGAGACCGAGCACCGTGATATCCGCCATATCATATTCCTTAGAAATACCGAGACTGACGCCATCAGTCAAGCTCTCAAGGCTATAGTCCGCGAGGTCAATAATGATACTATCAACCGTCGCAAGAGCTGTATCCGAAAGCATCAGCGTGCCTCCTGACTGTGTGGGGTCATAGCGCAGTCGCAGATCACCTGTCAGCCCGTAGTTCGCAATATCTACAGTACCGCCATAGGTCATCTGGAGTAAGCCTGAGTCGCCAATATTGAGCGTATTGATATCGACAGCACCTGCGCCATTCTTGGCGAAGCTCAGCGTCGTCAGTGTACCGCCAACATTCAGACCGCCTTCATTGATCAAGACGGAGTTCGTCGCATTAAAGTTCTGCTCGATGACGAGGTTACCCTCGCCGTCCTTGACGAAGTCGACAGCATTCACGTCAGTACCTGCGAATGTACCTGTGACACCTGCCGCTTGATTCGCAGTTGCGATATTGAGTTCGAGTAGACCTGCGCCAGTGAACGTACCGCCGAAGTCTTCGATATGATCGAAGTCGAATCGATAATCATTACCATCAGTCGCTGCCCCTGTGATGGTCATATTGCCCATCCCAGTGAGCGTACTGAAGGTATAGCCTGCTTTCAAATTAATATTGAATGTATTGTCACCAGTCAGAGAGAGGCTCTTCATCGCGACATCCTGATCACCACCATTAGCAAAGTTATCGTGATTCACGATCGTGCCTTCGAGTACGAGGTTAACAGAATCAAGGTCTGATGTGTCGGTCATACCGAGGCGCAATGTCGAGCCTTCGCTCATGACGATCTTGTCGAATGCAACATTGACTGTGCGGTCATAGCCAAGAGCCGAGCCAAGCAAGAGTGTCGTGCCCGTCCCCATCACCAGATCGCCTGTGTGCGTATGAGTCGAAAAGCCATCAAGGGAGAGATCGAGCGTGCCCGTGCCATTCACATTCACTGTACCTGAGCCGGTCAGTGAGGAGAACACATTGACGGCGAATGCACCATTGATATTGATGGTCATATCACCATTACTGAAGAAGGCGTCGCGGATGTTGAGAACTTCGCTCACATTAATCGTGGAGTAGCCTGTGCTCGTGAGAGCACCATGGTGTGTCGCGTTGCCCGTATTCCACGTCGCCTGCTGTGTCGCATCATCTTCTGAACCTTTCAGAATGATAGGGATATCTGCCGCCTCTGCAAAGGTGACGTTACTGGTGCTTAAGGCAGCACCTGCTTCTACAGTGAGCGACTTCATATCCATGCCCTGAGCGATATCATGGCTATCAATGACAAGCGTACCACTACGCACGATGACATCACCGAGGAAGTCTACGATTTGAGTCGTACGCGTGATCGAATTACCATCACCGATGTTAAAGATGAGTGAGGAGTCAACATCTCCAAGGAAGTTCGTCGCCTCAGAGATGGTGTTATCATTCTGAATGAAGCTACCGCCTTCTTCGACAGAGATCGAGTCCGTGGTCAGCGTGAATGCACCACCTGTGTAATCCACTTCGACACCCGCGACTCGAATACCAGCAGAGTCCACGTCGCCGACCAGATTGACTTGCGCATCCAGAGTCGTGAAGCTAATGGAGTTCCCATCAGCGAAGGTCTCGCCGCCTTCAAAGCCCGAGGCACCCGTGCCCAGCTCCAGCGTACCGCCGATAGCGTAGATACGGCTATTGGCATCAGCCGCAGCTGTGATCGTGCCGTCGTCATTCAGCGTCCAGACCAGACCGACCGTGGCGACACCCGTGATGTTGCTGGATGCGAGTATACCATCAGCTGTGAGTGCGGAGAAGTCAATCGCTCCGCCTGCTGTGTTATCAAAGACTGTATACCTTGTCAGCTCGCCCTCTTCCGCACCTACGATGCCAGAGAGATCGAAGACTGTATTCGCCCCCAGCGTGATCGTGCCAGTAGCTTCATTTGTCAGAGCGGTAGCAATGGTGAGCGTGTTATCCAATGAGAGGTTACCAGCATTTGTCACAGTTTGCCCTACACCGATCGTCAGACCATTTGTTGCTGATACCGTGCCGCCTGCCATGATAGAGAGAGGACCGGTAGAATGAGCGGTGGCAGTGCTGAGTGTGAGTGCGCCCGTGGCCGTGACGTTTGTACCGCCTGTGTAGGTATTCGCACCCTGAAGGATGGCCTTACCTGATACCTCGATGCGCCCCTCACCTGTGATGTCATTTCCCGTGGCGAGCTGCATGAAGCCCAGATTATCCGTACGCGAGATGAGCAGCTTGCTGCCTGACTCAAGGGTGATATCATCCGCCCATTGACCGCCAGCTGTGCCTGC
>CAYJNX010000135.1:0-6382 GCA_964371525.1 uncultured Akkermansia sp. | reverse complement strand
CGCGGTGTATTCACGCCACCGATGAGGAGGACGATTTCTCCCTTCGGTGGCTGTTTGCTGAACTGAGCCGCGAGTTCCTGAGCGGAGCTGCGGTGGTAGCTTTCAAAGCGTTTTGTCAGCTCACGCGCTACGCAGATAGGAGCATCCGCGTCCAGTGAGGCGATGAGGGTGACGGTCTTTACGATGCGATGGGGGGATTCGAAGAAGATGCTTGTGTACTTCGCCTCCAGTGCCTGCTGTATCATCTGTGTTTTCTTACCTGATTTCACAGGAAGGAAGCCGCCGAAGAAGAAGGCATCGCTAGGGAGTCCAGAGCCGACAAGTGCTGTCATGACGGCACTGGGGCCAGGTAAAACGGTAAATGCGACTTCTGCTTGCTTCAGTGCCTGTATGAGTCTGTAACCAGGGTCGCTGACACCGGGCATGCCCGCATCGCTGACGACAGCGAATCGCTCGCCTGCTTGCGCGCGCGTGACGATCTCTGCCGCGCGGTGAGCTTCATTGTGCTCGTGCAGGCTGAGGAGCCTCTTATCCCTGATTTCGAGGTGGGCGAGTAGCATGCCTGTATGGCGTGTGTCCTCACAGCAGATGACATCCACTCCCATGAGGGTGTCTACGGCGCGTTTTGTGATGTCATCCCTATTACCTATGGGGAGGGAGACAAAGCTGACGGGGTATTCTATCATCTTAGCTGCTCATGATGACGAACTGTAAATCCTCAGCTGTCTTTTGGGCGGCATAGCCGAGGGCTGATTCGCGTGCAGCTTGCACGTTTCCAGATTCGTTGAAGAAGGTGGACGCGTTCTTTAACCTACCCTGATAGATGGTCTTGCCTGTGCGGTTGTCCACCACCTGATAGTTGACAAAGAGGGTGAGGTCGATTTCCGAGCTGATGTAGGTATTCTCAGGATTCGGGCGCACGGAGCTGAATTGTACTTCTGATATAGTGCCACGGATGCAGATATCGGCTGCTCCTGATGAGGCGAGTTTAAATGTCCCATCGCGCTGCATCGTGTCGGCAACTGCGTTCGTGACGAGTATGCCCGCGAGATGCTCCAGTGAGTTGTTCTCGAACATCTCAACCGTCACCGTTTCCGCATGCTGCAAGGGGGCGGGCTTACTGAAGCCGAGATTGTAACCACAGCTGCTTAGTCCCGTAGCGAGCAGTATACTGAGTAGAAAAGTCTTCATCGCGTGCGTGTAGAAGGAGAGATACTAGATGAAATAGGGGAAGCTAGTGCCTTATCTCTTACTGTGCCAGTTCCTTTGCCCGAGGCAGAAGCTTGCGTGCTTCGGCAGCGGCCTGCGGATTAACCTTTTCCTGACGGATGATATCCTCCAGTGTGAATACGGCGGAGCGGTACTCCTTCGAGCGTTCCAAGTAGTAGCGAGCTACTTCCAGCTGCTCACTCACCATGAGTTTTCTTGTTTGTGCTGCGAGGCGAGCTGCTTTAGGCGCATCCTTATGATTAGGGAAAAGGAGGGAGTACTCTTCGAAGGCTTCCTGCGCCTTGTTCAGATTCACGAGGTTTCTATCACCTCGTGACGCGCTCTGCATCCACAGCATGCCGACCTTCATCTGTGCGGCTGCGGCGTGAGAGCTCGTGGGGTATTCGTTCACGAGCTTCGTGTAGGTCGCCAGAGCTTGATCTGTGTCCTCGCGTTTCAGCAGGTAATTTCCCAGTATCAGTGTGGACTCAGCAGCAGAGTCGCTGAAGGGGGCATTTCTGATAACCGTCTGTAGCCACTCAACAATGACGCTTGAGTCCATGGGAGGATTCCATAAGCCCCAGAATACCGAGCCCTTGATCTCCCCTGTGGCTGCGCCATGGGCTAGTGCGCGCTGGCGTGCGATAGCCTGTGTGTACAGGGTGCTGTTGGGGTAATTAAGGATGAGCTTGTCATATTCCTTGAAGGCATCACGTACTTCATCATCACGTTCATAGCACTGTGCGATGTAGAAGCGAGCTTTAGCCGCCGTTTCCGTGAGTGGGAACTCCTGAATGATTTTTTCGAAACGTTTACGTGCGCTGCTTAATTCACCAGCAGACATGAGATTCATCCCATCCTGCATGATGCGCTCAGCTTCGTCTTCGTTATAATGCGCGCTGCTGATAGGGAGTGCATCATTGTTAAAAGACCCGCACATACTGAGGAATGATGTCGCGAGAGCTGCTAATGTAAGGAGGTGGAATGATTTCATGATCTGAACTATTCTGTGGATTATGGGAGTGAAATTAGCTCACTCCTTTAACCAGAGTGAGCTATATAAATGGGTTATTTTTTACCGTAGACGGCTTCGGCATCAAAGGCGCAGCCATCGTCGGCAGGTTTGAGTTCAACTGGCGTACCATCTGGTACTTCGTCGCCCAGAGGAAGAGCGCGGAAGAAGCAAGAGCCATGCCCTGTGTGGCAGGCACCAGCACCGAGCTGGTCTACGTAGAGAATCAGCGCGTCTTGGTCGCAGTCGATGAGGATTTCATATACCTTTTGGATGTGACCAGAGGTCGCTCCCTTGTGCCAGATCTCCTGACGAGAGCGTGAGTAGTAAACGGCTTCACCTATTTCGAGTGTCATCTTGAGAGACTCTTCGTTCATGTAGGCGAGCATGAGAGGCTGCTTAGTCTTATGATCCATAGCGAGAGCAGGGATCAGACCGTCAGCATCGTATTTAGGAGTGAGGAGCATTTTCTGCTCTGCATCCTTGTAAGAACCACGAGGGGCGAAGATAATGGATTTATTCGACATATCGGCTCGCATTATAATGCGACTTTTTTTAAATTGCAAGACAAGATCCTCTATATGACTTGATTTTGCTTTTCAAATAGGGCTTTGCATGGCAGAATACCAGCGACACAATGAATAAATCCCTTTTACCACAGTCATTTTTAGTTATAAGTGCCCTGATGTCACCACTGAGTGCTCAAGATAGCTTCACGAATAATCCCGAGGTGCTTGAGTTCTCTGGTTCGTCTGGTATCGACCCCGTGTATAGCTCCCCTACCTCTCTCTCATCAGAAGAGTTATTCGTGTACGATGATCAGATGTATTCGACGAACTGGCAAGGGGAGATCTACGAACCGTCGAATAAACCGCACATCGCCCGCACGGCATCGACCGCTTTTGAGTACTTCGCACAGCAGGAGTTCAGGCGCGCGGATGGGAAGTTCTCCTATACGAATATCTACTTCACTCTCCCTATGATTAATCCTGCGAACCACCAGTACCGTGGCTGGCATGTGGATCTATCGCTTAACGTGCGCGCCACCTTCTTCGATGTATCAGGCGAAGATCTCATCGACGAAGAAGAGCTCTACACCGCAGGTGTTATCGGCTCAGTCTTCTATAATATAGATGAGAAGGCACGTCTTACCTTCGGGGTGACACCTCAGTTCTCATCGGATCTGAATAATCTATCTAGCAGTAACTTCTATTTCGGCGCATTCGCAGCCTTTACCTATAAGGCTAATGAAAAAATACGCGTCACGATGGGCGTGTCCTACATGCCTGACTACTACAGTGACGACTTCTGGCCACTCGTCAATATCAGCTGGGAAGTCGCACCTCGATGGGATCTGCGTGTGCAGTCACAGCGTCTGGGGCTGGTGCGCAAGTTCGGAGCGCAAGGCAACTTCGAAATGGGGCCATTCCTTCAGTGGAATCACTTCTTCTGGAGCGTAAGCCACCAGCGACGCACCGAGCTCATGCGCATGGAAAGTGTCATCCTCGGCGTGCAGGCTCAATACAGCAAGACGACGATGAGCGGTAGAAGTATGCGCTTTTACGCCGATCTTGGTTTAAATTTCGACCAAGAAATCCGTTTTGAAGATAAGAATAACGGTGCCCTGCGTGAACGCTACAAGGCGGAATCTGGTCTCTACACGCGCCTTGGCATGGAGTTTTCTTTCTAATTTTAATTCCTGTATTATAATTTAGCTCGCATTAATGCTTTGAGATTGCTATAATGTCCGTCAGAAATTATGAGTGAACAAGCCTGTAATAATTATCGTCGTATCCTTTTAAAGTTGAGCGGTGAAGCTCTGCGTGCCCCCGGTAGTCGTGACAACATCTCTCCTGAGATCGTCGCACGCATCGCAGGGGAAATCGTCGAAGCTCAGAAGACTGGCCATTTACAGATCGCCATCGTCGTCGGTGGTGGTAATATCTGGCGCGGTGCGAAGGCGAGCGTTCGCGGTATGGACAGACCTACCGCAGACTACGTGGGCATGCTTGCCACGGTGATGAACGCACTTTCCATCTCCTCTGCTATTCAGGAGCTCGGTGTAGACTGCCACGTGCAGAGTGCTATCGAGATGAAGAATGTCGCTGAGCCCTATGTTCGTAACAGCGCGCGCGCTCAGCTGCGCGACGAGAGCATTGTCGTCTTTGCCGCGGGGACAGGGAATCCCTTCTTCAGCACAGACACAGCAGCAGCTCTTCGCGCCTGTGAGATCAATGCAGAAGTCGTCATGAAGGCTACATCCGTCGATGGTGTGTACACTGCAGACCCGAAGGTAGACCCGAATGCGACACGCTTCGATCAGATCAGCTACGAAGAGTGCATCCAGCGCGAACTCAAGGTGATGGATCAGACCGCATTCACCCTGTGCAAGGATAACAAGAAGCCCATCGTGGTCTTCGACATGCACCAAGAGGGGAATATCACTCGCGCCCTCCTCGGCGCAAACATAGGCACAGTCATTACAGACTAAACAATCTTTTTATTAACCAAATATCTAAAAAATAATCAATATATTATGGACGAAGAAACACTCTTATTGGAAACAGAAACCTCGATGGAAATGATCATGGAGCGTATGAATGAAGACTTCGGCGGCGTGCGTACTGGCAAGGCCTCCCCCGCCCTCGTGGATAACATGGATGTCTACATCTCCAGCTACGGCAGCTCGATGAAGCTTAAGAGCATCGCGGTGGTCTCCACACCTGACGCACGCAGCATTCTCATCCAGCCATTCGATCACAGCACGCTTCATGATATCCGCAAGGCGATCGAAGAAAGCCGCTTGAATCTCAATCCGGTCATCGACGCGCGTTCCGTCCGTCTTCCTATTCCTGAGCTCTCTGGTGAGCGTCGTAAGGAGCTGTGCAAGTTCGTGAAAGGTCTCGCTGAAGACACACGCGTCCGCATCCGTGGCGCACGTAAGACAGGCATGGACAGCATTAAGAAGATGAAGGCTGATAACATCCTCACGGAAGATGGTGCTCGTGGCGCGGAAGAAAAGGTACAGAAGCTTACCGATAAGTTTGTCAAGGTGATCGACGAGCAAGTCGTAGCCAAGGAAAAGGAAATTATGACGGTTTAATCCGTCGACCTGGTACGAACAGTATACTATAGTAGAGATATGAGTACAAAAGGTACGACAAACGTTCTTGCCTCGGGCATCGAGATCATCGGTAGCATCGAGTTCAGCGAAGATATGCACATTGATGGTCGCATTGAAGGCGAGATTAAGTCTCAGGCTGGCAAGGTGACGATAGGTCAAACAGCGCAGATCAAGGGGAATATCACGGCTGGTTCTGTGAATATCTATGGAGATGTGCAGGGGAATGTGGAAAGCACGAATTGCCATCTCAATGAGCAGGCCATCGTGAATGGTGATATCACGACGCAGAAGCTCTCCATGGAGCCAGGTGCGCGTCTCATGGGACGTGCGAGCATCGGTTAATACTGCGATCAATTATTTTTAAAATCAGGGCTGGGAGTGCGTGGCATTCTCAGCCTTTTCTTTTGACTAGGCTCGTGTTTTTTGATATTGTTTTTGAATGCCTAGTTCTGATGAAAATTACGCGTTATCAAAGATATTTTCGCGATATGAAATTGTATTCTTTTTCATGTTTTGGGTTCTTCTTGCGGGCATGATAATCATTTTATTAATTAATCCAGGGAATCTCATCCTTGTGATCTTGTTAAGTCCGCTTCTTGTTATATGCGCAGCACTTCGTAAGATCTGTCTCTATCTCTCTAAGAGTCTTTTGGAGAAGTATCGCGCGTCAGTGAAGTGGTAAAGTGCAGACTTGAGGGGATCTTGCAAAATTAGTTCGAGCAGAATGAATATCTCGAAAATGAGCGAAACAGCACGCCTTTTGGCGCATTTTAGCGAGAATTAGCGGTACGGACGTGTTGTTACGATATTTATTTTGATCATCTTCATTTGGAGGGAAAAGACAATGTCTTTCCCTGTGGTGTCGAGACGCGCTCTCGAACAGGAAGCTGTATTTTTTGTTTTAGAGGGGGGGGCTATCGCGTTTGCGTCGGAAGATTTTTGGAGATGTATGTTTATCTCGTTTCCTTGCACACGGCTCGTCAAGCATATCGGAAGATATGCTTGACTCTTGGGTAGCTAGTGCGCTTGTTTTCGCG
>CAYJNX010000134.1:0-6384 GCA_964371525.1 uncultured Akkermansia sp. | reverse complement strand
CCATCGTGAAGCTTGAGATCAAGCGTAACGCGATCACGACGCTTGAGAAGTAAAGGGCACCTTGCGAAATTAGTCTGAGCAGAATGGTGATCACGAAAATGAGCAAAACAGCACGCCTTTTGCCGCATTTTGGCGAGAATTTACAGCTTTTTGGGCTTACATAGCTCGCTATGCGCGCCCAAACGCCGTAAATTATCATCCCAAATGCATGCAAAATCCGAAGCTGCTAATTTTGAAGGTTCCCTAAAGCTTCTGGACATTCCCCCACTATCAATAATGCGTGACTTTCTAGTTTTACCCCTCCTTAGCCTCGCCTGCGCCACAGCCCCCCTGTGCGCCTTAGATATAGCTGATCTCGCTGATCATGTGAAGCGATTTGGGCAGAGCGCAAGCACGAATGAACAAAAGCCGCTTCAGTCGGAAAAAGCAGACGTCGCGCTCGTCTTCATCGGAGGATTCGCCGATGAGCTAGGAGGATATTTTTATAAAGTCAGTCAGGCACTAGCCCCGCTACCGCAAGAAGCCACACAGGCGCGAGCATACTATCACTGGCATGGAGGGAAACAAAGCGAAGCACCCTTAGCAAAAGGGAAGCTAGCTAAAGACATAGAAGCCTTCCGCCAGCAGAACCCTCACAGCCCTGTCGTCATCATGGGGCATAGTCTCGGTGCCGCCATCGCCGTAGAAGTAGCGCGTCTACTCGGAAAAGAGGGCGGAGACATTTTTCTCGTAACGATCGACCCTGTTGACCGCGAATCTCCACGCACGCGCCCTGAGAACGTCACATGGTGGGGGAATAGCTATGTCGTCAACTCGCAGTCGAATCGCGACTTCGTCCACGAACTCAGCGGACGCTGGAAAGTCGCAAAAGGCGCTGATGTTAATCTCAAGTTCGACGGCCTTAGCTCTGACGAACGCGGCTACCCTTTCATCCATGACAACGCATGGAGTCTCATTAATAGCAGAGTGGGTCAAGAGCGCAGCCTTTACGAAGAACTCGTGAAAGCATATACAGAGATTCATCTTCAGCCTTAGCCCTCAGCTAGCAGAAATGATTAAAAGCAGCCCCGCGAGAGTTTCTCGATAGATGCTGCTTTTTCGTGACTTCGTCAGTGCGATAAAGAGTAAAGATAACTTCACTCATAATAAACATGTTAAATTTATTGTTTTTTATATATGGGTGACGCAATCCCCGTAAGCGACACCTAAATGGGAGTCCAGAGGGACTCGTTCCCTCTGGCAGGATGCAAGGACGGCGCCCCATATACCCTAGATTCTCCAGTCAACATGACGAGGAAGGCGGTGTAACCCCCAATGCATTGTAAATCCTTACCTGTTTGTCGAGTAGCTCACCTAGTTTGAGGCGCGAAGAGGGGTGCTCATAACACTCAATTATATTGAGGTTATCAAGAAGTAGGTGCATACTGTATTTTGAATAGAGTTGAGATGTTCGCATTTTATTATCTAAATGAGAAACAAGAATAAGTGCTATAAACTCAGCAAATAACTTGCCTTCTAAACTTCGCTCTGACGATACTAGCATGCGACGCATGTTCAATCGCTGTTTAAGATTGCCAAAAGCCTTTTCGACCACATCCTTGCGTCGATAGAGATGCAATGCCTCCATTGAGGTCATTTTTTCATTGGTTATGAGAGCAAAATAACCAATGTACTTTCTTGCTGCTCGAATTGCGTCCTCCTTGTAGCTGATACTAAGACCTCGCTTGGGTGTCGCCTTTACATCAAAGAATTGCTTATAGGCTTTTTGATGCGCTTCAACTTGTTTACCTTCTTTGAGCTCCTTGTATAGTCTGGCTATTCGTTTATCAAAGGCTGATTCTTCTTCTACTCCTTTGTCAAGATTGTAGTAGTAGTGAATATACATTCTGCATTTAGCTTTGATTGTGTCTTTCTTATGGGGGCGATGCTGAGAATAATTCCACTCTGCACTTACGCAGTATCCATATGTGTTTGTGTCTTCCAAGGGAAACGAGACACACTTTGGCTATAAGCATCATATAGTCATAGATCCTATCACAAAGGTGATTACAAATCAAGCAGCAACACCCGCTAACATCAATGATATAGAAATGCTAGTAGAGTTAGTCGAGGAAGACAAGACACTCTTTGCTTTAGGGGATAGCGGCTATAAGGGGAAAGATAAAGAAGAGCAGCTAGCGGCGAAATCCGTCATACTGCATACGGTGAAGAAACGCAAGCGAGGAGAAAAAGAACTCAGCGAGCAGGACAAGGCGTATAATAAGAAAATATCAAGAGTACGATGCCGAGTCGAGCATGTGTTTGGCAGCATCAAGCAGATGAGCGGTGATTTTGTAAGAAGTATAGGACTCAAAAGATGTCGCAGATTTACCAATATCGTGAGCCTATGCTACAACATGCAACGCTTTGGATTTTTATGTCGCGCGGGACAACTGTGCCCAGCACAATGAAATAGAGCGAGAAAAGTATGAATATAAAGCAAATTACAGCAACTAAAAGACGAAATACACAAAAATCAGAACCAAAAAGGCAAAAATTAAAACAATAGGGCGCAAAAATCAATACTGTTACACTAGGAGGGCTTACACACTAATTTCGCAAGGTCCCCTTAAGGGGATCTTGCAAAATTAGCAGCTTCGAATTTGACTTCCATTCAAGCTTTGTTACAATAGTGCGAATGAATGACTTTTTCGTCAGACTCAGCCTTGCGCATAATTCTTGTCCCGATATGGAAATAGAATTAGGCATGGCTGGCAGCGCGAAAGCTATTTTCTTACCTATTCTCAATGAGTCTCAGCAAGAGGCCATGACGGCTGACATCAACTGGCATCGCCAGAGAAGTGGGCTGAGTGCGCACAAGCTCCTGCTGCCGTGGGAGAGGGAAGCTTTTAAGCAACAGCAAGAATATAAGCTCAAAGAAGAATGGCTACTTGCGCAGCATGAAAAGCTTAGAAAGGATGACACCTATGCCCCCTAAAGACCATTTATACAGAGATGACACCCAAGCTGCTTGGATTGAGGCTTATACTGAAAAATTGAGCCAATCCATCCCTGCTTCATGGCCGGAGAATGGCTTTCCCTTCGTACAAGACCAAAGGAGTATGCGTGATTTTGTGCAGGATATTCGCTCCAGCATGTATAGATATGAAAAGGAAAAGTCAGCGTATATCGTGCCCGTTACGGCAGAGATAGAGGTTCTACTTGCCGAGATTGAAGAGGTCTTTGGAGATGTGACAGATGAGGGCGCGCCCAACCTTGCCCTCTCGGGTGAGGCCTTAGACGGTCCTTATTTTCCAGAAATGTTGCGCATCCTCTCGCGGAATGAGATTCGGGGTGATTGGCGCGATATTCCCCACTGCCTTCTCTTTGCTTGTGACTGCTGTTTAAGTTTTGTGGACGCTCCAGCTTATCGTTTTCTCTTGCCAGCTTACATGTGCTTTTCATTGAAAAATTACTTTTCACCCGATATGGTCGCTACCCTAGCGGCTAGCGAAGAGCTTTTAGCTTTTCAATTAGATAAATTCGGACTCTTTAATGCAAAACAACGTGAGGCGGTGACCCACTTCATGAACTGGCATCGCCGCTGTGATTGCTGTGATCTCGATTTAGACTTCTTATTGCCTTGGGAGCTGGAAGCCTACCTCGCCCAAGGAGAGCATAGCAGCCCTCAAGAATGGCTTTGGGCAGAGTATGACGAGTTGCTGGCGTGAAAGTGGCTGGGGTGTGGAAATATCCATCTCCGCGTAGCTGGTCGACCTCATCTTCGTCGTCATTCATTCGGGCTATTCTACTTGGGTGTCGCTTCGAGGTATAGGGGACCTTGCAAAATTAGCAGCTTCGGATTTTGCTTGCAGTTTGGATGATAATTTGCGGCGTTTGGGCGCGCATAGCGAGCTATGTAAGCCCAAAAAGCTGTAAATTCTCGCCAAAATGCGGCAAAAGGCGTGCTGTTTCGCTCATTTTAGAGACTAGCTTTCTGCTCGGACTAATTTTGCAAGGTCCCCTATAGCACAATCAACACACAAAATTAGAATTCAATACATTAACTATAAGCATATTGCTCGTATTCACCTCGTACTACCGAAGTCAGAAAAAATTCAAAACCTGCTATACAAGAGGCTGAACTGCCTATAAAGCACACTCTGTCTCTCACTAAGCGGGTAGAGCATCTCCTCTTGGCGGACAAGCTTCTGACGCACCTCCTTATAGAGATAACGGTAACTAGCTACTCGATTTAAAATAAGTTCTTCGAGTTCCTCACGCAGCACGGGTTTCATCTCATCGACGAGCTCGCGCGAGATCGACTCAAGTTTCTTCCTAGTAGACTTCACAGATAGGTACTGCACGAAGGACGCTAGTAACCATAAAAGGACAGCTAGCACTCCAAATATAAATGCAAATAGCAGCATCCCCATCATCCCCATCACTCCGACCATCCCGATGCTCGCACAAATGAGAATATATAGGGGCATAATGCGGTTCAGCAAAGGTATATAAATCTGGCGTAGCTTGAAACGATATTTATTCTCCTGCGTTAGTCTATAAAGTGGTGCTACCATGCGATATCGCCTCTTAATCAGGGAGCTTAGTAGCTCATCCATTTTAAAATCACCTATATCACAGTGCAGGGTCTTCTTCATCCTCTCTCCTACGCTTGTCCAGTGCTGCAAACAGGCCTGTGTGAACTGCTCGTCTGAGTCGATCTGATTCTCACGTAGTTTCGCTTGCACTACAGCGCGAAAATCCTCATCTACTGCAAAATCCAGTCGCAGCAAGCTAAGCATCTTTGTCGGGAAAAAGCTCCACCCTATACGCTCTTCTGCCGAGTCGTGCAGGTCATCTATCAGTCCGTAGATATCGCTGATATAATAATCACAGAGTGATTCTACTCCTTCGCGTTGACGGTCTTGAAAACGTCCTATCTCCTTATCGATAGAGCGCATAAAGGCTCTATCTGAGCGTCGTGCCACTTGTCGAGCACGCAGGACATGGGATTGCTTATGCAAGAGCTCACGGCAGAGTTCCGATAGGACTCTTAAATCGTAATAAAGCCCCTGTTCACCGTCCAGCGCTTCTTGCACGCGCTTGCGCAGCTGGTCTATCGCGGGCGCATCATTAGTAGAGAGTAAGAAGCAGTCTTCCTCTTGCACGAGATACTTCAAGGCATGATAACGCAGCTTATTTTTAAATGACAGCATCTTGCTGACACCTATAAGGTCAGCATGCGTCACGACGATGAGACAGGTCGTACGCGGGTTACTCTCCTTCACCTTCATGACGCTCTGCCAATAGATCTCATCGTCAACTTCCCGAGCATCCAGCGTGCATACGACGACGTCGGCCTTCAGACTTAAATCATGGAGCTGTTCCTGCACGGCTGTTGACGCGAGATCAGCCGTATCGATGAAGCTAATACCGCTGATATCCTCTCTATCGAGATAGCGCGCAGGCTCACCATCAAGTCGCGCATCGACACGCCAGAGAACTGAAGGCTCGACCATCTCATACTTCGCGACGACAGTGTCCTTGATAAGGGAGGCGAACACGCTTGACTTACCACTACTCTTACGCCCCAAGAAGAGGATGCTGCGATCGCCGCGAATCCTCTCCATGAGTTGGCAGAGTTCATTTTCATCTTCTAAAAATGACTCATCGTCAATTTCTCGCGCTAAATCAATGCTCAATCGAGCATGATGCAGCAGCACAGATCTCTGACTTCTATAGTACAGTGTGAGCATGAATTACGAGAAGCATTATATACGACAAAGTATATCTTGTCGAATGAAAAGCTCTGTATTAATTATACAAAATAGCTATGAACTATCTTTAGGGGATCTTGCAAAATTAGTCCGAGAAAAATGTTGATGCAGAAATCAAGCGTTGCAGGTCCCCTTTACTATTTCTTTGCGCTTTCGTAAATTCTTTCTCGCTTGCCATCCCAAGATACGGCTGAAACCGATGTCGCATCCGCAGGAACGAAAATATCTGTCGTGACGTTATCCTTGTGACCGAGCCCTAAGAGAGAGACGGAAACTATCTTCTTCCCACGTCGCACTTCGAAGGCCACCGCCCCTGTCCAGTCACCAGCAGGTACTGTAATCTTGCCATTCGTCGGTGTGTACTGAGCCCCCTTCACCATCGCTGTCTTATTCTTGTAAAGAGCGACATTATTGCTATTGATATAGTAAATCACCTTTGAATCAGGCTCTGGGTACTGCTGGGCATGCTGGAGGAAGTCCTCTATCATCTCAGGCGTGACGGTGAGCGTGCGTGTGCTGTAGTCATTCTTCACGCGATTGATGGGGGCAAGCATGCGCGTGAGCGCGAAGAAGCGTGTGAGGTTCAGCTTCGAGGCATCGCAGGCGTTCTTCATGAAGTTCATGC
>CAYJNX010000133.1:0-6394 GCA_964371525.1 uncultured Akkermansia sp. | reverse complement strand
GAGGAGGGGGTAGCCTGACTTGTTGAACGCGAGGGCGAGTGCCTTACCGAAGCCATGCATGTACCTTGTCGGCGAGGATGCCCGCGTAGGCTTCTTCTTGACTCTCGAAAATAATAGCTGTCCCCGTGTGCTCCATCATCTCAGGGCGCACACCAGCCTTCATCACGATACCTCCTTCTGTGACGAGATTACCGAAGAGGACAGCGAGACCACCGTCTTGGGAGTAGGGGTTCTCAATCGTGCGGATGGCGACATCATTCTTCGTCTCAAGCCCCGTGATCTGCTCACCGAGCGTCTTGTCACTGATGGTGGGCACGTCCGTGTGGAGGAGGTCAGCCTTCTTGTTCACCTCGGCGAGGATGGTCATGATACCACCAGCGTCGTCGACATCTTCCATGTGGAACTTCGAGCTCGGGGCTACCTTGCAGATATTTGGCGTGAGGCGAGAGATCGCGTCGATGCGCTTGAGGTCATAGCTCACACCTGCCTCGTGGGCGATGGCGAGCGTGTGGAGGACCGTGTTTGTCGAGCCACCCATGGCCATGTCGCAGATGAAGGCATTATCAAGGCTGCGTTCCGTGACGAGGTCACGAGGAAGAGGACCTGCGGCGAGAGCGATCTCGACGGCGCGGCGCGCGGAGGCCTTCCAGAATTCTTCGCGAGCAGGAGTCTGCGCGAGGATAGAGCCATTACCAGGCAGGGAGAGACCGAGCACCTCGGTGAGGCAGTTCATGGAGTTCGCAGTGAACATACCAGAGCATGAGCCCGCACCGGGGCAGGCCTTGCACTCCACGTCATGGAGTTCTTCTTCGGAGATCTTGCCCGCCTTGCAAGCGGCGACAGCTTCGAAGACGCTGTTGAGGTCGAGGTCTTCGCCTCATAGGCGTTAAATTAACATGACAGGATTGAAAATTTTGTTAAAATTCTGCTATAGAAATATCAATAGCATAAATACAGAAAGCTATATCGATGATTGGGAAGATTTAGTATGAGAATTCCCCTTAAATTTTGAAAAAATCGCTGGAAAGCACCAAGTAATGAAAAGAAATAGAGCTGATAAAACTCTACTTAACACCATTCGTGTATTAATGATACATTTAGGCTGCTCCCTCAAGGAGACCGCATTAAGAGCAAAAGAAGCTAGTCTTGGTACGATATCTTCAGTAGCTCTCTTTCATAGATTTAAAAAGTTTGCTCCATTTTTCAAAAGCATATGTCAAGAATTGATGCTGGAAAATCACAAGTCGGCACTTAAGCCTCACGAATACATAAGACTAGTAGACGCAACTGTGGTGAAAGAGAGCGGAAAAAGCGGAACGAGTTATAGGTTTCACTATAGGGGGCTTTGCATAATTAGCAGCTTCGGATTTTGCTTGCACTTTGGATGATAATTTACGGCGTATGGGCGCGCATAGCGAGCTATGTAAGCCCAAAAAGCTGTAAATTCTCGCCAAAATGCGGCAAAAGGCGTGCTGTTTCGCCCATTTTCTAGACTAGCATTCTGCTCGAACTAATTTTGCTCAGTCCCCTTCAGGAGACTGAGCAAATGATTCGCGCAAGCGCATAATACTTCTTGCGCAGGAGCGCGATACCAAGACGCTGACTGAGTTTATAGTGCCTAGGTGTGATGATACCATCACGGAAAAATGCCTCCATGGCATCAGAAGCGACGGCTGCGAGCTGCTGACGCTGCTTCTTATCGCGGTTTTTCCTGAGATTCTTTTTAATGACTTGTCGGAAGGCATCATTCGCTAATTCCTGTATGAACTCCTCGCGGTACTGGCTAGGTACGACACCTGTTTTTACGAACTCGTCGATACATAATCCTATGCAGGCTAGAGTCGCTTGAACAAAACGGGGAAAATGCAGCTTCTGAGTGACACTATTCGGGTTCACTCTATAGAAAAGGAGAGGAACAGAGCTGAGTATCTTGCTTGATATAATTTGATTCAGCTCGAAGGCATAGAAGTGATCATCGTCGTAGGAAAGCACCTCTCTGAAGCGCAGATCCTTTATCACGCTCCATTGATAGAATTTATTATTCTTGCTAATCCAGCCATGCTTACGGGTGGATTTAGAAAAATAAATCCCCATGTCCTCTTCGCGTCGAGTCTGAGTGACTTCTAAAATGGTAGCAGTGGCATCGCTAAAGCTGCTAGGCACACGATCACCTCTGACTACCCCAAACTCAAGAACATCGCAGGGCTGCTGCTCCATGAGGTGTAGGCATGTCTTGATCGCAGCGGGGTGGTATGCATCGTCAGAATCAAGCATCATCACGTAGTCCGTGTCTTGCGCTACCTCATCCAGGAGGCGATTCATCGTACGTGTCTGCCCACGATTCTCCTGATGTATGACGCGCAGCCATGGATGTGATGCTGCGTAGCTATCAAGGATGCCCGCTGTATCATCTGTAGAGCCATCGTTGATACAGACGACTTCCATGGCAGGATAATCTTGATTTTTAAGGCTATCGAGTGCGTCGCGTATAAAGCTAGAAGCATTATACGCGGGGACGATGATTGTTACTTTTTTCATATCTTTCATTTTTTCGCTGAGCTGACTTACGAATTCACTGCTATAGCAGGCAAAAATGCGCCGCTACACTCATTTCAAAGATTCACATTTCTTACGATCCCGCGTTGGGGGGGCTCTCTGAGCTGAGGGAGGGAATGCAGAGTGTCACGTGATGCCACACGGTCTCGACGCTGATGTCTGAGATCAGAGGACCGATCAGATTCGTGATGTTATCGAGCTTGATGGTGGAGGCGGCCGTCTTTTGTGGGAATAAGACAATGGCCTGAGTGCCGACTAGCGATGCCATATGGGTAGGACCTGTGTCGTTTCCTATGATGAGCATTGATTTTTTAGCTAAACTGGGAATATCGAGTAGGCTGGATTTCCCAAGGAAATTGACGGCGTACTCGCTCGCACTGGCGATGAAGTTCACCTCTTCGGCTTCTGCCTTTGTGCCAAGGATCACGCTGTGTATACCCTGTGCTGCCAGACGCTGGACTATATCCGCGTAATACTCCTTAGGCCAACGCTTATGCTTATTCTGAGCGGAGCAGCCTGGTACGACAAGCACAAAACGCTCGGGTAAAAGGGCAAAATGCTTCTCTTCGCCTTGGCAAAACTCAAGACTCGCGCTCTGAATGGGAAAGGTCCCAAAGATATCTCTTGTTTCAACAAGCCATTCTATCTTTCTGCGCGTAAAAAGACTGACAAAAAATGGATAACGCACTCTCGTACGATTCGATCGCTGTAGATCCACGACGGCATCATACTGGCCATCTGCGATTACTTTCTTACAGATACGATACCAGTCAACGATGTTAAATCTCGTCCTATTGTCATGGTAAATGCTGTGGAATATTCCCATCTGACGCCCCATTTCCATCAGACTAGAGTCAGTTAGTAGATCAATACGAGCTTCAGAGTATTTTGCACGCAATGTGGTTAACAGCCCTGTACTTGAGATAAAATCACCTAAAGCGCCCTGCTTAATTACTAAAATCTTTTTCATCGCATTCATTTAAAAAAGCTTGCAAGCGCACAAGCTGTGATGTAATCTTTATCAAAAAGAACTAGGAAATGCAACATTTTTTTTCATATCTAACTCGCTTTTCGGATATCAATGTATTATGCCTAGGTGACATCATGTTAGACTGTTTTGTCTATGGAAAGGTGGATCGCATTTCCCCTGAAGCTCCTGTTGCCATCTTCCAGCAGTCTGAGGAAAAATTCATGCTGGGCGGAGTGGGGAATGTGCTCAGTAATATTGTCTCATTAGGCGCGAACGCTCACTTTTTCGGTTTTATCGGCGATGATGCCTCTGGGCAGCATGTGGAGTCGCTTCTATCCGATATTCAATGCAAGAGTACGATCAAAAGACTCTCGGACTCCCCCACCATTCTCAAGACGCGCCTCATCGCGAATAACAATCATATCCTCAGACTGGATAAGGAGAAGGTGCGCGATATAGACATGGCGCTTCTACAGGAGCAGGAACAGAGCCTCGAAGAGGCTATTCAGCAAGCGGATATCGTCCTACTCTCCGATTATGCGAAGGGGACTCTGACGCGCGAGAGCACGGCTTTTATCATCGAGCGTTGCAAGCGATGGGGGAAGAAGGTACTCGTCGATCCTAAGGGCTGTGACTACGCGAAGTACGCAGGCGCGACGCTCGTGAAGCCGAATTTAAAGGAGTTCTCCCAAGCGACTCAGATCGAGCTCTCGCCCGAGAAAGGCAGCTTTATAGCGGATCTCAAGCGTGGCGCGCAGTTCCTTTTTAACCACTGCGGTATTGAGAATGTTCTTGTCACGCTCAGCGAGCATGGCATGGCCTTCATCTCACGCGAGACACCCGATGAGGTCATCCAGATCCCGACGGAGGCGAAGCATGTGTTTGATGTCTCTGGTGCAGGTGATACCTCACTTGCGATGCTGGGCGTAGCCCTCGCATCCGGTGCTCCTGCGTCCGATGCGATGCGCTTGGCGAATATAGCCTCTGGCGTGGCGATTGGGAAACTCGGCACGGCCTCTGTCTCACAAGAGGAGGTATACGATGCGATCAGTGAGGGGCATCACGCGCTGTGGCGTATAGGCAAGAAGCTGCTGAACCTCGAAGATGCGAAGGAGATATGCGCGCACCTGAAGGCGAAGGGGAAGGTCGTAGGCTTTACCAATGGTTGCTTCGACCTCATGCACCTCGGGCATTTACACTCCTTTGCGGAGGCGAAAAAGCACTGCGACTGGTTAGTCGTCGGTGTGAACTCCGATAGCTCGGTGAAACGCTACAAGGGCGAAGACAGACCCGTGCAGGATGAGCAGACACGCGCGTCACTCGTCGCGGCACTCGAACAGGTGGACTACGTTGTGATCTTCGACGATGATACAGCCCTACCCCTGATCGAAGAACTGCGCCCCGATATCATCGCGAAGGAGGGCTACGCGCTCGCAGACTGGCCCGAGGCACAATTCGTCGAATCATATGGGGGGAAATCCTATACTCTCCCTCGCTTAGAAGGCTACTCGACGAGCAGCACCCTCTCACGCTTATTAAATAATCAATGATGCAAGACTATTTCCATAAAGAGCTCGATTACATTTCTCAGTGTTTTATCCAGTTAAAAGAACTCAGCCCCCAGCTAGAGCAAGTAGCATCACTGTGGGTCGAGGCGTACCGACGTGGTAATAAGATCATCTTCTGTGGGAATGGGGGCTCAGCCGCCGACTCGCAGCACCTCGCAGCCGAGCTCGTCGGCCGCTACCAGATGGAGCGCGCGGCCATGGATGCCATCGCTCTGACGACTGACACATCCATCCTGACAGCCGTGGCGAATGACTATGGCTATGAGCAGATCTTTGCCCGCCAAGTAGCCGCTGTAGGAAAGGCTGGTGACGTGCTCGTCGGGCTCTCCACGAGTGGGAATAGCAAGAACGTGCTGCTCGCCATGCAGCAAGCCAAGCAGATGAACATCCACACCGTCGCCCTGACAGGTCAGGCTCGGGGTGAGATGCGAAATGATGCCGATCACCTCATTAATGTGCCCGCAACGAGCGCGAATCATATACAGGAGATGCACATTGCCATCGGTCATATGCTCTGCGGCATCACGGAAAAGATGATTCACGGGAATCAGTAAGCGCCCCCCACAGCTCCATGAATAAGGCACTCTTTCTCGATCGCGACGGGACGATTAATGTCGACACTGGCTACGTGTACCGCCAAGAAGACTTTCACTTCATCGACGGTATTTTCGACTTATGCCGTCTAGCCCAGCAGAAAGGCTACCTCATCATCGTCATCACGAACCAATCAGGCATCTGCCGAGGCTACTACAGCACGGAGGACTTCCATCGGCTCAGCGATTACATGGTGGCAGAGTTTCAGAAAGAAGGCATCAGCATCACGGATATCTTTTTCTGCCCCGATTTAGAGGGCGAAGACAGAAAACCCGAAGCGGGCATGTTCATCAAGGCTCAGCAAAAGCATGACATAGACATGGCTCAGTCACTCTCACTCGGAGACAAGGAGCGCGACATACTCGCCGCAGAGCGCGCGGGCGTAGGCAAAAATATACTATTCAACGATTCATATCAACCCATACTCGAACTATTATGATTATCATCACAGGTGGCGCAGGATTCATAGGCTCAAACATTCTCAAAGGTCTGCAAGAAGCAGGCTACAAGGATCTCGTCGTCGCAGACTGGCTAGGCTCGGAAGATAAGTGGAAGAACATCGCGAAGCGCGAGCTCTACGCCGTCGTCGCCCCTGAGGATCTGAAGGACTTCTTAAATCAGCATGTGGCAGAAATACAGGCCATCATCCACATGGGAGCTATTTCAGAAACGACGGAAAAAGATGTCGACCTCATCAACAGAATGA
>CAYJNX010000132.1:0-6499 GCA_964371525.1 uncultured Akkermansia sp. | reverse complement strand
TGAAACGCCTGTATTTATCTTCCATGATGCAGAGCGCGTAGTAGTCAGTCATCGCCGTGATGAGCTTGCTCTGGCCTGGGTCAATGGAATCATTAGATCCAGCTAGTCGTGTCGCGCCATCTGCCCAGCAAGTGCCAGAGCTAGCCATCAGAATGAGAGCACTTAGGCTCATCGCGAGGAGGGTGTTTTTCATAAAATATGATAGATTAGAGTTAATGTTTAGTATAACGAGCATTTTCACTCCTGCAAGTTAAAAATGCTGGGTTTCTTTACAAGTTTTGTCATAATTTTAAAGCGACGTTGACTCAGCTTCTCCGCATGCTAACATGGTGGTGTAATGATGATGAAATCTCTTATTCTTCCCCTGTATCCCTTATTGACCCTTAGCGCTGTTCTGAATGCAGCTGCTCCGTCTACTCCTCCTGCGCGCGACGAAGACCCCATGATTTTTCTACAAGGCTCAGAAGTCGATCAGCGGCTCGCCTGGGAGCAGGCTTTCCTGCGTCAGCAGTATGCAGAGATTAGCTATGATCATAGTATTGCACTCAGCCGCTTGAATCATGTGTGGAGTCCACGGCATGATAAGATCGTTTTCTGGGGGCATCAGTTACCCTGTGGCAGCGTGTATCTCCTTTTCTGGATATTCGAGCGCGATAAAGAGGGTAACTACCATATGATTAAGAAGGACTCATACAGCTCGCGCCTCTATATGGGCGACTATGTAGAAAATATTCACTTTGGAGAAAAGGGCATCACTGTAAGCTCTGTAGTTCATCCCACCTATGGTGGTACGGAGCAGTTCTACATCAGCTACGATGATACAACGCCGAGCATCCCCCAGCCGAAGCAGAAAGGTGTCGCCCCCTTCGAAGCGGAGTTCCCCTACAAGTACACGGACAATATCAAGGTGACGAATAGTAAGCGCGAGTGGGTGCGTCGCGTCGGCGATCGCGTCGGTGGTACGCTAAAATGGACAGACGATGGGAAGTTCGCCATCCTGTACAACGAAATAGGCGGTGGCTTATTCTATCATTATTTCGTCTGCTTCAAGGACGACGGTACAGGCTGGATGCGCACGGTGGGTGAGTTCGCCATCCAAGGCTACTATCAGGTGAAGGATTTTTCTATTAAAGGCGACCTCGTCACGGTTGACTTCGACGGCGGCAGTCGAAAACTCCATATCGAGCCCTACACGAGCCTCTACTGGCATACGGGGCAGCTCATACGCATGGACGATGATGATCCGAATAAGAGGGAGGTCTCTAAGCTTGAGTGTGCTAAGAGACCTGCCTACATTCACTTCGGCAACAAACCAGGCGCAGACATCCCCCGAGGTGCGAAGGATGCTCCTTATTAAAGTGCACCTGCATAATTAGTCCGAGCAGAACGGGAATCTCGAAATTGAGCGAAACAGCACGCCTTTTGCCGCATTCTGGCGAGACTTTACAGCTTTTTGGGCTTACATAGCTCGCTATGCGCGCCCAAACGCCGTAAATTATCATCCCAAGTGCATGCAAAATCCGAAGCTGCTAATTTAAAGGGTTAAAGGGCAAAATGCCCATTATTTAAGGTGAAATTGTTAGGTGTTTTTTTCATTCAAAATAGGATTATTGTATTGCAATGAGGGGGGGATTTTGCTATGATGAAAGAACGAAGTCTATATATTATTATGAAACTTACTATTAACTTAATGATTAGGAAGGCACTACTTGTAGCGATGACTGCGGGTAGTGTGAACTACGCGATGGCTAACCCAGTCATTGCGGATATGACGACACAAACCGTAGGTACACCATTGCCGACTCTTACTGATAATGATGGTATCATCCTTGACTACACGGGCGGTTATACAGGAGGGAATATAAGGACATTTAGCTCTACGACGGGTATTTATATCAAAGACGCATTAGAATCAGCAGCTTCTGGTAATGGTGGTCTTTATATGATAGGTGACCTTAAGAGTTATACCGTCCTCGCAGGTTTGGACGGTTATGTGGCTCCTACGGATGCAGACTCGGGTAACATACAATTCAGAAATGGGGGGACAGACTCACTTCCTCATGCGAATATTTACTACGGTGATCATAGTGAATTCGAAGGAGACTTCATCATGGCTTCCACGAATGCAGGGAGGAATAAGGATTTCTTCTTTGGTAATGCCACAGATGCTTCAAGCAATATGAGCGATGTGGCGGGTACTGGTGCTATCGAGTTCGGGGTTCGTACTGGTGTAGAGGGTGCAGCTAACACCGCTGGTACTGATCTCGCTAATGCATCAGTGGGGAATATCTCCTTCTTCTATGCCGGGGCAGCTTCTATAGGTAATACGCATATCAATGCGAATAATATCACCCTGAATGGCGCAGCCTCTGGTAGTGTCACCTCTGATAATTTTAAAACGAGCCTCAATGCCGTGGGTACAGATGGTGCGACTTATACCATCACGTCAGCTCTTAATATCAACGCGCTGAACCTGCGTGATGGTAGTGATGCTATTCTCAGTGGTGAGAAGGTAGCTACGATTTCTACGGTGAACTACGAGCATGCGAACAGCTCCCTTACTATTAGTAACGCAAGTTCGACGATAGGCGCGGTTAATATGACCTCGGCAGGCTCGAGCTTATCGATCACCTCAACTGGTTCCAGTATCGCGAATATCAACTTTGGCAATGCGGGGAACACCGCCAGCATCGCGGCAGACGCTGCTCTCACTCTTACAGGTACGCAGACCCTATTCGCCGCTGGGCAGATAGATGTCGCAGGCACGCTGACTCTCGACTCTACTGTGCGCTTCGATATTAATAGCATAGACTCTTCGCTCTGGCAGGTCAGTGGGAATACCTACACGCTACAGCTCATCGATATCGTCGGTGCGGGTGTTTTGGAAGGCTTTTCTGACCTGAATAAGACAGATAACCTGATTTATACTGGAAGTTCCATTTATGATATCTCCTTTACCCCGACGGGCTCTATCACATATACAAAAGCCTCGAAGGATCTCGACTGGAGTGGTGGCGCTGGTGTATGGAATACGACTGATTCTGAATGGTTAGACGGCTCTGACGCTAGCACATTCGCTCAAGGCGATTCTGTCACCTTCGGCGCATCTGCTGTCACGGATAATGAGATCACGATAGTAGGTGCGATCAACGCCGAGAGCATTACTGTCGATAGTGATCAGAATTATAGCTTCATCGGTAGTGATGGTGTACTCGGTGATCCTGCAAGCCTCGTGAAGAGTGGTATGGGTACTCTCTCCATCAGCACGGCAAACACCTACAGCGCAGGTACTACTCTGAACGCTGGTACGCTTCTTATTAATAACGACGCGGCCCTGGGGACAGGTGCTATCACGATCAATGGTGGTACACTGGGCTTCTTCGGTGGTGGCACCGTTACCATCGACTCGAATAGGCTTACTCTCACAAATGGTGCTCTTAATGTCGCATTAGAAGATAGTACGACAGCCTCTCTCACTGGTGCAGCTGGTCTCGGCTCCCATACACTGAACGTCGAAGGTCAGGGGACGCTGGTATACACGAGCTGGGTGAACATGAGCTCAGTTGATGTGGCTGCTGGCGCAACCGTGAATTTCTCCTCAGCGAATGGTAGTAGCAATAATAATAAAATCATCAAGGGTGATGGAACGATTATCATTGACTTTAGCCACGAATGGGGTTCTCGCATGAGCTTCGACTCGAGTGATCTCTTCACGGGTACTTTAGAGCTGAAAGCCAGTGCTCAGTCTTACTTGAGTATCGAAGGAAGTTCTGCTAATTCTCGTATGGGTCTCAAGATGGTAGCGGGTGCGGATCTCATTTTATTTGCCTCAACGCACTCGACACTCTATCTCAATGAACTGTCGGGCGAAGGTATCATCCGCTATGACTGGGGTTATAATAGCGTGCAGAAGCGTCACATTGACCTTCAGATGAGTGCCAATAACACATTTGATGGTACGTTCTCTCCCGATGGCGATCGCATGGGGAATCTGACCGTGAGCTCAGTAGAAGGGGAGATATACAACTTCACGATGAAAAAGAACGGTTATACTGGTAGCGATAATACCAAGACCCTCAATGTGGAGAATGCTAAGGTGATTTTCTATAATGCTGCCGACTGGCGTGGAAACATCGCCCTGAACCAGTCTAAGTCCGAGCTGCATTACGCAGGAAGTGACTACACTCGTACCGCAAGCATGGGTGCGATCTCTGGGGATGGTGAGCTGCATATTAACGCGAATGTAACCCTTCAGGGTGCTAATACTTACAGTGGCGGGACAGTCATTCATGGCGATAGCCTCACTGTAGAGCATGTGGATGCTCTGGGTAGCGGTAGCGTGAGAATGATAGATGGTGCGCTGAACCTCAGTGGTCTCGCAGTAGATAATGCTGTGTCTGTCGAAGCTGGTAGCATCTCGGGCTTCTCTGCTTACACAGGTGCGCTGACCGTTAAGTCGAGCCTCAACGTGACAGATAGAATCGCCGCGGGAAGTATCAGAGTGGACACAAGCGGTAGCCTGACACTGAGTGGCGAGTGGGACTATAGTTCTCAGATCTCCATTGAAGGTTCACTCATATTTGGTAGTGATCTTATCATAGACCTGACTGATATCACCTTTAACACATCCGATAATTCCACCTACTCACTCACTCTGTTCTCAGGTGCTGGATCTAGCGATCTAAGCGCGTGGCTGGGTGCAGGCAACATCGTAGACGCTGGTAAGCTTACAGGTGAGACAGAGGGCTATGTCTACACGCTCAACAACGGCGTACTGAGCTATACCGCTGGTTACTTCATCCCTGATGGTACTGGGCAAACTATCTCGGGTGGCGCGAGCCCAGATATCACTCTTGGTGGTGCTAGTGCAGAAGTTACTCTTGGAGATGGCTTCGGTCAGGCCGAAGGGTCAAGCATCACTGGTCCAGGTGATGTAATCGTAGCGGCTAATGCAACAGTGAGCTTAAGTGAAGCGAATAACTACTCAGGAGGCACGTTACTACGCGCAGGATCTATCGTGAACGTGAACGCGAACGATGCCTTAGGTTCGCGGGCTGTTAGCAGTATGGGAGATAGTCAGTTAATTCTCAACGCAGGAGTGACTATGAGAAATAACGTGTACTTCGACGATACGGGGCAGATCAGTGCAGGTGCGCTTACCGTCGCCGCTAATCAGGATCGTGCAAGTATCGAAAACTCTGGATCAGATGCTTTGGCTATCACTCATACCGCTACAGGAGAAGGTACCATCACAGATGCTGTTCTGAATGATATGACGGTCACACTTGCTGCTGATGGTACGGGTAGTATCACGAACAGCCGCTTGTATGGCTCCACCATGGATCTTGGTGAGCGCTCGACGATGACGATGACTGGTATCAGCTTGAACGGCTCGGTGGTGACGCTTCAAGATAATGCAACCCTGACCTTGATTGATAGCATTCAGGGAATAGGCTCTAGCATCTCGAATAATAATGCGACACTGAATCTGGTGGACCACACTATTCAGGTATCTTCCGCCGTGGATGGTGGCTTGACCATTAAGCCAGATACAGAGAGCATCACCACATTAGATGGTGGAACGCATGAGATGACAGTCTACAGCCTTACTTCGATTACCATGCAGAATGTATCGATAAAAGAGAGTTTGACGCTCGATATCGTGTTAACAACTGAGTTCGCTGACTTTGAAATCCTGCTGAATAGTAAAGAAATGATCGCCTTCGAGCTACAAGGTGTCAAAGAGGATCAGCTCAACACATGGTACGGAGATGTGACGATCAATGTGTATAATGGTGATTTAACGCTGCTAGGAGAGTCATTTACGGCTCTTGGATACAGCAGCTCGGCGAATGGTCACCTCGTTTTCTACATCCCAGAGCCTAGCACCGCTACGCTGAGCCTTCTCGCGCTTGCTGGGCTGCTGGCTCGCCGCCGTCGCAAGAATGAGAACTAATCAGAAGGGTAGCTTGCGAAATGAGCGCTGCTGATTTTGCAAGTTCCTTCCTAAGCACATTTCAGAGCCTAGCTCCTTTTCACTAGGGGCTAGGCTCTTTCTTTTTCCTGACTTCGTCATTGCATCACCCGAAAGATGCAATTGAGCGTTGTTTTGGAGAGGTATGTTAATCTCGTTTCCTTGCCCACGGCTCGTCAAGCATATCTTCCGATATGCTTGACTCTTGGGTAGCTAGCGTGCTTGTTTTCGCGCTTTCATCGGTAAGAATAGTGTCGCGCTGTCGCGCGCGGTAGAAGGCGCGTCTGTTTCGGGTGTGGAGGTGATGCTGGGTTTACATAGCGGGCGCGTGTGACTTCAGTCTATAAGAAACTGACGCTGCTATGCTCTGTGAGCACAGCTTTTCCGCGAGGGCTTTGCCCTTAAGAATCCATTTAGGTGTCGCTTATATAGGAATCTATAGATTTAATGTGTTCATTATGAGCGAAAGATCTCGTCCTGACGATGTCAGAAAAAACACCCCGTACTGCGTGTAGCAGAGTCGGG
>CAYJNX010000131.1:0-6544 GCA_964371525.1 uncultured Akkermansia sp. | reverse complement strand
ACGATGACACGACACCCGATCAAGACATCATCGCCGCAGTCGAACGCTACAACGAGCAGACCCGCATTTACTATCTATAAGTTTAATGGATCTCTTAAACTAAAAAAAGCTCCTCGCGCAGCACGAGGAGCTTTTTTTATTGCATAGAAAAACTCTTATTTTTTGACAGGAGGCTTCGTCGCTGTTTTCGCTGGAGTCTTAGGCGACTTCTTCTTGCGGCAGAGCTTGAAGAGAATGATGAGAGCGAGGAGCGAACCGAGGATGATTAGCAGGTTCTGTGTACCCAGATCTTTCACATAACCGTAAGCCTGATCGTACAAGCTACGAGGCTCTTCTTCCTTCTTCTTGCTAAGGTTAGCAAGAGCAGCGGAGACAGCTGTGGGTTCTTTGATCTCAGTAGCTGGTGCTGTGGGAGTAACAGGCTTAGCTGTATCGACGACGACAGGCTTCGCGGCGATAGCGGTATCGCGTCTCCCCTTGAACTTCGCTTCCTGCGCGTTCAGGTAGGCGATCTGCTCAGCGGAGCTATTACTGCTAGAGCCCATGGCGGTGCGGTGTGGCTGCGTACTACCTTCTGCGAGCGCGTAGCGGTTCGACTTTGGCACGTCGGTGTAGAAGTTAATAGAAGTCACCTTCCCCGACTTGTTCTGTACCGCGAAAAAGTAAGTCTTATCCTTAGACTTGTCTTCTATGGAGCAGAACAGAGCCTTCTGGAAACCGAGAGGTTCGATTTTCGCCTTATCAGTCTTGCGCCAGCCACGCCCTGTTGTTTGGGCTATGTTGTTAAGCTCGCGCGAGGCTTCTGAGATGCTAATCGGCTTGTCGTAGCGTATGCGTCCACAGATAAGTGATCCGTCGCTAGGCTGGAAGTCGAGACTGAGACGACGACCATCTCCATCCCAAACGCGACGAACAGTCGCGTCTTCAAGGACGACATAGCCGAAGTCGGAACTGAAGGTGGAGCTGGACTCATCACGGGTGATGTCGGTGCGCAGCTTCGCGCTATCAAAGGCCATCAAGGGTGATAGACCACAAATCAGGGTGAGCGGTAACAAGATAGATTTCATGAACGGAACTAGTATAGCAAAATCCTTTTCGAGGTAAAGGACAAAGAGCCAAAGAAGGAAATAGCTTGCAGATTCTTATTCGCTTGCTTTAAAGTTGTAGATCGGAATGATGCGATCGAGAATATCGACTGTGGGGGTGATATGCTTAACGATGCTCTCCATGCTCTTATAAGCCATAGGCGCTTCATCTAGCGTGAGCTCACTCACGCTCGTCGTGTAGATACCCTCCATCTGCTTCTTGTACTCATCCATAGAGAGCTGCTTAAAGGCAGTCGTGCGGCTATAGAGACGGCCAGCTCCGTGAGGAGCGGACTGATTCCATTCATCATTCCCCTTCCCTACACAGATGAGACTACCGTCACGCATATTGATAGGTATGAGCAGTCGCTCTCCAGCACGGGCTGAGACTGCACCCTTGCGCAGCATCATGCTGTCTGTGTCGATGTAGTTGTGAATGGTAGTAAAGCGGCTCTCCTCACGCAGCCCCATCTCTTCGAGGATGACCGCAGTCATAGCACGACGGTTCAAGACCGCAAAGTGCTGCACAATCTTCATATCATGCAGGTAGTCGTCAAAGAGAGCTCCTTCCACGTAGGTGAGCTCCTTTGGCGGCAGGTGTCCCTGAGCGTGCTGTGCCTTGAAGGCTTCGAGCGCGGAGGCGATCTCTTGATGACGCCCCTCTGCTTTCAGCGTCTTGATGATTTCTTGCGACTTCTCCGCGAGAGTTCCGTAGAGCTGTTCATAGGCGGTTTTCTGGTAATAATCCGCGACTTCGTGCCCTAAATGACGGCTGCCAGAGTGAATCACGAGGTGAATGACACCATCTGAACCACGATTGAGCTCGATGAAGTGATTCCCCCCGCCGAGACTTCCGATACTGCGGCGAGCGCGACCGAGATTCACATGCTTCACACAGCGCAGTTCGTCGAGCTGGATCTCGTCATTAAGCGCATGGATACTCTCACGTACGCTACGACCAGAGGGGATATGCTTACGTATGACCTCATCGAGCCGCGCGAGATCAACATCGCCTTCCTTGAGCGTGGTGGTCTCCATCCCGCATCCTATATCGACTCCCACCATACCGGGGACGATTTTATCACGAATACTCATCGTTGTACCTATGGTACAGCCCATGCCCGCATGCACATCAGGCATGATGCGAATCTTGCAATCGGCGAATGCCTTCTGATGGCATAGCGTCCTGATCTGCGCGGCGGCCTGAGCTTCAAGCTCATCGCAATAGCAGATAGCCTCATTGTGGGTTCCAGTAATTGTAATCATAGTGAAGAGAACCAATCTATCACAAGACACAGAGAGAGTCAATCAAGTAGTGTGTGCGTAGCGATGCAGCATAGCTGCGGCATCAGAAGCAAGACGATGCAGCGCGGACTCCTTGCTATGAATAGTCGGCAGTGACCACAAGGTGAAATCGTCATGCGCGACAATATTAAAATACATACCGCGCAAGCAGGTCAAGCACCAGAACCAGTCACCTCGCGTCAAGCTAGGGTAACACTCAGAAAGTGCCTGCTGCCACTCCATGAGAGCAAAAGAATAATGCGACTCGTAGACCTCATGGGTGAGCTCTGGCGACTCATAACCCATCTTATTCAAGAAGCAAAGAAGCTCCCCCCCTCCGACGAGAGCATCCTCATCCCAGTGAGTGTAAGGAGCAGCGAGCCACGCGTAGATCAGCGGCTCGGCATCAGGCTTACCACTTTCTAAGACCTCACGAAGAGCCTTTAAACAAGCGGTATTATAAGGCTCAGATAAGTGTGCAAGCGTGTCGCGGTACAGATCCACTTTCGTACCGAAATGGTAGCGAATCAGCCCCATGTTCAGCTCAGCCTCATTCGCAATATCGCGCAGGGAACTACCAGCGAAACCGCGCTCAGTAAAGAGACGCACCGCGGCGCGCATAATCAGAGCCTTCGTCTGGTCGGATTTCGTCCCTGCTGTTTTCATCGTGAGCGAGGAGTGGCTGTTGTACTCTTTTTTGGAAGCGCATCGAGATACTCTATATCTTTCGCACTGAAATCGAAAAGCTTTAATTTATAAGGCTTACCCGACTCTTCTATTAAATAGACAATGTCCTTTGAACGATCGAAGCGACGCAGTTTTGCGAAGATTTTTCTATCGCCACGCGCATTCACCCACTCGCGATAGCCCTTAGCTTTTAATTCTTCGCGGTGAAAGTCGTATAAACGCTGCGCTTGTGCGACAGCTTCTCTTATCTCTAAACTCGCTCCTGCGATAAAGCCATCTGACGCATCGATCTTCTCCACCACCTCACCTGTCGCACTGACGACAACGAAGGTCGGGATATGCTTCACGCCGTAGCGCTGACGTATGGCACGGACATTCTGCGTATCAGCCTTATCGCTCTGCATTCCAGATTCATCGTAGCCCGCACTGGAGTCGAGGCGCACGCCTATCGCCTTCCCCTTCATCCAAGCGAGGAACTCAGGTGTCTCGAAGAGATCCTTTGCCATAGCCTTACTTTTAGGACTCAGCAGAGAATCATGAAACCAGATAATCAAAGGAAGCCTCTCACGCCTTGAGACTTTCGACGCGTAGGAAAGCTTCGTGAGCCAACTCATGCGCTGGCGTGCACCCTCGAAAGCAACACTGATCCCCTCAATGTCTGCATCAGGATTATCAGGGTCAGTGAAAAACACAGGACCTTCGGCCTGATTGTCAATCTTCTCTAACTGCTCAGAAGTCGTGACCCTGAGACTCTGCCCTGTCGGGTTATTCCCCGTCATAGAAAGCTCGTCAATACTGCGCTCGCCAGTGGGGAAGTTAGGATTATAGCTACCTTGCTGGATCTTCTCCTTCTCCTTCTCCTTCTCCTTATCCTCATCCTGCTCAGATGAGAACAGGCTGCAAGCAGCTAATGCAAGAGAACTCAGAACGAGAGAACTCCATTTTACCCCTTTTCCTATAATCATACGAAGCTCCTGTGGATGCTGAATTATACCTCTGACTGCTTCGACTGCTGCCATGCCAGCTCCATCTGGTCAAGACTAGCTTCTTCGAGACTCATATTCTGCGAAATGATACACTCCTCGACCTGATTAAAGCGACGGATGAACTTCGCATTCGCCGCACTGAGAGCCAGCTCTGGATCGATATCGCACTTACGACAGAGATTCACCATGCTAAAAAGCATGTCACCGAGCTCCTCTTCCAAGTGAGCTCTATCCTCTGGATGAGCAAGACACTCTTTAACCTCCGCTAGCTCCTCATGCACCTTCGCAAGAGTCTCAGAAGCAGCAGGCCAGTCGAAGCCCACCTTTGCGGCCTTCTTAGAAAGCTTATTCGCCTTCATCAGTGCAGGTAAGCCCTCACCACAGTGGTGGAGATAAGGCATGCGTTCAATAGACTTCTCCGTGCGCTTAATCGCATCCCATTGATTCAAGACAGCCTCGGTATTGTCCACTTGCGACTGGGCGAAGACGTGAGGATGGCGGCGCACGAGCTTGTCAGAAAGCTCCTGTGCAACTTCGGGCAGACCAAAAGCAGACCTCTCCTGCGCTAACTGCGCGTGAAAGATAACCTGCAAGAGCACATCGCCAAGCTCCTCGCGCATATGGGCATCATCACCACTGCGAATAGCGTCAATACACTCGTAAGACTCTTCGAGAAGATTACTCAGAATACTCTCATGCGTCTGCTCCGCGTCCCACGGGCATCCACCCGGCTCGCGCAGACGGCGCATGATAGCAACAGCGCGCTCCACCTGCCTCGATGGATCGACGCAGTGAATCATATCCTCCTCTGTCATCGGCGGTCGCGACGTTCGTTCTTCTTCTTACCAGCGATAACCTGATCGATGTGATCGACAAGCTCCCAAGAAACGCGGCGGCGGCGGTACTTATTATACAGCATCGTACGCAGACTCTGCCAAATATCCTCGTTAAACTCTGCGGGTTCAAACTCCACCTCGTCGCGCTGAGCGCGGCCGAGCTTTGGAGCAACTTCCAGCTGCCACCAGCCACCGAAGTAAGTCGCGCGGTACGTGACCTTCTTACCCTCTTCATCCTTATCTTGCCATGAAAATGTATCCATAAACTTTTTTCTATATAAACTTATCTTGCTTCGCGATGGATTTTCTCCACATCATCGCGCATCGTAGGAGCGATATTGTGACTCTTGTGCTTACTTGTGCTTAGAGAAACAACAACAGGCTTTGTGCGATTCCCAACCTCATCATACTTGTAAATCACGCGCTGAACAAGCTTTCTATCTGGGTTAGAATACATACGCTCCTCGATGAGGCGTGCATTACTATCATAACCGTAGGCGACCTTATAAATAATGCGGTACTTACTATCGTAAATATTGCACCCCACGAGCTGAGAATACTTACCCTCAATGTACTCGTGAATAACAGCGAGATTACCATTCGCCGTGTAAGTCATGGACAACATACCAGAATCCCCTCGCTGACGCTTGTAAATAGTACGAGTGCCATCGGGGTGGCGCGTGACGCGCACGACATCACCTTCCTCACCCGTCTGAGGACTCTGGGCATGCGTAGGAGCACAAAGAGAGCCCAATGCGAGCAGCGCGATAGCGGGCAAATAGAATAAGAGTGCTTGCTTCATAGCGGAATTATAAACCTTCTCTAGCGAAAAGACAAGACTCTTTCGCTCCCTATGGAGACATGCTGAAAACGCACCAACGTCACAAAAACAGCGAGACACCTAAAAAGATTCTTAAGAGCTCGCTCTTAAGCAGGGTTCAGGGACGGCGTCCCTGATGGGTCTGGGCAACGCCCAGAGGGAAAGCTGGGGTCGAAGACCACAGCAGCGTCAGTTTCATCATAGAGGGTGGCAGCACGCGCACGCGGGGCAAACCCAGCATGGACATCCACGCCAGAAACTGACGCTCCCCTCACCGCGCGCGACAGCGCGACTGATCTCTTCCGTGGCAAACGCGATAGCGTAGAAAGGCGATGGAATAAAAAATACGCCACTGTGTCAGAATCGCTGCACCATGGCTAGCCGCTATGGATCGCGGTTCAATTCTATGTACGCGGCTGGCTGAGATAAAGCTATGCTCGTGTCATCGCTTATTTCAGTCCTATCACCGTAAATACGTGAAAAGTCGCAGAATGTGTCTCGCGAATTTCCTCCGAAGACGCTTTTCATATTCGGAAGATGGGTGGAAATTTGCGGGTGGGATGTACGATATATACGTTTCTAGGGCACGCTTAGTGCCACCACTGGCAACTACCATTCTCAGCATCTTCGCGCCGCTCAGACCGCCGACGCTTTTTGCACTGCAAAATGAGACGATGAGAATCTGAGACACTTCTCAGATGATCCGAATGCAATGAGGACGAAGAGGAGTCAGGCTTGCTTCGTCTCAAATCGCTGTGCTGTCCTCAGCTTCCGAGCTACGCTCAGACCGCCTGACACTTTTTGCACTGCAAAAAGAGACGATGAGAATCTGAGACACTTCTCAGA
>CAYJNX010000130.1:0-6622 GCA_964371525.1 uncultured Akkermansia sp. | reverse complement strand
AAAAAGGCGCGCCCTCTTTCTCTAGGAAAGAGGGCGCGCTGATGATTAAAAGTTTAAGAAAGCTTATTCAGCGGCTTGGTCGAGCTTTTCGCAAGCTGCCTTAAGCTCAGGGCTGCCGAAGTATTCCTTCTCGATGAGATGTGCCTTAACGGCCTCCATGGACTTAGTTACTTGGTCGAGAACTTCGGCGACTTCAGGATCGGCGAGCTGTTCGCCTATTTCTTTTTGCTCCTCAGGGCTCATGGATGCAGCGACATTCTGCATTTCAGTCTTGACGGCAAGCATGGTTTCAGCGAGTTGCTCGATGAGAGGAGCAGCTTCAGCAGGAGTAGCTTCTTCAGTCTTTACAGCATCGAGAATATCAATGTACTTCGAAGCGATTTCCATGGTAACTCCCATGAGTTCGCCGAATTTGTCGACCTTGCTGAGTTCTTCTGCGGAAACAGTCTGGACAAGCGCAGGAACTGCGCACAACGCGATAAGATAGTTTGTCTTCATCACAGAGGAGTCTATAGGAAAGGTCGCAGAATGTCAAGAAATATCGCAGCGAGATAAGACCATCAAATCCTATTCGTAAGCTTGATGTCCCGACAGTACTTGCTAGCGCGCTGATGGATAATGAGGATTGGGAGTATTATTATCCAGCGACCTGGTCGAGTTTCTCGCAAGCCGCCTTGAGCTCAGGGCTACCGAAGTAATCCGACTCGACGAGAGCAGCCTCTATAGGCTCCATGGATTTAACTAATTGGATAAGTGCTTTGCCGAGTTCCGAATTGGCGAGTCTATTGTGGAATTCTGCTTGCTCCTCAGAGCTCATAGACGCAGCTACCTTCTGCATTTCCGTATTGATTGCAAGGAAGGGCTCAACGAGCTCCTCAATGAGTGGGGCTGCTTCGGCTGGCGTGACTTCCTCACTCATGACAGCATTGAGAATCTCTAAGTACTTCGAGCCGATTTCCACGCTCTTTGCTGCGAGCTCCGTGTATTGATCGAGCTTGCTGGCTTCTTCTGCGGCAACAGTCTGGACAAGCGCAGGAACTGCGCACAAAGCGATAAGGTAATTTGTGTTCATTGCACTACAGTTTATACAAAAGCTCTCATCCAGTCAAGTAATACAGCAAAGCGGCTAGCGAGCTTAGATTTATAATGTGTTTGTAATACTCATTTCGCTTCCATCTTGACATTATTTCAATCTTAAGCTACCATGACCGCGCACAATATGTGCACTCTGTATTATGAAAGCTGTACTACTGTTCCCAGGACAAGGCGCCCAAAAAGTGGGCATGGGCAAGGATCTTTTCGAATCCTACCCACAGGCACGTGAGATGATGGAGAAGGCCGATGCCTCACTCGGCTACTCCCTCACGGACATCATGTTTGAAGGCCCGAATGATGAGCTGACACGCACATGCAACTGCCAGCCCGCTCTGTACCTGCATGGTCTTGCCCTCCTCGAAGTGCTCAAGAGCATGGTCGATATCGAGCCTGTCGCGGCCGCTGGTCTCTCCCTCGGTGAGTTCACTGCGCACGCTGCAGTCGGTACTTACAGCATGGAAGAAGGTCTTGCCCTCGTGCAGAAGCGCGGAGCCTACATGGAAGAATCCTGTCAGGCTGCTCCTAGCACCATGGCTGCGATGATAGGCGGTAGCGATGAAGCTGTCGCGGCTCTCGCTGCTGAGTGTGACATCGACGTCGCTAACTTTAACTGCCCTGGTCAGACCGTCGTGTCTGGATCTGTAGAAGGTGTGGACAAGGCTGTCGCTGGTGCGCGCCCTGCTGGTATCAAGATCGCGAAGAAACTCAACGTCGCTGGTGCTTACCACAGCCGCTTCATGCGCGACGCTCAGGAAAAGCTCGTCGCTGAGCTCGAAAATGTTTCTATGGAAATGCCTCCTGTACCTGTGTATTGCAACTTCGAAGCGCGTCCTGTCACCAGCACAGACGACATCCGCAAGATGCTCGGCGAGCAGGTCTGTGGCTCCGTCCGCTGGGCTGCTAGCATGAAGGACCTCACCGATAAGGGCGAACGCCTCTTCATCGAGCTCGGACCTGGTGCGAGCCTCGCAGGCATGATGGGTCGCATCTGCAAGGAAGCCACCGTCATCTCCATCGAAGACGTGCCTACACTCCTCGCTGCCGTCGAGAAGATCAAGGAACTCGGCTAAGAGAAGTTTAACAGCATGCCGGGATGATCTCTGTCATGTCGGCGAATTACAAAATGGAGAGCTTTTGCTCTCCATTTTTAGTTCTCTTTCGCAGGTGTTCTTCTGGGCACTTGCAAAATTAGTCAGGGCAGAATGGTAATCTCGAAAATGAGCGAAACAGCACGCCTTTTGCCGCATTTTAGCGTGAAATGATACCTACGGATTTAGCATATACTTATCTATGTACTTAATACGATAGTTACCGATAAAGATGGTCGGAATAAAATCCCGTGACCTTTTAACTTGTGTAAATAGTGCGTTTTTTAATAGATGTAATGTTAGATAGTTTGTGTATTTTCTGATTGCTTAAAAATGGGGTATATGATATAAAGAAGAGCGTCATGGAAAAGACGCTTTTTGAAAAGATAGCAGATAAGGAGATCCCCGCGGACCTCGTGTATGAAGACGAGTATTGTATCGCCTTTCGTGACATCGCACCCGCTGCGCCGACGCATATTCTGCTCGTGCCGCGTAAGCCCATACCTCATATCGAAGCCGCTACTGCTGAAGATGCAGCACTGCTCGCACACCTTATGCTGAAGGTGGGCGAAATCGCTCGCATGGAGGGATTGACCGAAAAGGGCTTTCGCACGGTGATGAACACGGGGGAAGATGGTGGGCAGACGGTACCCCACCTGCACATCCATATCTTAGGCTCTCGCTCACTTAGCTGGCCTCCCGGTTAGGTCTCGACTGATCGCTCTCTTCCCCCTCCCTAATCCTCCCCCCCTCTCTCTTCTACTACACTATTACTATGGACAGCTTAGACACACCTTCGCAGATGTTGCGCGAGTATGAGTGGATTGATGTGTCCACGCTCGAACTCTATCGCGGCGATATCAGTTTACGCTTGACCTTCCTTGATGACGATGTGATACGATGTCATTATGTGAAGGGGTATATCTTTGATGCCGTACCTAGTTATGGCGTTGATTCGCAGTATCAGCCGAGTTTTCCTCGAATCATGGAGGAGGATCGTGGCGATTACATAGAAGTCAGCACTCGCACGATCTGCGTGCGTGTGCGTAAGATTGATATGGGGCTGGAGTTCTTCGACATTGCGAGTGGGCGATTGCTCTGCGCCGATGCCGAAGGCATGGGGCACCGCGCCGAGCCTGAGACGGGGGATGATCTCGTCTGGATGCTCAAGCATCTGCCAGATGGCGCACACTTCTTCGGCTTGGGGGATAAGCCCTACGAGCTGAATCTGCGCGGACGTCGTTTCGATATGTGGGCATCTGATCATTATGATTTTAAGAAAGACAGTGACCCTCTCTATAAGAGTATCCCCTTCTTCCTGAGTTTGAATAAAGGGATGTGCTATGGCGTTTTCTTTGACAACACGATGCGCACCTACTTTGACTTCGGAAAGGAGCGTGAAGACAGGCTCCTCTTCGGGGCAGACGGCGGGCAGATGGATTATTACTTCATCGGTGGCAGGCGAGGAGTCGATGTCGTCGCGAACTACACAAAGCTTTCGGGACTGCCTAGTATGCCTCCGCTCTGGGCTCTCGGCTATCATCAGAGCAAGTGGAGCTACTACCCTCAGAAGAATGTAGAACGCATCATCGAAAAGTTCCGCGACAAGCGCATCCCTTGCGATTCCCTTCATCTTGATATTCATCATATGCAGGAATACATGAGTCTAACATGGAACAAGGAACGCTTCCCTGATCCTGACGGTCTCATGAACTTCTATGAAGAGAATGGGATGAAGTGCGTCACGATCGTGAACCCAGGTGTGAAGATAGAGCCAGATTTCTATGTGTGGCGCAGTGGCTTCGAGAAGAATGTCTACTGTCGCCGCCACGATGGGGCTCTCCTCACAGGGCGCGTCTGGCCCGGTATGTGCCACTTTCCCGACTTTACCTCACCGAAGACGCGTCGCTGGTGGACAGGGCTATTTGATCATCATATCGCAGAGAAAAAGGTGCGCGGTCTGTGGCTAGATATGAACGAGCCCGCTCTCTTCCCCGACACTACTTTCCCTAAAGATACGCGACATGAGTTCGAGGGCTATCCTTGCTCGCACTTGAAGGCTCATAATATCTACGGTCAAGCGATGGCACGCGCCACGCATGACGCGATGAAGCTGCATGCGCCACGACGTCGTCCATTCATTCTCAGCCGATCAGGATATGCAGGCATGCAACGCTACGCCGCGACATGGACAGGTGATAATGCCGCCGATTGGTCTAATCTCAAGATGGCGAACCTTATGGTGCAGCGACTCAGCACGAGCGGTGTCTCCTTCGCGGGCTCTGATACGGGGGGCTTCATGGGAAAACCCAGCCCTGAGCTCTACTGCCGCTGGTTACAGCTCTCCGCCTTCCATCTCTTCTTCCGCACGCATAGCAATGGCGAGCTCGGAGACAGAGAGCCATGGAGCTTTGGAGAGCCCGCTGAGAAGCACTGCCGCCACGCCATCGAGCAGCGTTATCGCTTGCTACCTTACTTCTACACCGCCTTCTATCAATACGCAACAGAAGGTCTGCCCATCATACGCTCGCTCGCATTGCAGTATCATGATATCCCCGATACTTACTGGCGCAGCAGTGAATTCTTTGTGGGCGATGCGCTCTACGTCATCCCTGTGCATCATCAGGGAGACACGAGCCGCATGCTCTTCCTTCCTCCTGGGCGGTGGTACTCGCTGTGGAATGATGAGTGTATGGGCGTGGGCGGGCAAGAGTATACTGTCAAGACCCCCCCTGAGACTATCCCAGTCCTCGTGAAGGCTGGATGCGTCATCCCGCGCTGGCCTGTACAGCAGTACGTGGGAGAGATGGATCATCCTCCCGTCACCTATGATCTGTGGTGGGGTGAGCTTACGTCTGAAGACAGCTACCATTATGAAGATGCTGGTGATGGCTATGAATATGAGCAGGGGCAGTACCTTTATCATCAATTCCAGTACCGCGCTGAAGCTGATATCATGACGCTGACGCATACGTGGTCTGGCGATGACCGCTTAGCGGGCTGTCAGGATGTCGAACTCATCATCCATGGGCTGCCGCCTAAGGGGCATCTGCTCGTGTCGCTTGATAAGGAATCGCCTGTCAGTGTCTTCTCGGATGAGAATGGCTGCTTGTACTTGCCCCTCGATCGCTTCTTCCGTAAGGTGGTACTCGACATCTCCTCGCTATGAATAAAAGCACCCTCGACAAGATCGTCTCACGCTGGGATAGGCTCAGCTCGCGCGAGCGACATCAGCTAGTCCAGCGATTCAGTGCGCAAATCACCCTGCTTAATGAGGTGCTCAATGCGCTCAACGACGGCGTGATCATCTTCGACCACGACGGATCAATCAGCTTCGTGAACAAGGCTGCCGCCCGCATCTACGGACGCGAAGTGCGCGAGATGGTCGATATCCCCTTTGAAACACTCGCGGGGCAGACCTGCACGTGGGAAGAACTCAGCACGAGTGGGAACGCCATCACGCGCGACCTACAAGTCCACTACCCTGAGCCGCGTCACTACCAGTTCTTCATGGCACCCCTCGGCTCTGATGAGAAAGAGGGCGAGCAGCATCAGTACCTGCTACTCATCCAAGACGACACCGAAAAGGTGGTAAAGAGCGAGTCTGAGGCAGAAGCTGAGCAGATGAGCCTCCTCTCCTTCCTTGCCAGCGGTGTCGCTCATGAACTGGGGAATCCTCTGAACTCCCTCGGTCTGAATCTCCAGCTCATGCGCCGTAAGTTGAATGCCGATGGTGAGAGCCCCCCTTCAGCCGCGCAGATACAGACCATAGCTCAGCTGCTCGATAGCTCGCTGAGTGAAGTCAAGCGGCTCGACACCCTCATCAAGCAGTTTCTCCAGTCCATGCGCCCCAGCACGCCACAGGCGAGCAAGGTGGATATCAACAAGATCATCCGCAAGGTACTCGACGTACTCGAGCCCGAGATCGCCGCGCGAGGTGTGAGTCTGCACGAAGAACTCGCCGAAGACATCCCTCTGCTGGAGGCAGACGAAGGGCAGCTCTTCCAAGTCTTTTACAATCTCATCCGCAATGCTTACCAATCCATCGCAGAAGCTGTGGGCGGTGTGCTCATCGTGACAAGCTGCACCGATGATGATGTCATCATTCAGGTAGCAGACACAGGCTGTGGCATATCCCACGAAGTTATGGGGAATCTCTACGAACCCTTCCGCACTACAAAGGAAAACGGCAATGGCCTCGGTCTCCTCATCGTGCGCCGTATTGTGAAGGCGCACGGCGGTAGCCTCGGGCTGAGCTCACGTGAAGGCGAGGGCACGACAGTGAGCATCACGCTGCCTCGCGCCGAGCGCGTCACGCGACTCTTACCTGTCGGTGAGTGACATCATCATTAGGGATCTTCTAAATTCTCGTCATTCTAAATATGCTAATGAGAAAAATCAGCTCACGAGGCATCTTTTGAGTGCTTTTCGGCTGGATT